>JAGQPR010000074.1 GCA_020426625.1 Planctomycetales bacterium
TTGCAACCTGATTTCAGAATACTGCCAATCGTGGGTCATCGTCCGCAGCAGACCGGCCAAGTATCGAATGCGGCTAGGAAACCATTTGGAGGAACGCGACAATGCCGCCGCCCGGGCGGTCAGTCCCAAGCCAGCCACATTGACGAAGTATCGCTTGAAGTCCCCACACCGGAGCTGCCCGACGTCAACTTCAAAAGACTCTCGACCTACCTGCCGGGCGTGCAACCTGAGCGAGGCTGCGTAGTCGTTTGCTGTACCGAATGGTATGATCCTCAATTGCGTGCGAGAGTTCGTAACGCTCAAGTATCCATTGCAAGCATGGTGAATCGTGCCGTCGCCGCCAACCACCGACAGTCGGCGGACACCCTGCCTGGTGGCTTCGGCAGCCAACCGCTCCGTCTCGGCAGCATTTGCGCCTGTGACGACCTCATAGGAGCCAGATAGACAACGCTTCCAACACTGGCGATTTCGTAGGGCCGCGCCAGAGCCAGCACGTGGATTGACGAGAACAATTTCTGTGCTTTCTTCGTCGGCTACGCGTGAATTTGTGGCGAAAAAGGACTCCATAACTTATCACTCCACCCAAAAGGACGCGTCAATGCAACGAGTTGGTAATCGACAAGCTTCCCGACGACATGATGGAAGTGGCCCGCTCACCTTTTGGTTTGAGACACTGTGCATTGTAACTGCAGTCGCAGCCATACTCGCCCATCTATACCGTTTGTGGCAACATCGCCACGATTTGAGCTTGTGGATGTTGGCTGCGATCCTACTTGCATGGTTGGCTGCCGATTTCGTTTCGGGATTAGTTCACTGGCTGGCAGATACTTGGGGAAGCGAGGCCTTCCCGATCTTGGGGCCCCGATTCATCAAACCGTTTCGGGTGCACCACGTCACCCCAAACTCATTCCTGGAATGCAATCTGGTGGACACCAATGGCGATACGAGCCTAGTTGCGCTGCCGGTGCTAACGGCATTGTGGATGATTCCCTTGAGCCATCCAATGGGGTTGTTCAGCCTCACATTTGGTGTTGCCTTTTGTGCTATGGCGATTCCCACCAATCAAATCCATCAGTGGGCTCATATGCGTCGTCCACCTGGCTGGGTACGTTGGCTACAACGTCGCGGACTGATTCTTTCCCATCGGGAACACGCCCGGCATCACGCGCTCCCGCATGAAGGTCATTACTGCATTACTACTGGATTCTGTAACCAGTGGCTCGAGAAAATAAAGTTTTTCCGTTGCCTGGAGGCAATTGTTACTCGGCTAACGGGAGTTCGACCTCGCCTGGAAGAGGAGCAGAGCCGGTCTTATGTCAGAACCGTCGCATCAAGACAGCCCTGATGAAGTTCGCTTGATAAGCCGCGCCGATGGCGGACCAGTTGCGTTCGGCAGCGGTTGGATCAGTGGAGTATTGGGCATCCTGTTCAGCGGATTGGGACTGTTCACTGTACTTTGTATTCAGTTTCCATCGTGGCTGACGATACCTGAGTTGCGAGGATACTATACACTGCCAACGATACGCGCGTTGTTGCATATCGCCCTGGTCAGCGGCTTTCTGCTGGGATTGACTAGTCTAACGCTACGAAAGCAAAAGATCCTTGGCTCAGCTGCATTAACTTGTAGCTTGGCGGCGGCCCTAATGGGCGGTGCTCAAGTGAATGTGGATACCAACTCCACTAGCTCGCTGCCAGTATTGAGCCTTGATTGGTTTATGTTGAACCTCATTTTCTGGTGTGCGGTGTTTGTTCCCTTGGAACGCTGCTTTGCACTGCGTCGCGATCAGCCGATTTTCCGGCATGGCTGGCGAACGGATCTCACCTACTTTTTCGTCAGCACGTTAGCGGTGCAATGGGTGACGATCATGACTTTAAAACCGGCCCAAGTTCTGTTCGCGTGGGTTGTTGATGAACGATGGCGGTTCAGCATTGGCAGCCAGCCTCTGCCGGTACAGATTGCTGAGATTCTGCTACTGACCGACTTTGTTCAATACTGGATTCATCGGGCCTTCCACCGCATCCCCTGGTTGTGGCGATTCCATGCCATCCACCATTCTGCAGAGAAGATGGATTGGCTGGCAGGTTCGCGATTGCACTTGATCGATATCGTGTTGACGCGAGGCTTGACCTACATGCCATTGTTTGTGTTAGGTTTCATCGATACAGCCTTGCTAGCGTATGGTGTGATTGTGACGCTGCAAGCCACATTCATTCATGCCAATCTGCGGTTCACCTTTGGGCCGCTACGCTATTGGATTGTCACACCCCAGTTTCACCACTGGCATCATAGTGATCAGGCCGAAGCCATCGACAAGAACTTTGCTGTGCACTTGCCCATCTGGGACTGGCTATTTGGCAGCTTTCATTTGCCGGGCAAGCGTTGGCCCCAATCGTACGGTATCGACGGTGCCAAGCCTACGGAAGGATTTTTAAGACAATTCTTCTGGCCGTTTTCCTGATCGTTAGTTAGTTGTAACTGAATTCAAATGAGCAACGTCCCACATGCGCGTTGATCTTGCATCACCGATCAGGAGCCAGCGTCCATGGGAACTAAACGTACTCGTGTTTACGTCACCATAGTGTCCCGGTACCGAGACGTATTGCTCGCCAGGATTTTCTCCGACGAGCGACCATAGGCGAAGATCTGCGGGCTGATTGTTAGGCAGGCGTGCTCCAAAATCGGCTTGGTACCGCGTGATAAAGTAACGACCATCAGGACTAAGAACGCCAAACGAATTGGGGTGATCGATGGTGACAGGCTTTTCAAAAGGCGATTCTTGGCTGAGATCATATAGCAGGGGTAACGACTTGCGGTCATTGCATACCAGCCACCGGCCGTCCTGACTTTGCGACACGATGCCTGTCCAGCGTGTTTCTCCCTCAAACAACTCAACCACCGAATCGGGAGCACCAACGGAATCGCCGGTTAGGTCCCACAGATTTACTTTGTTTCCGGCCCCCACATATAGCCATCGGCCGTTGCGGGTAAAGCCAATAATGCGATAACTACTTCTGTCACCCGTAAGCTTCTTGGCAGCAAGATCTGGTTTCGTCAAATCGTAGAGTGTCGCGTCTCCATCATAGCTAGTTGATACGAGCCAACGGTTGTCATCGCTGAAGTGTAACTTGAGATGAAATGACATGGGGAAACTGATATTCCCACCTCCAGGGCCAAAGCTGTTTCGTTGCAACGGTGTAGTCGCCAGATCTTGCAAATCCCACACCACCAGATTCTGTGCATTCGCGGCAGTCACGTAACGCCCGTCTTTGCTCAAGGCGAATGCGTCGAATTGTCCATCTGAAATAGGAAGACTGGTAATCTGTTGGCTTGGGTCATCGCTATCAAGGCGAACATAGAGATTGCCAATAAGCAGGACATGTTGGCTGGTGCTAAAGCTCAAATTACTGAAAGAGTCTATTTTCGGTAGCGCGAAGAGTCGATCTTGCCCCAACTCTTGAGCGCGCATGTCTACGAGACAATTTCCCGCGACTAACCAATTGCCATCGCTGCTAAAACCAACGGGATTAAAGTTGTCGTTGGGTAGTAGCTTGGAAGATGCCAACGGTGCTGTATTATTCAGATCGATCAGACGGTTTCCGGCGACCAGCCAACGCCGCGATCGGTCGAATACAAATGGTTGCATCTGACTACTGTTTTGCGGCTCGTTGATCGTTTCGAACGTAGCTGAGGGATCTTCCGTTGCTAAATTCCATAGTCGATTTGAATCTTTGGTTCGCGAGATATACCACTCGCCATTCCCCGAAAAATGATGCGCCGTCACATTTCCAGGATGCTCAAACAGGAATTCAGGGTGATCCTTTTCGAGCAGATTTATTAGTCGGGATTGTCCCTGGTCTCGCTGCCCGATCGATGCGACAGCCCACTTGCCATTGGATGTGATCGGCGGCGCCGAACGCACGTTGCCCTGCACCAGCACATCGACCACCAACTCAGGTGGGGTTGCCTCAAGATCCCAGATCATGCTCTTGGATTCACGACCAAAGCCGGTCGACAGAAACCATCTTTCACCACCGACAAAGCTGTTGCGACTCGAATTAGGATTTTCCGCTACAAGCCAGGATCCCTCGATCGGTCCGAGAGGTGGCAACGGCTCGGTAAACTCTTCGACAGCGGCAACGGTGAACGGTTGAGGCGGAGACCATTTGCCGAATTCGCCAGCGTCGGTCTTTAACCGCACTTGCCAGTACCATCCAGAACGTTGAGAAGCATCGGGTCGGAAAGCTGGCGACGGTCGCAAAAGGACTTCACCACGTTCTTGGGGCGTTTCCAGATCGAGGCTCAGTTCACGGGAGGGTGCTTGTACCAAGACTTGTGCCATGCGTATGCCCGTAACAGGTTTCCACTTGAGATTCCACTCATGACGCGAACGGTGCGGAAATTCCGCATCCACCGCAGGGCTTATCAGCTCAGGCGCAGCCAAACGCGGTTGACCTATGGCCACCAGTTCCGATTTTCTCAGTGAAGTGGTGAAGGCCTCCACCGATTCGAAGGAAGCTAGTGACTTTACGACATCGCTCAGCAAACGTTCGTCCCGATCGTCCACGGCATCCATTCCCATCGCCAGCAACATTCCCTGGCCAAATTGCCACGAGCCGAGTACGGGCGGGGTAGCATCTGTCGTCAACGAGGCCAGACACTGAGCGTTGGTAGGGTATTTCTCCAAGGTGCAGAATGGGCCATAACGCGAACCAACAGAACGTGTCATTGCGTGGTCTCGCGCAGTGGTGATCTGGGATGCTTGAGACTCTGCTGAAAACTCGAGGCCAAATCGCTCTGCCAGCCGATCGTCATAGTGCGCATAGCCAACGAGAATGCAGAGACCTCCGTTTTCCACTCGCTCTTTGTAGGCGGTCAGCTCTTCCTCCGTGTAGGGACTGATGCATTGAGTTCTGATAATAATGTCATGTTGTTGCAAGACGTCGGCAGTGATCGTGGAGCCGGGAGGCACTACCGTTACCTGGAATCCCTGCTGTCGAAGGAACTGTGGCGCTAGTCGCAGTTGATGCGGATTTCGAGGATCCAGATCATCGCGACGCTGCGAAGCCCACCAATTCTCGCGAGCCTTACTGGCATCAATCAGCACTTGATCCCGAGCATAGCTTGGCGGCGATGGGCGCCAATGGTCCGCAATATCATGGGTTGCGCCATCTGCTTTTGAATCTTCAAATTGCCATTCCCAGCGTCTGGCAACATCACCCCGAATGCGCGTCGCGGGCATTTCAGAGCGTAGGGCATCTATGGCAGCGCGCGTTAGGGCAGTCTCCTGGACATCCAACAATCGCAGCCCGCGCAATGAAAGAATTGTTCCCAGGCTCGCATCAGTGACTTTAGTACACTTGCCTAGATTCAACTCGCGGATACTCTCCATGCCGCGGATTGCCTTGAGTTGCTCATCGGTGACATCTGTGGAATTAAGAGAGAGGTTCTCAAGTTCCTGCAGTTTGCCCAGCGGAGTCAAGGTCGATTCACCCAAGACCGCTCCGCGTAAATCGACCTTCCGAAGTTTGCTAAATGCAAGCAACAGTCGGTCACCGACCAGGGAAATATTCGTTCCTTGCATTTGTAATTCAGTGAGCGTATTTCTAAGGTTCTCCATGTTCGCCAGTTTGTTCGCTGCTTGTTCGTCAATCAGCGACCGCGAGAGTATCACGCAAGGAACGGTGGCATAGCCTGAGATTCTGTCAAGCCGCTGTGGTTCGTGGCCGACGTTTCGCCCAGTGAAATTGAGCTGCTGAAGTTGGTTTGGGTCCGATTGAAGAACTTGGTAGGGTGAATTTCCGGTGACAATCTCGATCGTCGACTGTTTTCGCGATCGCCGCTCCGCTTCAATTTCTTCCACAATACTATCCGGCGCCAAGACACCTCGGATGGTTAGCTTCTCCAGGCCTGGGTGCTTTCCTAACTCAAGTAAACCCCTTGCTGAAATATCTGTGAAACTAACATCAAGCTCTCGCAAACTCGATAGGTTAACAAGTGCCGGGCAAATGAAGTTGCCCGCGTGGGCAGAGCGCATTGACAGCCGTTCCAGACTGTTCGATTGGCAGACCGCACGTATTACTGATCCACTGGTACCCGCACCTGTGGAAAGTTCTCTCAAGGCACGCATCTGGGCGATTGCCCTGGCTTCCGGCTCGCCAAGCTTAAGGACTGTCAGCGTGAGTTTCTCCAAGTGTGGTAGTCCTGATATCGCTTGTAAGAGTGGTAACGATGCCTCGTTCAGCGTCAGTCTTAGCTCGCGAAGTTTTGGTAGCTCTGCCAGTCTGCCCAACGCCTCGGCCGTAAACTTGGATGGAGGCAACGCCAGTTTCTCAAGTTGTTTTAATCCTGCTATTTGCACAAGTGAGGCATCGTCCACGATGAATGCCCTGGCTTGTCTCGGGGAGGGCTGCGACGTCAAATCCAATTCGGGACCACTTGCGTTTGCAATCAGCCTGGCCGCAGGAGAAGTAGTATCTGTTTCTTCTGCTTTCGGTAAATCTCCATAGTCTGTTGCGTGGTGAACTCTGATCGACTCGGCTATTGCTTTACGAAGACTGGTTCGCCAATCGTTTGTGAGCGTGGTGAAATGGGTGCCATTCGATTGGAAAGCGATGTCAGCATCGCCGCCAAGACTCTTGAGCGAATCGGCGAGCATGTACATAGGCAAATCGAGGAAAAACGTGTCCCGATCCCCGACGACAATATGTAACTTGCCGGCAAGCTTGTCCCTCAACTGCGGCCAGTTCTTTTCCATATGCAACCTGATGTCATATTTCTTCCATGCCTCTGCGACGCTGCTATTCACCTGACCACTGGTGCGGTTGAAGATATGAAGCGGTTTCCCTTCAGGTCCAAGTGGGCTGAATACTGCCTCGAAGGCTTTCAGTTGACCTCCGCGTCCGTAAGCATCATCCATGCGGCTGAATGAATCCCAATACAGAGTGTCACCACGATATGGTCTAGATGCTGGTCGTCGTCTACCTTCCGTATCGACATAAGCGTTTTGAGAAGGCTGCGCATAGATATCGATGCCCATGAAATTGCGAAAATCGACAGGGTCTGGGGCGCTTGCCCAGGTCCCGCCAAAGGTATCTGGATAGTTGATTTGCAACCACAGCGATGACCAGCCGCCTGAACTATGGCCAGTAAGAAAGCGAGCAGTGGGTGCTGCAATCGTCCGAAAATTCTCATCGATGAACGGGATCAACTCTTCAACCAACGAGTCGCCGCGCGGTCCGTTGGTTGCACTGTTCGCATAAACATGATGCCCCCAGGCCGATTGACCATTGAGCATCACAAGGATGAACTCAGCCTCGCCTGGCTGAGCCGTACGACTGCCGACCTGATTGTTCCAGTTGGTATACTGGTCGACATTGAAACTTGGAATGCAGTAGATGACGGGGTAGCGACGTTCGGTTGTTGTTCCGTAGCTTTCTGGCAAGATGATTCTCGCTTGCTCGACAACTTGTCGACCGTGAAACTCTGATAGCTTCGGGCACGGCACCGCAATGTCCTTGACCCATGCCGATTCGTTTGAAGTCCGCGGTGGTAGAATCTTTTTAAGGGTCAGCTGAACGTTGAAAGGCTTGTCCTTGACGACTTCAAATGGCACCGATTCACTGTAGTAGTTGCCTTGAGCACGGCCCGGATCTCCGTCGTCCAAGCTATGGTGCAGGAGAGCGTGCGCAAAGTATTTCCCATCAGGCAAAGTCGACAATTTGTCTGGGAAACCGGTTGCCGACTCGTCCACATCGACGGAGTGACCCGGCTCCATCTCCGACACGTCGATTGCGAAAAATGGCGTTGGCCGAAACCACTCAATGCTCGATCTCGGTCGATTGGTTGGGCTTTCAGTGACGAACACAAATAATCGCCCCGACCTCTTCTGCACCCCCAAGGTTTCGTCTAATTCGACTTGAAATAATCGCTGGTCACTCTCCGCGAGCATAGTCCCAGGATGCATGGCGAGCGACACACAACCGATCATCAGAGCCCAGACGCGGACGGCGGAACACAGCATTAGATCTATCCTTCAAAAGACGAAGCTATAATTTGCATACACTTTTCAGCGAACGCCACCTCTGGCTACACGTAACTACCCCCATACCGCAAGTTGCATCGGTTTCATGCAACTTCAGTAAAGCGACGGGGAGGGGAAATCCTAGCTGACCCTTTGGCGATGCGGTAGATAAAAGACAACTTTCGAGCCAGCGATGTAGTAATTGAGCGTCAGGTTGCGCCATTAGATTAGAGGCGTCTCCGCTATTGCCGAACGTGCCGTTAACTGGGAGCGAAGTAAACATGTTCCGTGTCATGTTACCGCATTCCTCGCAACCGGTTCAACCACTTTGTTGACATGGGGAGCAAACCTCACCGAAGGAGCGATATCCCGAAGTAAGTTCCAAGTCCACGCAGTAGTTGCTGTTGCTTCGAGAGAGGTCCCGGGAAACCGGGCCCCATCTCGATCGAACTTAGACATGGCAGCGCGCGGCGCGAGCTAGATATGGCAGCGGCGCGAGCCGCCCGGCCACCGAAGCGACAACAGTCGGACAGCGGACCATTCGTTCCAACTGCACCTCAGTCGAAATCCGCTATCGATAATGATGACCGTTGAGCCGCCAACGATCTATTTCGGTCGACGGCGCGTCGGTCAGAATTGGCATAATGGGACTAATCTCTTACCGGCGGCAACCTAAGATTACCCACTGCAACCTAGGGAACCGGTCGCTTACGCGTCGCGGCTCAAGAGAATTTATGTGTCGGCGGATGCCAACCTGCGAATACGGCAACGAAGCGTGGTAGACGTCAGGACAAAGAAACAGTCCAATTACTTCTATCGCATTTCATGGGCCCGAGCTCGATAGGAGATTAGCAATGGCTGCCACGAAAACAAAATCACGCGCCCCTTCCAAGGAGCCGAAAAGGCCTTCCAAGGAGCCGAAAAAGAAAGTTAATCCATTCCATCAGCGTTTGGCTCGGCTGACCTACTATCAGGCCACCAAGATGCTCGGTGAAAAAGGAACGGCGCTGATCGCTCAGGGCGGCCGTTTCGAAATCGAAACCGAGCGGGATGTGTTCTTGGGTGGAGATCTCTACCGCGTGCGGGTTGGGGATCCTGCGGAGGCTGTTGTGACGATTACATTGAATAGCGGTCGCAATAAGCAGCTTCAGATCAACTGCGACCAGTGCGAACTCACTTGCGAGCATATGGGAGGCGCGCTAGCTCATTTGCTGGATGCCAAGTCGACAATGGGATTGGCAGAGCCTCCAGACCCAACCGTTCCCCTCGAGAATCTGACCGAAAAGGAACTGTTGCAGCGGGCAATCGCTGAGCGGAGCCAACGAGCCGCTGAGGAAAAGATGACTGTCCGATCAACCAACGCGGAACTGCCGTGGACGGACTACGTAATCACCAGCGCGAACTCGGGCAAGAGCTATCGAGTCGCCCTCCGCGGCGAAGAAGTTGGCCTATCTTACTGCAGCTGCCCAGACTTTCGCACAAACCATTTAGGGACCTGTAAACATATTCTGCACACGCTCGCCAAGGTCGAAAAACGTTTTTCTGCTGCAAAAAGAAAGCGAGCCTACGTACGCAAGAACCTATCAGTCCGCGTCAGCTATCAGCAACCGCTAGGCTTGCTATTCAACATACCCAGTAATCCCGACCCCAAGATTCAAGAGATGATCGGGACTAACGACCGTGACGCTCTGAACGGAATTGAAATGATGCAGCGCATCCAAGCGCTGGAGCACGCGGGCTTTGATGTGCATGTTTACCCAGATGCCGAGGAGTGGATCCAACGTGAACTGGTACAGGCCCAGCTTGAACAGTTTGTTCGGCCGCTCCGGCAGCAGCTCAAAGATCATCCGCTTCGCAAACAGCTGTTGAAGGTAGAGTTGCTGCCCTATCAGTTGGACGGAATCGCCTTTGCCGTAGGAGCTGGGCGCGCTATCCTGGCCGACGACATGGGACTCGGAAAAACAATCCAAGGCATCGGAGTGGCTGAACTGCTAGCCCAACAGGTAGGCATCGAAAAAGTGCTGGTCGTCTGTCCGGCCAGTTTGAAGAGCCAATGGAAGAGCGAGATTGAAAAGTTTTCAGGACGCTCTTCCCAGTTGATTTTAGGTACGGGCGAAGAACGTTCCGCGCAATATGTTTCGGAAGAGTTCTTTACGATCTGCAACTACGAACAAGTGATGAGAGATTTGGCATCCATCGAACGGGCCAGGTGGGATCTAATCATTCTGGATGAAGGCCAGCGTATCAAGAACTGGGAATCGAAGACAAGTCAGGTTATTCGCGCTCTCAGCAGCCAGTTCGCGTTGGTGCTGTCCGGAACGCCGCTCGAAAATCGACTGGATGAATTGTTTACCGTCGTTCAATTCGTAGATGCAAACCAGCTGGGTCCCGCCTATCGTTTTTTCCACAAACATCGTGTTGTGGATGAACGCGGCAAGATTATCGGCTACCGGAATTTGGACGAGTTACGCTCGATGCTGCAGCCGATTCTGCTGCGCCGCCGACGGGCGGACGTCATGAAGCAATTGCCAGAGCGAACGGATGAAGTAATTCGCATCAAACCGACTGAGGAACAACTGGCAATCAGCACTGGTCAACTGAGAATCGCAGCGCAAATTGCTGGCAAAAAATACTGGACCGAGATGGACCTGTTGCGGCTGCAGAAGGCGCTGCTGCTTGCGCGGATGGCGGCCGACAGTTCGTTCCTTTGCAACAAAGAAGAACCGGAGTTCAGTTCCAAACTCGAACGACTTGGCGAGCTGCTTGACGGCCTGATCGCAGACCCTACTCGAAAGATTGTGTTGTTCAGCGAATGGCGGACGATGCTCGATCGCATCGAAATCAAGCTAGATTCGCTCGATTGCCAATACGTTCGCTTGGACGGGCAAGTACCGCAGAAGAAGCGGCCAGCCATTGTCCAGAAATTTCAAGAGGATCCGAATTGCCGGTTAATCTTGATGACAAACGCTGGCAGTACCGGTCTCAACTTGCAACGTGCGAATACTGTAATCAACGTCGATCTTCCGTGGAATCCGGCGGTACTCGAACAGCGAATTGCTCGGGCGCACCGCATGGGACAAAAAAATCCCGTGCATGTGTACAAACTGGTTACGGAAGACACGATCGAAGAAAAGCTATTGGCTACGTTGGCATCCAAGCAAGACTTGGCCGACGCAGCCTTGGACATTGATTCTGACGTTTCATCAGTAACCATGCAAAGTGGTATTGCTGATCTCAAACAACGACTTGAGAGAATATTGCCTCCCAAGCTGGTCGCTCCCGTGGATGAAAGCCAACGGCGGAGCGTCGAACAAGAGACTGCTGCCATCCAACAGCGCCGCGAGAAGGTGTCTGCAGCTGGGGGACAGCTCCTTGGCGCGGCCTTGCAGCTGGTTGGCGAATTAATTGCGGGCCAGAACCCAGCTCCACCCCCTGCGGAATCTGTAGACCAACTGGCTGGCAGCTTGTTTGAATGCGTCGAACGTGATTCAGCAGGTCGACCAAAGCTGACGATTAGCTTGCCCGACGATACCGCTCTGCGGAATCTAGCAGAAACGTTGGCTCATTTGCTTGTCCCGCAAAAATCAGGCTGAGCGAATTCACTTTAGAACACTGCGAAGCAAATGAACTCAATAGCACTATCACCGAAATCTTCCCGCGAAACGGACGACTGATGGCTCAGGACCGCATTTATGCCAAGCCTCAGGCTACGGTCGACAAATTCGCGTTCGATCAAGCCGTCGTAGAAGTCTTCCCGGACATGATCTCCCGATCTGTCCCAGGCTACGCGTCGATGTTGGCTATGATCGACCAACTTGCGGCGAGATTCATCCAACCAAACACGCACATCTACGACCTGGGCTGTTCTCTGGGAGCGGCAACGCTACTGATGCACCGACGAGCTCTAACGGGCTGCCACATTCATGCGGTAGATAGCTCGGCTGCCATGGTTGTACGACTACGGGAAATCCTGGCCAAGGAGCAATCCACATCGACTGAGGGGTGCCACGTGCACGTCCATGAAGCGGATATACGTGGCTTTCCAATGCGTTCGGCCTCGTTAATCGTTCTCAATCTAACGCTGCAGTTCATTCCGATCGAAGACCGCTTGGCTGTACTCACAGATTGTTTTCAAGCCCTTGAACCTGAGGGAGCTCTCCTGCTCTCGGAGAAGATCTGCATTGAGGATCCCGGCATTCAATTGTTGTTGACGGAGCTGCACCACGACTTTAAACGTGCCCAAGGCTACAGCGATCTGGAGATTGCGCAGAAACGTACAGCGATAGAAAACAAATTGGTGCCCGAGACGCTGGACAGGCACACTGAGCGATTGAAACAAGCCGGATTTCCGGTGGTTGCACTCTGGTTCCAATGTTTCAACTTCGTGTCAATTCTAGCTGTCAAACGCTAGTTGCCGGAGGCAACGTACGTCGCAAGCCCCCGTGGGCACGAAGCTGTCAATAATTCTCGGACCGGTGAAGCGACGACAGACGGCTAAGCGAGCCCCTAATTCTCGATGACGCGGGTTCCCGCCAGGAAATCATGAATACAGCGGCGCGAGCTGCCAAAAATACATAGAATGTCGATCAGTCCAAAAAGTGGAATGACACATAGCAATGCGCGCAGCCAATTTCGCACGACGACACCGCGAATGAACCCGGGTACTTGTCCAGCACAGGTGACAATGCGAATGCACGTTACAAACTTGCCGATTGTTTGCCCGCGAGTGGCGATTAGATTCCATTGGATCACATAGACCGCCAGTGGTATGCCATAGAGGATGACCATGGCCATTGGTGAAATCGCTCGAGCTTGCGATTCAATAGACTCGACCCATCCATTCTGCGCGGCAGCAAAGAGCAGAATAGCAGCAACACCAAACGCGACAATCGTGACGAATGTGTCGATCAAGAATGCGATGAAGCGAGTGGTGACAGAGGCATCCGGATAGCCGCTAAAATCCCTTTCGGTCAGAGGCACGTCGTTTTGTCGTTCGACGTAGCGCATCAGTTCCGCATCGCTCATAGACGGTGAAACATCGTCGAGCAGTACTGGCGGTTGCGTCACGGCCTCACGCTCTCGTAAACGATCCGTACTAGCGGCGGGCACTTGGATCAGTGCATCGCAAGCAGCGCAATTTATCTCAGTCTCAGCTTGATCCAATTCGGCGTAGTTAGGTTGCCAGCATCGGTTGCATCGAAACTCAATAACTTGCGTGGACGACGCGGTCATAAATCGAACCCTGCTCTGAAAGCGATTTGGAAAGGACCAAGGCGATTGAAAACTAGGTTACGCCGCGGATTTGCGCACCGCTGCGCAGCGTCCATTGGAAGAGAAACGTGGAACACAGGCACGCTCGCAGTTCAGAATGAACCGTTTCGACCAAAGATACCGATTAGTTGGGAGAATTTCAGGCATGCTCAGCGGCTGTGATTGCGTTTGGACCGACGATCGTAGATCATAGCACTACCCGAAGTGTTCCTGGCGCATTGACAGTTATTGTGCCAGCCATAACGCTCGCGCTGTGCCTAAATTGCACTTCCCACCTTACAAAGCTCCCGCCTTACAAGAAGTAGTTGAGTTCCCCCATGCAACCTTTTTCGACCCGCTTCGCCTTTGGTTCAGCCGCAATAACCTGTCTATTTTGCTCGATCGTAGTGATCCCCTTGGGCGCGGAGACGCCTGATGAGTCGGAGGAAACGCTGGCCGGTCATTCCTATCATGGAGAAGCCTTTAACGAAGGGCCCCGACAGGCTGCTTATTTGATGCAGGGCATGGGCAACGTATCCTTTGCCACGTCAACCAAAAACGTTCTCGCGCAGCGTTTCATCGATCAAGGCGTCGCCCAGCTGCATGGGTTTTGGTACTACGAGGCCGAGCGTTCTTTTCGGCAAGCCGCGGTGTTGGATCCCCAGTGCGCCATGTGTTATTGGGGCATGGCTATGGCTAATACGAGCAACCGCAAGCGTGCAGTCGAGTTCGCTGAGAAAGCGGACCAGTTGGCCAAGCAGTGTTCGCCGCGGGAAAGGTTATTTATCAAGTCTGTTGTCAACTATTGCAAAGAGCAGGACGAAGACGGCAAGAGCATTTCCAAGAAGCAACGCGCACAACAATACACTCATGATCTGGAAGCGATCGTTGAAGAATACCCGGACGACATTGAAGCCAAAGCCTTTTTGGCCGTTCAGCTGTATCTGAACTCGCAAGCCGACTTACCCATTGTCAGCCATGTAGCAATCGATGCGCTCATTCAGGACATCTTTGATGCCGCCCCGATGCACCCCGCCCATCACTATCGCATACACCTGTGGGACCGACACAAAGCAGAACGAGCCTTGGCCAGCGCCGCGGACTGCGGGCCGAGCTTACCGGGTATTGCTCACATGTGGCACATGCCGGGGCATATCTATTCAAAATTACATCGCTACCAAGATGCTGCTTGGCAGCAGGAAGCATCGGCACGGGTTGACCATGCTCACATGATTCGTGACCGAGTCATGCCAGATCAAATCCATAATTTTGCGCACAACAATGAATGGTTCATTCGCAATCTACTGAACGTTGGACGGCTGGACGACGCGATTGCCTTGGCGCAGAACATGCAAGAGTTGCCTCGCCACCCAAAGTACAACACGTTGAAAAAGGGTAGCGCCAAGTACGGTCGCGAACGTCTGTTGATGGCCCTGACGCGATATCGTCTGTGGCCCGAATTGATCGAGTTTGCCAGCACGGAGTACCTGGAGCCGACCGACGATCCAGGATTGCAAAACGAACGGTTGATGTATTTGGGCGTAGCCAACGCCTTGTCCGGTCAGGCGAGCAACGCTGAGACGACAATGAGCGATTTAAAAGCAAAGCTGGCGACAAGTGCCACCGAGCTTGAATCGGCACGTGAACAACTCGATACACTCAGTAAGTCGAGCGTTTCAGCAACAGATGGGACCGACGACGAAAAGAAGGCTGCAGCTAACCGCAAGCGAAAGCTAAAGGAACTAGAGGAATCGACGAAGAAACTGGAAGAAGCCAAAACGCAGCTCGAAAAGGCGGTGGCCAGTTGCGAAGCCGCGCTGGCAGCTCAGCAAGCCGACTGGTCCGTTGCACTCGAAAGTTTCGAGAAGTCGCAGTTAGCGGATGACAAGCTACTACAGGCAGAATGGTTGGCGTTGGCCGGAAAAGTCGATCAGGCCTGCGAACTGATTGAAAAGCGAGTAAAGGAGCAACCCGGCGAAGTATTGCCCGTCGCGGTGGAGGCCTGGATCAAGTATCAACACCTGGGACTCGAGGCCAGCCGCGAGCCCTTTGAGCGTCTGCGAGAGCTGGCTGCTGTGGCCGACCTGCATACGCCACTGCTAGACCGACTCAAGCCTCTAGCCGAAGAATTGGGCTACGGCAGGGAGTGGACCATTCCCTACATCGCACCCAATGATCTCGGTGAACGCCCCGATTTGGACTCGCTCGGACCAATGAGGTGGCATCCCTACCAGGCACCACTGTTTGACGTCCAACAAGCAAACGGTCAAACGACGTCGCTAAAAGATTTGCGAGGTCAGTCACAGTTGGTCATATTTTACCTTGGCTTTGGATGCCTGCATTGCATCGAACAGCTGCATGAATTCTCGCCTCGCGCTGAAGAATTCAAATCCCAAGGCATCAACATCTTAGCGATAAGTACGGAAGACCTGGAGTCGCTGAATTCTGGCTTGTCATCTTATGGTGAGCCATTGAACATTCCGCTGCACTCAGACGCTGAGTTGAGCGCGTTTCATGCGTACCGATGTTTTGATGATTTTGAGAGCCAACCGCTACACGGAACCTTTTTGATCGACCCAGAGGGGAAAGTGCTCTGGCAGGACATCAGTTATGAACCCTTCACCGACGTCGATTTTGCATTGTCCGAGTCCCGTCGTCTATTGAGTCTGCATGGATTTGGCAATTTGCCATCGACTCTCGTTACTGCTAAAGAGGCTTCACGCTAGTAAATAGATTGAGGTCGGCCCGTCCACCAATTATTGCAAACGCGTGCCGAATTTGAGCAAAACCGATTGCTGGTGTTAGCAGTCGGTTGGCTGGCAAGGACTTTTGTCCTAGCACATAATAGTGGGGTTCGCAGCGAACGATGGGCGTGCCGAAACTCTCCAACGTCTGTGTGGCTGCTGCGATGGGCGTGGCGAATTGCCAGTCGACTAACGGAGAGGCGCAGTTGATCACTTCGTCGCAGCGGACATCGATCGTCTCATCTTCCTGAGTTTGAATCTGCACCTTCCAACTGGTTGGTGAGGTTCGCGAAAGTGCCTCGACCCCCAAGGCAGCCATGGGAATCACGTTGGTAGAATCGCTGGCGACGAACGATTCGGCTGCCAACTGAATCGACGGTTCGACATCTGCGGGCAGCGCGAATTCGATTTTGCTGCCGTTCCCACGCGTTGGCACGATCCAAGTCAATTGGGTTGCGGGTTCACTGACGGCCAATTTCTGGAATTCCATCGCGTTGGCAACCGCCTCCCACCCACTCCCCAACATCACGGTGTGTTTCCCCGAGTACCGCTCGCGCCATCGCCCCAGGACATCCCGTTTGCCAATGGCTACTTCAGACTCGTTGTGCGCCTGACCGATCGTCGCGCCGCCGCCCGCAGCCATTCCCTGCCGCTGAGAACCCAACCCAGAGCAGTCGAGCACGATGTCCGCCAGCTGAGTGAATTCACCGCGTGCTTTGGAATTGACCAGTATGCGAAACTCTTTTTCCGCTCGCTCTTCGCTGGACACCGCGCTGTCAAGCGGAACCCCTACGCGACTGATTGAAAGAACCTTGGCATTGACATGAACCGACTCGTACAACAAGTCTGTTTTGGCCACAGGAGTCAGGTATTTTTCCGAGAACTGTGCATACGTCATGGCCTCAGCGGACGCAGCAAAGTCGATGGCTGCACCTTGAGCTTGCAGCGCCGCCAACCCCACGGAAGAAACAACTTCATGAATTGGAAATGGCATTAGCGACTGACCACGATTTCGCAAGGACTGGCCTATCTTCGCTTGCTCAAACAGGATCACGTAGTAGCCCAAAAAACGCGCATACAAGGCCGTTTCCACGCCGATGGGTCCACCGCCGATGACAGCGATGGTAGCGGGCGTGTCTATTTCGGGATCCCAGTCTAAATTCATCGGACACTTTCTCAGGTTGCGTTAGTCCAAGCGAAATAGCTGGAATTTAAGGTATCTCAATTCAGGCATTGCCAACGGTGTTGGATGGTCAGGAGGCAAGCCACGGTCACATAGTAGAGTAGCGTTGCGGCGTTCCTTGCCAAGAGCTTCAGCATTGATAGAGCTGAATTCAAGGCTGGTAACATGACTTGAGCAGGACGCAGCCGCCAAGAGACCGCCGCTGCCGGTTACGCGAGCAGCAAGCTGCGCAAGTTTTCCATAAGCTGGAATTGCTTTCTCCCGCGACCTTTCGCTAGGAGCAAACGAGGGCGGATCGCAGATGACTAGATCCCAATGCTCGTGCGCCTTGGCGGCGCGGTCCAAGAATTCGAAGCAGTCAATGGCTTCACTGGCGTGCTGCTTCGGTTCCAATCCGTTATCTAGCCAGTGACGATCAGCAGCCTCGATGGCAGGTTTGGCAATGTCGACGCTGGTCACATGACTGGCCCCACCGACACCTGCAGCTATGGAAAAACCACCACTAAAGCTGAACAAGTTTAGAACTCGTAGTCCTTTGCTCAGACTCCGCACCAAGCTGCGATTGTCGCGTTGATCGAGGAAAAAGCCTGTCTTCTGGCCGTGCAGAACATCCGCGGTAAACGCCAGGCCATTCTCCAAAAATGCAACTGGGTTGGTCGACAGTTGGCCACAAAGCACCTCAGCCGTTTGCGTAAAGGTACCACCGCCTTGGCGATGCCGGCTGCGCAGAATCACGCATGAGAGATTCAGTTCTTGCATCAACCATTCAGCAATTTGCTGCGGTTGATAGAAAGCTTGGGGCGCGCCTCCATCAACTTTGATAACCAGAACTCGGTCGTAAACATCCATCACCAATCCTGGCAGACCATCGCCTTCGCCGGCAACCAATCGAAAGGCCGTGGTATCTGCGCTAAAACACCGGGATCTTAGCGATACAGCGGCTCGGAGCTTACCAATCAACCACTCGTCATCCAGCACAAACGGTGGCTGCGTCCGACAGACACGCACACGAATTGGATGGTCGGCCGAATACATGCCGCAAGCGACCGCCTGCCGTTTGCGGTCGAAAATGATTGCCTGCGGACCGGCTTCTTCTTGCACCGTTTCCAACGCATCGGAGTAGAGCCAAGCATGACCGCGCTTGATGTTCCGCACGAGATCCTTGCGCAGCTGGACTTGGATCGGTCGCGTTTCAGCTATCATGCCCATCTTGATTCCACCAGTTGAGTCTATCGATTGCCGAGAAGAATAATGGCTATCACTGCGATCGCAATCACCAACAGGATCGCAACGACCAAAGCACTGATGCGTTTTGCCGACAGTGGCTTTTCGCCGACTACTCTACCGGTTTGGCCGTTCACCAGAAAGCGAAAAACGCGGTCTCGATAGCGATAGCTGAGCACATGCACGGGCAGCAATATCAGATCCGAGCCCCCTAATTGAAACTTGGTGTCCACCTGCAGATTGCTGTGCGTATCTCCAGGCAAGAAACGCGATACTTCACCGTGCTGCCGTCGAGAAAACTCCTGCTCGGTTTCCAGTTGAGCCTGCTGCAATCCAATTGTGTACTCCTCGGCCATCCAGCCTGCCAAATAGAACGGTCGGTATCTGGCCAGCTCGGTCAGCGAAAAGGGTTGGATGGCACGCGCTTGCTCGGGTGGCAAACTGGTGGTGGCCGATACCAAGTAGCCGTGATAATACCGCTGAAAATTGCCAGACAGTGGGAACCATTCCGTTTCTCGAACTTGGCGAGTCTTGGTCACGGTCTTGCCGCTGGCATCCTTTTCTGTGTACGTCTCCGTACGGTACCAATATTCCCCGATACTAGCTGACCAACGACTGCTGGCTTTCATGGAAAAATGCCAAAACGGCATGTAGACACCGCGTTGTTTTTCAGAGATGGCCTTCGCTGCCAAATCACCGGGCCGAAACCACGCATTCTTGCCAAGCCACTCAAAGTACAGCTGTTGGGCTCGCTGAGCCGAAACGGCAAATCCGATCACGAATTCAGGACGCTGCCTGCTTGAACGCGAGGGAGAAATTTCGGTAACGTAGGCCGAGTCGCAGAAAGGACAAACGTAGCTGCGTTGGTCGGTGTTGGTGGCAACTTGGCTGCCGCAGTTATTGCACTGGAAAGCATGTTCGAGCACTGCACTGGAATTCTCTCGCAATTCCGGGGACTCACTCGGCACCTCCACTGGTCGTGCTGAAACGGCGGGACTGGGTGGATCGAGAGGAGCTCCGCAGGCAGCACAAAATCTGGCAGCATTGAGATTTGGCGAACCGCAGGAAGGACAAGGTGCACCGGATGGGGCAGGCTCATCATCGACCACGATTTCGGCTTGCAGTACTCCAGTATGGGAGTGCTCCTCGGCAACGATGGTCGCCTCAATAATGCTTTCAGCTTGGTTGGCAGATCGATCTGTCTTGGACACTTCGTAAACCTAGGCTAGGAACAAAATCTGCATACCATCCGATCTCGGTGGTCAAGAGAAATTCGTCGCTGCCAACCGCAACAGGCGGAATTCTTCACGGGCGAAATCTTCATCCAGATATTTCACATTGACTACATGATCGGCTGGCCCCGCTGCCGCTGTATCGATGCTAAGCGAAGCCATCTTCCAGCGGCGATCGAAGGGCGACTGCCGAAAAGAAACAGTTTGAATACGATTATAGAACGCAAAACTCTGTCGCCGGGTAAAGACACCGCTTTGGTAAACCACGCAAAAGGGCAAGCGCGCGTAACGCCGTGACTGGGCTTTTTTCCAAGCCATCAGCGCCATGGCAGCGAACACGGGCAATGCGATGAGCCAGCCCCACGGTCGCCAGAATAATAGCCCGAGAACAGCGGCAGCGATAGCCACTGCAGCGCTAAATCGCAGCAGTCGCGTTTGAGTCCTTGGAGACACTCGCTGCCAAGCCACCTGTTCTTCATCCCAGGCAAAATCCGGCCTCAATTCGGCCAGAATCCCAGCGACCTCTGCTTCGGTAATCACGGGAACAAACCACCGGCGCGAGACCGTCGCCGCAGCATCGTCGCCTTGCGAACCTCCGCCACCGGCGGTTTCAATACGAATAGCAGCCAGCCCAAGCAGACGCATAAACAAGGTACGTTGCACACTTACTAATTGAAGGCGCCCACGGGGAATCGAGGCAGTTAATTTAGTGAACAGTCCACATTGAACCTGCAAGTCCTCGCCCTGTCGGGTAAGTCGATAGCCGTAGAATCGCGTTACATACCAAACAATTCCCAGCAAACGCAGTACGACCAGCAGCGTTCCGCCAATTAGCACCAGCCGGACTGGCGTCCCTAAAGAACTCAGGCTCTCCGACCAGCGATCCATAAAGCCGATCGACGACAATCGATACGAGCGGGCAAAAAACATGTTTTGGAACACATAGCCCAAAAGCACTCCCAGTAACAGCATCCCGCGGTTGCTAGCCAGCCCAGCCAGAGCAAGCTGCTGCAACGAGATTGCCCACAGTAGTCGCCGCGGCTCTGCCCCAGCATCGCCTGCCATTTGTTGGCAAACAGCCTGCGATCCGCCCCCAGATTCTTCTCGATGATTTAACTGCAGGTTGGTCGTGTCTTGTGAACCATTTCGCTGTGTAAAAATCGCCAATCGCAATTGTTCGATTTGAGGCATCGACAGGACGCGTAACGTTGCCTCAGGTTTCGAACCCGACGCTGTCTCCACATTGACAACTGCGACACCCACCATTCGATGGAACACCGTCTGTACGAGATCGACGTTCTGAATGCGTCGAATGGGAACCGATCGAACACGTCGGAACAGCAGTCCTTCGGTAACGACCAAATCACCGTCGCTAATTTGATACCGCAACGTCAAGTACCGCAGGATGGATACACACAGTGTCAGGCCGATGACGGTGCTGGTCATCCAACCTCCCCAGAAGCTGCCATTGGCCACACCCAAGGCGCCGAACACTACCGCGACTACATACTGGCGGATTTGCGCTATCACCTCAAAAGCCACGGACGATGGATGCAAGAAATGTGGCGAATCGATGATTGGGACTCGATCAACGACTGCAGGCAGGCGACCGCCCTGGTTCGTCGCAGAATCCAACTCGCGCGGCACCTGGCGTACAGCCCAATCCTCACTCGGACTTACTTTGCTGGAATCGGGCACACTGCCAATATCTGCGCCGCTAACTTCAGCAGAAGTACTTGGCAATTCTCGCTTGCCAGCTTCATTCTTGGATGTGACTCCGTCGCTAGAGGACATCCAGCGACTCCTTGTAGTCAATCAACCGATCCCGCACGGACATCGCAGTGGTATGATCCAGTCCAGAAAGCTCGACGGTCGCCTCCTTGGTGCCAGCAGTGTGGATGGCTAGAGTACCCAACCCAAACAAACGTTGCACTGGCCCTTGCGATACATCGACGTGTTGAACACGGACCAGCGGAACGACGATCTGATGCTGCCAGTATACGCCGCGGTGGATTTCCATCCCCAAATGCGTCAACCGCCAGTGAATATGCTTGAAAGCCAGCGGTGGCCAGTACCAAGCAAAGAAGATTAAGAGCCCAGCCAGCACACACCAACCCAAAACAACAAGCGCGGGAAACCAGACACCGATGATTGACGAAAATGCTAGCAGTGGCACCGTAATCGCAATGACAATCAATAGCGCACAAGCGGAGAAAATGCAGCTCGTCCGCCGTTCAAACGCGACGAATTGAGACGACAACTGCCGGAAAGGGCACGTGCTAGCTGGAGATGCGATTTTTTCGTCGCATTCATTCGGCGGCCCCTGCGATCCGCCGCCAGTCGTCGAATTATCACTCGGGCACTGCTCGGTATTCAATCTCGGTACTTCATTCACAATCTGCACTACATATCGTCATCCACATCTTCATCAACATCACAGACGGGTATCGAAGCTATTCCATCGTAGTCTAACGACTCTCGCTAGTGGTTTGGGACAGCTAAAAATTAGGATTGATCCGTAGTGGGATTCGCCAGAATTCCCCGATGGAACGGAATTCTGGCGAATCCCACTACCCT
>JAGQPR010000750.1 GCA_020426625.1 Planctomycetales bacterium
TTCTCTGTTTGGTTAGGAAACTGACCGCAGTAGGTTATTTGAAGAAGCCGGTGTATTGCAGCAACGCAAAACACCGGCTTTTTTCGTATTTTCCTGCAATCTTCCGGGGCTCGACCACACTCCAGAGACTCGATTCCGGGTCTAAATTCTCGCCGAATCATCCCCTCTCTGGGGGCCAATCAGAGACAAATACTCTCAGAGTCTCCGGGTTATGAAAAACGCCGGGTTAACGACTCTGGGTAATTCCCTTTCCGACTCACTCGGGATTCATTTTTTCAGCTGGTCTGGCTCAGCAAGCGCCCCAATTGCAAGTATTGCGGACTGGGTAATTGGTTTAGCTATGGATTAATTGGCGTTCCGCCCTGTAGCTGAAGTCCTGAAGCACAGGAGAATTGTTCCACGTTGGATTACTTAGAAAAAATGGGTCAGTCGTTAGACTCTCGCAGACGATCGATGGCGACGGCGGCCAAAATCACGCCGCCCTTTACCACTTGCTGCCAGAAGGGAGAAACGTCCAGTAGCACTAAGCCGCTATTGAGCACACCGATGATTAGGCAACCGATCACGGTGCCAAGGATCGATCCCCGTCCGCCAGATAGCGATGTACCACCAATCACGACCGCAGCAATACTATCCAACTCGTATCCAGTTCCTGCGTTGGGCTGCGCCGAGTCCAACCGCGAGGTCACGATTAGTCCGGCGACAGCAGATAACGCGCCCGCCAGAGTGTAGACGAGGACTTTGATGCGACCGACATTCAAACCCGACAGCCTCGCTGTCGTTTCGTTTCCGCCGACAGCGTAGATATAGCGCCCCATTCGTGTCTTTTTTGTCACCACGACAAACATGCCGACCAGAAACGCTGCAATCCAAACTGGCGTAGGAATTCCAACGAAACTCTTGGTTCCCAGAATTGCTAATCCCTCACCCAGCCCAGTGATCGGGAAACCTTTCGTCCATAGCATCGTCATCCCACGAGCAATACTGAGCATCCCGAGGGTAGCGACGAAAGGGGGAATCTTCAATCGTGTGATCATCTGGCCGTTGAACCAACCTAAAATGACGCCGACGAGCAGACCTGCGACGATGGCTCCCCAAGTTGTGAATTGAAGCTCTACTCCGAACCACGGCAGCGGAATGGGAAACTTGATCAGCCCCGCCGTGATCGCACCGGCGAACGCCAATACGGAACCCACCGACAAATCGATCCCTCCCGAGAGAATCACCATCGTCATGCCAATCGACAGGCAGACGTTGACGGAGATCTGCCGCATGATGTTCAAACCATTGGCTGACGTTAGAAATCGGTCCGACAGCAGGCTCATTGCCCCGATCATCAACACCAGGACAAGCAGCGATTGAAAACGGCTGGCATGCTTCAAAAAGTTGGATTTGTCAGGCATCTCGAGTGAGTAGGCTTTCGGTTTGATGTTCGTTTTTTAGTTTTGGCACTGCGGCCTGCATCAATACTTCTTCATTCGCTTCGGAGCGAGTAAACTCGGCGGTCTTGCGACCCTCGCACATGACAAGAAATCGGTCGGCGATACCGAGCAGCTCCGGCAACTCTGACGATACGACGATGATCGCCATCCCTTCATGTTTCAGTCGATCGATCAGTGAATAAATCTCCCGCTTTGCGCTCACATCGATGCCACGCGTTGGTTCATCCAGCATCAAGACTTTCGGATTGCGGGAAAGTACTTTCGAGAGGACAACCTTTTGTTGATTCCCGCCGCTGAGTGTTCGCACGCGCTGAGTGACTGTCGGTGTCTTGATCGAAAACTGCTGGACGTAACCTTCAGCCTGCTCGCGTTCACGCCGACTGCTGAGCAGACCAGCGGACTCCATGGCCCGGAGATTCGACAAACTCATATTCTGCGCCACGCTCATGCCAAGGATCAGCCCTTGGTGTTTGCGATCTTCCGGAACCAGTCCCAGTCCGTGGCGAAGAGCTTGCTCGGGGGATCGGACAATAGTTACCTCACCATCGATTGCGACAGTGCCCATCATCCGACGTGAATGCAATCCAAAAATCGCTTCCAGCAGTTCCGTCCGACCAGCTCCCATTAGTCCAAAGATGCCGAGCACCTCGCCGCTGTAAGCCGACAGTGATACGCTATCGACGACAGGTCGTTGAGTATTCTTTCGCGTCAGTGTTAACGCAGCCACACGCAATCGTTCGAAACGATTCGGCTGCGGTGGCGAGCGAACATAGAGATCGTCCAGTTGCCGACCGACCATCAGCCGCACAATCGTTTCGCGATTAGCCTGAGCCGTTTCGACCGTTTGCACAAACCTGCCATCGCGCAACAC
>JAGQPR010000751.1 GCA_020426625.1 Planctomycetales bacterium
TTGCTTGCAACAATCGAAGATAAGCCGTCTGTGCCCTTGGCAATCCCCCAAATCGCATGATACTCTTGGGAAATTTTATTCAGTAGCCAAAATTCCAAGGGGCATCCAGCAGGAGTCCCATGGTGGACGAGTTGGGATTGTAGATTCACGGTCCCATGCTTTCAAAAAAAAAACGAGTGAAACGCAGTGCCACGTCGAAATGATATCAACAAGATCATGATCATTGGCTCCGGTCCGATCGTGATTGGTCAGGCTTGTGAATTCGATTACTCCGGAACCCAGGCCTGCAAGGCGCTTCGCGAAGAGGGTTATGAAGTTGTCTTGGTGAATAGCAATCCCGCGACGATCATGACGGACCCGGGCACAGCCGACCGGACCTACATCGAACCACTATCCTGGGAATTGGTCGCCAAGATTATCGAAAAAGAGCGACCCGACGCCTTGCTGCCTACGCTTGGTGGTCAAACGGGCTTGAATGTCGCCATGGACTTGGACCGACATGGCGTCCTGCAAAAATATGGCGTTGAGATGATTGGTGCCATTCCTTCGGTCATAGCCAAGGCCGAAGAACGCGACCAGTTTAAAGCAGCCATGGAGAAAATCGGCTTGGATGTCTGCGTTGGCGAAGTTGTAAACACGCTGGATGAAGCTCGCGCGGCCGTAAAGAAAATTGGCTTGCCTTGCGTCGTACGTCCCAGTTTTACGATGGGGGGGAGCGGTTCCGCGATTGCCTACAATCGGGACGACTTTGATGCACTGGTAAGAAACGGACTCATTCAATCTCCGGTACACGAAGTGCTCATCGAAGAGTCCATCATTGGGTGGAAAGAATACGAGATGGAGGTCATGCGCGACGTAGACGACAACTGCGTCATTATTTGCTCCATTGAGAACTTTGATCCCATGGGTGTGCATACTGGTGATTCCATCACCGTTGCTCCCGCGCAAACGCTCACCGACAAAGAATACCAGCGCATGCGCGACGCATCGCTGGCGGTAATACGGGAGATCGGTGTCGAAACCGGTGGTTCGAATATTCAGTTCGCAATCGAACCCCGAACGGGACGCATGATCGTCATCGAGATGAATCCTCGTGTTAGCCGGTCCAGTGCGCTGGCCAGCAAAGCGACTGGATTTCCAATCGCCAAGATTGCCGCCAAACTTGCCGTAGGTTATCGACTTTGGGAACTGCCAAACGATATCACGAAGAAAACCAAAGCGTGTTTTGAACCCACGATCGATTACGTAGTCACGAAGATCCCAAGGTTTGCCTTCGAAAAATTCCCTGAAGCCGATTCCACGCTGACAACTCAGATGAAGAGTGTTGGCGAGACCATGGCGATCGGACGGACCTTCAAGGAATCGTTCCAAAAAGCCCTGCGAGGACTGGAAGTAGGCGCTTTTGGTCTCGGTTGTGACAACAAAGACCTGTGGGGTACAGAACTACAGCCTGACGAAGATGAGATTCGTAGTAAACTTGCACGCCCTAATTCTGAGCGAGTATGGTATCTCCGATACGCCATCAAGCTCGGCTTGTCCGCAGAAGAGATTCATAGCATTACCCATATTGATCCTTGGTTCTTGGATCACTTATTCGAAATCGTCGAAATGGAAGACTACCTGCGCGATATCGGATCGCTGCAGCGTCTGTCCGTGGACGACATGCGACTGGCAAAACGCTACGGTTTCTCCGACCGACAGCTTGCCAACCTGCTCGGAAGTGATGATCTGGAAATCCGCAGCTGGCGGAAAAGTCATGGCGTGGTGGCCACATACAAGGCCGTTGATACTTGCGCTGCTGAATTCGAAGCCTTTACACCGTATTACTACAGTACCTACGAATTGGAGGATGAAACTCCCCAACGCGAGCCTGGTCGGAAACGCATCATGATTCTTGGTGGAGGTCCTAACCGTATCGGCCAAGGAATCGAATTTGACTATTGTTGCTGCCACGCCAGTTATGCCCTGCGTGAGATGGGCATTGAATCCATCATGGTCAACAGCAATCCCGAGACGGTCAGCACCGACTACGATACCAGCGATATTCTATTCTTCGAACCTTTGACCACCGAAGACGTGCTGAACATCTGCGACCGTATGCATCCCGATGGCGTCATTGTTCAGTTCGGAGGCCAAACGCCTCTGAACTTAGCGCGGGCACTGGCTACAGCGGGTGTGCCAATCATCGGAACGTCCGTCGACACCATCGAGTCTGCCGAGGATCGGGAGAAATTTCAAAAGCTGCTCAATTCTCTAGGCCTAAAGCAGCCAGCGAGTGGCATCGCGCGAAACATGGCGCAAG
>JAGQPR010000752.1 GCA_020426625.1 Planctomycetales bacterium
AATAAAGTCACCGAGCTGACGTCGAGCAGGGCCGAAAGTCTACATGGAAAAAGGGCTTTTCACTGGCCCCATCTCGCGGTATGTTGCCGGTCGGTCAGCCTTGTTGCACCGCTACAGGACGCGCAGGAGCGTCGCGGTAGTGTTGTCAGCGGTAGAAACGCAGGCCGAATCAAGGTCATTGTAGCCATCACGCTACGCCGTGATGATAGACCCAAGTTTTTTTGCAGTTCCTATTGTAGAGTTGGGCCTGGCGTTTGTAACGTCCGCCGAACGGAACCACGCAGATCGCAGTCAATTTTCTCGCCCGTGGCAGATGATTCGAAACTCTCATGGAACGCTTCAAAGCACTGGCAATTGAGACTTGGTGGTTGTGGCTTGTGTTCCTGGTGTTTGGTTCCGTGCTTTCCGCCCTGCTGAGTTCAGTGTTTCTGCTAACCTTTCCGATTTGTATTTTCACTTTCTTTTGGTTTGCCTACGTGCGCTATGACGACGAAGGCAATTTCAAAGGAAGCTAGCAGGGATCTTGCTGTGAATGATCCTCCGACGGATTCCTCAGAGTCCGATGGCGCGACGCCCAATGGTACGAACGGTGGACAACCAAAGGCCGACAGCGTTGTTGGCGACCAAGTAACGGTCGCTGAATTACTCGCAGCCATCAAGACGCTGGAGTCTGTCGCCGACGACCGCTCGCCGCTGTTGCAATTGGACAAAGGGCAAATCGCCCAGTTGCTGAAAGCAGCTGGACGCGTGGCACATCCAGGACGAGCTGCTCGTCGACAGCTGATTCGCGCCCAACGATCGGCCAGAAAGGTGGCAACGGAAGAACTGCGAGCGCAAGACGAAACACAGCTGCAGAGAACGGGCATTCGCCGCCAAACTCAATCCAATCGCAGTCTGGCCGGAGCCCCCCCGCGTCCCAGCGCGGAAATTTTACCTCCGCCTGCCGTTTCCGCCAGCGATAAGTCCATAGCAATCCTGCAAGTTCCGCGGAATTGCTACATCTGCAAGCGCGATTTTCACCGCGTTCATTTCTTTTACGACTCATTGTGTGAGGACTGTGCAGAATTCAACTGGCAGAAACGCAACCAGCTCGCGGACCTGAGAGAGAAAACCGTGCTTCTTACCGGAGGGCGCGTCAAGATCGGATTTGAAGCAGCCTTGAAACTGCTCCGTTGCGGTGCCAACTTGGTCATCACCACGCGCTTTCCACGCGATGCCGCCGATCGATTTGCCGCTCAAGCGGATTCGGAACAGTGGTCAAATCGACTGAGCATCTACGGCCTGGACCTGCGACATTCACAGAGTGTTGAAGCGTTCGCCCGCCACCTCTGCACTCAACTGCCGCGGCTGGACTTCATCTTAAACAATGCTTGTCAAACCGTTCGCCGACCGATCGGGTTTTACGAGCACCTCATGGAGCGCGAACGCCAGTCCACTCATGCGCTGCCTTTATTGCAGCGTGAATTTTTGGCTGGATATGACAACTTTGTCGACAGCCACACCACTACTGCCAGCGGTCGTTTGCCTGCCCGGGCAACTGGCGAGTTGAATGGCGGCCGTGGCAACCAGGAGGCAACCGTGTCCAGCTTGGCAACTCAGCTTGCCGGGATGGTCCGAGCGGCCGAGCTATCTCAAGTTGCCTTGGCGGACGAGGATCGGCAACACGGCTATGAAGTTTTTCCGACTGGGCAGTACGATTCTGATTCGCAGCAAGTCGACCTCCGCCAACGAAACAGCTGGCGGTTGAAATTGGCTGATATTTCGACGGTCGAACTGCTGGAAGTTCAGCTCGTAAACGCGATTGCACCTTTTCTGCTCAATGCGCGACTGAAGCCACTCATGATGCGCACACCGAGCCCAGAGAAACACATTGTCAATGTTTCAGCGATGGAGGGAGTGTTCTATCGCGCTTTCAAACGCGACACGCATCCACATACCAATATGGCCAAAGCCGCGCTAAACATGATGACGCGAACATCGGCTGTGGACTACGTCAAGGACGGCATCTACATGAACAGCGTTGATACCGGTTGGATCACAGATGAAGATCCAATCGAAATCACTCGCCGCAAGGAACAAGAACTTGGGTTTCGCACGCCGCTGGATGCAATAGATGCTGCCGCGAGAATCTGTGATCCGTATTTCCACGGACTGAACACCGGCGAGCACACTTGGGGTAAATTCTTGAAAGACTACCAAGTTTCCAACTGGTAATACTAACCTAGTGTCAAGAATTGGAAATTCAGTTCCACATAATCCTTCCGCAATATTAGCCGCTGTGCGCTAGCACGCGGTTT
>JAGQPR010000753.1 GCA_020426625.1 Planctomycetales bacterium
ACCCTTGACCGCAGTGATGACACACTCGCTTGCGCTTCGTGCTAGTAAGAACGGCAGAGCCTGATTGGTTCGCACCAGCAGAGCTGGTGGTTTACCGTTTTCAATTAGCCATTTTGAATGACAAGCTCGCAGTTAGGCAGGATTTGCTTGAGTTGCTTTATCGATTCATCGTTGCCCTTGAATTGGTTGCCGAGAATGTAGATTTCTTTCAGGTTTGGAAGTACCCGAATTCCACTGAAATCCGCTCCACTAATTCCGGTCCCATTGGCCATCAGGACTTCCAGATTTGGCAAACCGGCTAGACGCTCGAAACCTGCGTCTGTGATACCTACGCTGCCATTTAGCTTCAGCATCTTCAGATTCGGCAACTGCAGCTTGCCAAGACCGTCGTCGGTAATTGTCGATTTGGAGAGTTCAGCCTCTTCCAGTGAAGACAGGGTGTTCAGTGCATCGATGGAAGAATCGCCTACATCTTTTGAGCTTAGTTTCAATACGCGCAGACCTGACAACCCACGCAGGGATTCAAGTCCTTGTTCGCCAACTGGAGTCTGCATTGCAACAAACGACTCCAGTTTTTTTAATTGACCTAAATAGGGCATTTCAGACAGGGACACTTCTTGGCAATCGATCTGTAATTCCTGAAGGTCATTAGCCAAAGCTTCTAGGGAACTCATTGCAGCCGCATCGACCGTCCGACTAACGATGGATAGGCTGGTCAGTCCTGCAGCGGACAAACTAGCGAGGCCGCTACCCTTTACTTCGGTGTGCGCAAGATTCAGCTGAGAAAGATTGGCTAGATCGGCCAGGATGGCCAAGCCGTCGTCGGTGATGGGTACGCGGACCAAGCTGATTTGTTCCAGCTGAGGAGCCTGTATCAGCGCCGTCAATCCATCGTCATTGACCTTGGAGCACTCCTGGATTTCGACGCGGGTGAGGGCATCATGTTTGGCAACGACCTGCAGGTCCTTATTCAGGACATTTCGCCCATAGAATTGAATGGCCTCAATATTCCCGGCAGAATCTTTCGTTTCCCGAATGTCAGGCTTTTCTCGAGAGCAGCCACAAAATGAAATCATGGCACATGCCAACAATAGAGATCTTGCTGGCGCTGAATCACTGTGACGTAACAAATGCATTGCCAATCTCCAGAGTCGAAGGTTGCTGAATGGCCCGATCGATGCTTAGCGTGATCGGTTCATTTTTTCTTCTTCTCGATATTGAAATTCGCCTCGTTGGAGCCAGCCTTGACTTCGAAATCAAAATCGTTGGGAGGCAGCTGCACCTGCTGCGCTTCTTCTCGCGTCATGATATCACTTTCGGTTTCGATGTTTTTCGCGACACGCACTTTGTGCTGGCCAATCAATGCACCCTCGCGTTCCCCGGAAAGCAACTCCAACGAATACCGACCCTCGGCATCCGTCCGGCCGTATGACTGTTGAATCTCGTTCCCAGTTGTCCCTGTAGGCGTGAAGGTCACGGTAGCATCTTCAAGTGGGTTTCCATCCAAGGTAATGACTCCCTCGACGGGAGCATATTGTGCGCCACCACAGCCGAGCGCGGCGACGAACAACAAACTGAACACTGGCAAACACTGACGCATCATCGATTGATTCCTTGCTGAATTGCAGCGCTTACAGAAATGCGCAGCCGCCATTGCTATGTGGCTGCTGTTTAGAAAAAGAGGTGCGTACTCAACTCCCACTTCCATGGCTGCGTGCAGGCATGCGCGCAGCCCGTGCGGAGTAATAGTGGGTAAGTCTTAACCAAGTGTCACAAATCGTTATTCCCTACCACATCAGCCTCTAGCGCGAGGTTCCGTCAAAAGCCGCGTGCCAGTGCACAGCGGCTAATTTTGCGGAAGTATTAAGTGGACTGAATTTCCAATTTGTGTCACTCTAGTGTCACAAATCGTGAATCCGTTACCCCATCAGCCGCAACTCGCTAGCGTGCGGTTCTTCGGTTCCGTCAAAAACCGCGTGCTGCGCACAGCGGCTAAGATTGCGGCAGGATTGTGTGGAACTGAATTTCCAATTCTTCACACTAGCTACCAGGCAGATTGGCGACCTCACCACCCGATCGCGATGCGAGGGCTGGAAGAACTCCGAGTGATGGTGGATCCACATCGTTGGAAGCAGCTTCGACACCCATGTCGATGTTTTGGCTAAACGCCTGAACTGAGCCGTCTGCCATCGCGAACTGGATAACTCCGGTGTGAAGGCTTCCAAATCCACGCTTGCAAGGGTTGCTGCCACCAGCTCCACCGATATACACACATTGTTGATAGTTGGGAA
>JAGQPR010000754.1 GCA_020426625.1 Planctomycetales bacterium
ATCACAAATTGGAATGTCCCGGCCCGAAAACGCGGTCCACATCAGGCGGACAGCGTTAGCAGCGGTTCTAGCGAGCCACAGCGGGACCAGTGCACGCGCATGATGACGGTCGACGCGGACTCTTCGTGAACGCGTACCCGGCACCCCCACTTCACCCCGAGCATTTTAAACTGAGAACGACTTGGAGAGTTATACGATCGCTACGCGACGCCACTGTGGACCGTGAAGTGCCTTATAATCGGATATTCTGGCGATTTGATTTGGCAATCGATTTCTCGCGATTGTGATCTAGGAAGATAGAATCGTTTGCCAATCGTTTGCCAATGCCTGGGTTCTTGCGAGGAACAAGAATTAGGCTATTTTCGAACGCAGATAGCTGCACAACGTGTGCAACACTAGGAAGCGAGCTTGGCGGGTTTGCAGCCATGAATCAGTTACCCTACCGCCCTCATCCTTTGATACGCAGTGGCCACCTTCAGACGTTGATGGTTGGCGTACGATGCGGCTGGCGACCACCGTATCGTGCCAAGGAAATTGTGGTCCCACTTCATGACGGCGAGTCGCTGGTCGTCCACGAAGAACTGGGAGACGCAACTCCCTCCAATGCGCCATTGTCGATCCTGATTCACGGTTTAGGTGGCGACCATCGCAGCCCCTATTTGCAGCGCATCGCTCACCGACTGGCTATCGCGGGACATCGCGTGTGGCGCGTCGACTTGCGAGGCTGTGGTGCCGGACTAAACCATGCCTGGCGACCTCCTCATGCAGGTCGAAGCCTTGATTTGGCTGCAGTGATCGTGCGAGCCGCCCGCGAGTATCCGCAGGCAGCTATCAACGTAGCCGGTTTTTCGCTCAGCGGGAACATAGTCCTCAAGATGCTGGGAGAGGCAGGTGCCAATCAGCTACAACTAGACCTACCCTTGGATCGCATTCAGCTGGCTCTGGCAATCGCCGCACCTGTAGACTTGTCAGTCTGCGCCGATAACATGGACAGGGTCAGTCGGCGTATCTACACGAAGTACTACCTGCGTGTGCTCGCAGATCAGGTCAATCAACGACGCTCGATTTGGCCGCAGTGGAAACAAATCCCCGCTACACCAACCGTTAGAACCATTCGGCAGTTTGATTCAAGGTACACTGCGCCGCTCAGCGGATTCCAGGATACCGACCATTACTATTCAGAAAGTTCGTCAATATCCAAGCTGACGAGTATTGTGACGCCAACTCTAATCTTGATTGATCGACATGACCCCATCGTAACTTCGCGTATATTTCGAACGATATCCCTGAATGCGGATTCTACAAATCTTGTCTTCACCGAGCGGGGTGGGCACATGGGATACTTTGGACTAGATGCCAGTGGAAAAGTAATCCGCTGGATGGAGTACTTCGTCCAGAATCAACTGCTGCGCGGCACCAATGACACAGGCCCATGCTAGCCCGAATCGTTGATTGCAGCCAACGAACTGAGCGGACATAATGAAGCAAGTCTGTTGGCGTCAGCTTGCTGGATTCTTCCGACAAACATCTTTGTGCAAGCTTCACAATAGCTTTCTAGTGTTTCTAGCGAACAAACTTCCTCGCGAAAATAAGCGAACCGCAACCGCTGATTCGATGTCTGGAAACCAGCTGACGGGCATTGCTGGTTGACATATTGCAAGTGAGAACAGTCGATGAGCACCATTGCAAAATTGAAGGGAGCCGAGTTTGATGCGATGGTTGAGCGAGGCGCGTTTGACGTCGTTGGTCCGAAGAAGGTCGAGTTGATCAATGGTGAGCTTAGATTTATGAATCCAGCTGGCCCAATCCATGACGATTACATCGACTTCTTGACTCGCTGGTCGACGCAACATGCCAGCGAATCGGTAGCGAACATTCGCGTCCAATGCGGCTTTGTTTGCGATGACGACCGCCCGGAACCTGATATCCTGTGGTTGAAGCCGCGTCGGTATGGTCGAGTCAAGCCAACAACCCAAGATGTGTTGTTGCTGATTGAGGTATCTGACAGCTCATTGAAGAACGACCTGCGTGAGAAAGCGGATATCTACGCACGAGCAAATGTAGCTGAATACTGGGTGATCGACATCCCGAACGCGCGACTGCACCGGATGGCGGACGGCGATGGTTCAACCTTTCGCCGGATCGAGATAGTCACGCCACCCTCCCGCCCAGCTCCTCGGTGTCTCCCTACCGCCGAGCTTGACCTTGATAAGCTGTTTGAAGTGCGCTAGTGGTCTGTTACAGCCTAATTTTAGGGTAGTGGGATTCGCCAGAATTCCTCTCAATCGGG
>JAGQPR010000755.1 GCA_020426625.1 Planctomycetales bacterium
CTGATTTCCTTGCTCTTGCAGCAAGTTTCCACGTTCAACCAGAGTTGCAGCGGAGTGAGTGGAATCGTGAATTGTGCTAGTCTGCAAGGAAAGAGAGTCAAAAGCACCACTCTCCGGCGGCAATTCTGAAAAAGTCCTTCCATAGAAAAGCGGCAATCGTTTCTCTATTTGGGGCAAGGAAGAACTCGGATTGGGCACGATCCATACTTCTTGGTCCTGCTGATTGACCGAGGCGCCTGCGAAAAGTGGATTTGAAAAACCCGCAAGCACTTCAACAGCAAAAATCTCGCTCACACCAGAATGGAACTGAAAAACAGCCACGGTATTCCCAGAGATGAGCTCAACGACTCCAATGCCGCAGCGTAATTCATCTCGCCTGTCGGCAATGGGTATTCCTCCAAATACGCTGGTCTCTCGGATTTTGGAGAGCCCTACAAATGCGAATTGCCCACAAAAGCTCAGACCGCGAGTATAGCCTGGTAATCGCTCGACGATTTCATGTTTGCCACTGCTCACGTCCAGTCGATTTAGGGTACCGTGGCCTGAGTCAAGCACCCACAACTGTCCACCATGAAGTCGAGGCGAGTGTGGCATAGCTAGGTTGTCGCATATCACCTGACCGCTAGGCACCTCAAGGACGCTGCCACCTGTCGCTTTATTCAAACGCCATCCTTGAGCCGAATCGGTCTGTCCCATCGCGGTGACATACTTCGGTCGTCCGTCTTCCAACGCCAAACCATTCAAGTGACAGCGGTCTTGGTCAATCAGCTCGGTGACAAAGGGAGGACGCCACCTTGGAACGAAACTATAGTCGTCGTGAAGCGTAGACAGGCATGAAAACAACGTATTGACTATCCAGCAACCGTCGCGTCCCCAGCCGAGTTCATGTCCATGAATCGTTCCGGTGTAGAATGCACTTCGCGGTACGAAACAGCCGTCGTGGAATTGCTGTCGAGACTGTGTCTCATGAGCTGGTACAAAAAAATGGATCTGCCGACGAGAGCCCAAAGCAATCCTAAGCGGACTAACGGCCAAGCCCATGGGCTGATCGTAATCTAAGAATGAAATATGGAGTTGACCACCGTGCGTTCCCAGCACCATCAGTTTCCCGGCCTGGTAAGTGGTCACGAGAAGAGTGGCGTTCAATTGCTGAAGTATCACTGGTAAACGCGGACTATATTCGTACCGCACTTCCAATAGTCCGTCTTTGAAGGTGCCTCCGTCGCTCGTGCTTTTCTGCATCAACAGCTGCCTCTGAATGTTTGGAGTGCAATCTTCGCCATTCCGTTGGTGTTATTGCGAGAGTTATTGACTTTTCTGACGTGAGGGCATTGAGGTGGCAAACGCCAATGCGACTTGCACGCGATCATTGTTGGAAATCGTCACTGAAAAAAGCCTGAGTTCTCTTTTGGGGCAGGCCCAAGTTACTACGATTTGCCAGTTTGTTTCCTAAAAACTTGATTCTAGGAACTCTGTCAGGTTTAATGCAACACAAGTCAAGTGTATGGATTTTTAATAGTAGTTTGTGCAATTATCCAAGAGTCTTCTCCATGAGTACCCATTGTGTTGCAACGACGAAGCGAAAACGGTTGCGCAGCAGGACTCGACGCAGTAAGTTGTCCAAGTTGTGCTTCGAGAAACTTTTCGAGCGCACATTGCTGGCTGCCGACGCCGTCGAATTGTCGCTAATACTGTCCGAATTGGACGCGACTCCTGGAATTCTGGTTGGTGAACAATTTGATGTTTCGGTCTACTTTAAGGATTTGGTGAACAATCGGGCGGTGTTCTCAGGATACGCCGACATCAACTTTAGCAGCACACTGGTTCGTGTGGACGAAATAATCTATGACTCGGACTATGGCGCAGCGCGTACAGGCACGATTCAGTCAGGTGTCGTCAATGAGGTCGGCGCGAGCGATGGCACGACGCCACCAGCCGATACTCGAGTTTTCACCTTGCGTGTGACGGCGCTTGCAGCTGGTACGGCCAGTTTCACTTCCGATGCTGGCGAAAGTGGTTTGTCGGAGATTGTGATTTTTGGTGACGACAACGACCAGCGGACCAATACGATTTTCGGTTCTCTCCAAATCACCATCGAAGCCGCAGCTTCGTTGGGTTCAATTAGCGGACAATTGTTCGATGATATTAACGCGAACGGTATACAAGATAATAGTGAGGGATTTCTGCCTTCACGCACCTTCTTTATCGACACCAATCTGAACGCTGTGCGCGATGCTGGTGAGCCTCAATCGCTAACCGATCAGCAAGGGAGATATGTATT
>JAGQPR010000756.1 GCA_020426625.1 Planctomycetales bacterium
CAGGCGTAAGCGGCCGGAAGAGGTCGGACGTAATGCGAGCGGAGAGGGTGGCTTACCCCTCTCCGCTCGCCGTCCCGCTTCGCGTGGCCCACTCGCGAGCAAGGTGCCTTAATCGTTACTCTTGCGGGGTACGCAAGATCTTGGCCATCGTCTTGCCCTTAGCCAATTCGTCAATCATTTTGTCCAGATAGCTAATCTCCCGCATCAGCGGATCCTCGATCTCCTCGATGCGGACGCCACAGATCACTCCTTTGATCAAGCTCCGGGCAGGATTCAGCTGGGGTGCCTTCGCAAAAAACGTCTCGAAATCTGTTTTGTTGTCGAGAACTTTCTTGAGCTGCTTGTTGCTGTAACCAGTCAGCCAGCCAATGATTTCATCGACCTCTGCTTGAGTGCGTCCCTTTTTCTCGGCCTTGGCGACGTAATGGGGATAGACGCTGGCAAAGCTAGTCGTGTAGATCCGGTGTTTGGACATAAGTGGTGACTACTCCAAGTGCAGTTCTTAAGCGAAGAAGAATCATCGATGCGTTGCGACCCGCGGTCAAGGGGCGCGAGCGGCTATGCTTGGCTGCAGGACGATATGTGAAAGCTGGACTGATTGCAGTACAATTCTGACCTCTAAGTAAATGTTGGAACAAGCATCCACGCAGAAGTTTTTCCGCATAATTAGCCGCTTTGGCATTAGCCACGGTAGTTCACGGATCAGATAACTTGTGCGTTGGTGCGTACGATGCCGTCAAAGGACTGCCAGCGAACGAAATGCCAAAGCTAACTGTGCAAACCAGACAATACTTGCGACGACAAACTCCCCCCAAATTCTTCTGGCGATTGGCGGGATTTTGCATGATCAAGTCGCTCAACGCCTGGATGGCAACACTGAATTACCGCACGATTCGCTACGAGCGGCAGGCGGATCCGGCCGACGAATTCTTTGAAGGACCGGTGATCTTTGTTTTCTGGCACGAGTACATCCCGTTTCCGATTTACACGCGTCCACATTGCCGACTGTCGATGTTGCTCAGCCAACATCAAGATGCCGAAGTGCTATCGCATATCGCCCATTTCGCAGGTTTGGATGCAGTGCGTGGCTCGTCCAGCCGCGGTGGCACTCAGGCGCTTCGGGAAATGATTCAACGAGGCAAGGGCACCAGTTTGGCAATTACCCCAGATGGTCCACGGGGACCGCGGCGAAAGCTAGCTCAAGGGTGCGTGTACCTTTCCAGCCGACTACAAATCCCGATCGTCCCGCTGGGCGTCGGCTATGACCGACCTTGGCGCAATCAAAGCGCGTGGGACAAGTTTGCTATTCCTCGCCCATTCAGCCGCTGCCGAGCCGTCTTGGGACCGCGCATTCAGATCCCAGCGGATCTCGATCGCACGGCTATCGAACACCATCGATTGCGCATCGAACGCCAACTGAACCAGCTCACTGAATTGGCCGAAGGTTGGGCAGAGTCTCGCTACAATCTCAGCGGGTCAGAGATCTTGTACCGCAGCCCACCACGCGGCAACGGGGCGGCAGATCGTGCCACTGCGCATTCTGCTGATTGCCTAGAAACGCCCATAGGTTTCCGAAAACTGGCGATGCGAATCGCCAGTTGAAAACGCTGCGAGCACGAGTCATGCAGACGACTCAAGTCCTCGTTCCCCAAGCAATTTATCTCGGCAGCCAAGAACACGGCCATGACAGCTCGCCCCCAAGATTTTGAACCTCGCGGACACGAGCAAGATTCTCCGCTAAGTGTGAGCCAGCTAAATTGGTATATCAAGAACCTTCTCGAGAAATCGCTGCCGAGTTTGTGGGCCGAGGGAGAAATTTCTGATCTGAGTCGTCCTAGCAGCGGCCATATCTACTTTACTCTCAAGGATGACCGAAGTCAGATCCGGGCCGTGATTTGGCGTTCGACGGCTCAACAGTTGCGATTCAAGTTACAGGAAGGACTATCGGTCGTTTGCAAGGGAGCCATCGAGGTCTATCCTCCGCGCGGCAGTTACCAACTGATCATCAACCAGGTTCAACCCAAAGGAATCGGCCCGCTACAACTCGCGTTCCAACAGTTGCATGCCAAGCTGGCAAGTCAGGGTCTGTTTGCGGCTGAGCGAAAGCAACCCTTGCCCAAGTATCCGCGTCGCATCGGATTTGTCACAAGTCCTAGCGGAGCTGCGATTCACGATTTTCTGGAAGCGGCTCGCCGACGTTGGAACGATTTTCAGCTAGTTATCATTCCCGCTCGGGTGCAGGGAGACCAGGCCAAAGGCGAAATCGTCCGTGGGATT
>JAGQPR010000757.1 GCA_020426625.1 Planctomycetales bacterium
CCTTAAACTTCTCCTAGTTCCCAGACGCTGTGGTAGGCACCGGCTTGCTGAAAATAGTCAATGAGGTCGCTATAAAAACTGTTCCTGGAAAGTGTTGCACTGTCGCCAATGATTCTCATCGATCGGCGGGCGCGTGTTAAAGCCACGTTGGTGCGACGGGTATCGGCCAGGAAGCCAATCTCTCCCTCGGCGTTACTACGAACGAATGTGATGATGACCGCTTCTTTTTCCCTGCCCTGGAATCCATCGACGGTATCGATCTCCAAGTGGGGCTGCTGCAGACGATTTCGCAGCAGACGAACTTGAGCTGCATAGGGGGCAATTACTGCAATTTGGTCGGCAGCAACACCTGCATCCATCAACTGATGCACTTGTTGGATCACCCAGGCAGCTTCCTTCGGATTGAACTTGCTTTCACCATCTTCCTCCAGCTGCTCCTCCCAGCCAGCTCCCGCAGTGTCCCAGAACTCAATCGTAGTCGTGGTGAGTGTTTCGCGATTGACGTCGATCAAATCTGCCAAACAATGCTGGCGCACAGAATCGTCCGCGATCAATTCTCCGTCATAGAATTGGTAGCTGGAAAAATCCATGATCGTTTCATGCATCCGATATTGAACTGTCAGCCGACGGTAGACCTCGGTTCCGAATTGGCCGACCAATCTCTCCATTAGGCTGCGTGAGAATCCTTGACGAGCAGCTTCAACGGAGACCACGGTGGGCGGCAATTGACAATGATCGCCAGCAAGCACTGTTTTTTCTGCTCGCAGAACGGCCTGCCAAACGGCAGCTTCGGTGCATTGGCACGCTTCGTCGATCACTACTAACTCGAATAAGTGGTCGCCAATCAATTCGTCGTCAATGGTGGTTGTGGTGCAAATGACATTGGCAGAGTCGACGATGTGCCGCACGGTACTGCGTTCCAACGCACGCGCTTGCTGGCGCAGTCGCCCGGCTTCGGCGTACAATTCGCCCCGCTGCCGATTCGCATCCCTGCTGCGCGATGGCCTGCTGGCCGCTCTTAAGAGTTCATCGATGTCCCTGCGCATTTCGCGGACGATTTCCGTCGAGCTATCGTTGTCCACCAATTCATCCAGCGTATGTCCCCGTAGCGATTCGAAAACTCGCGCTGGATGCCCCACGCGCAAAACTCCATCGATACGACCGACCAGTCGCTCAAGTAAGTTGTCGACCGCTGTATTGCTAGGGGCACATGCTAGGACTCGCATGCCCTGCTTCACGGCTTGTACAATGACTTCCGCCAGTGTGGTCGTTTTGCCCGTGCCGGGTGGACCGTGCAGGATAGCCACGTCCCGCGCGGCCAGGGCGAATCGAACTGCATCTTGCTGTGGTGGGTTAAGAACAGCGTCAAAGTCGATATTGGGCAGTGGGTCAAAACGCGGTTGATGTTCTCCCAGCAAGGTATCGCGGAGCCGCCCCCGAGCTCCCGTCAGCGTTCTTACCGTAGACATCGCCGCCAATTGCCGGCGACGAGTGGTCTCATCTGGCGATAGATCTAGTCGATGGAATTGAGCTTCCGGCCACCGATCAACTGCAACTTGGATCTGATTGGCATTGCGGCGACTGACGACACCACCGATGCCGTCGTCCGCTGCGTTGCGATCATCGCTTAGAACGACGGGTGAACCAACTTTCAAGCGATTCATTGGCAAGCGCCCGTCAGCAGGTTTGACAAAATCCAGCAGAATTCTACCGGCAAGTCCAACGTGATGGTCGGCCAGGATCAGCCCTACAATCGTCTCGCCACTTCGTTCTGGATCTTTAGAGCGACTCAGTTGCCGACGCTGTGCCATGCGTTCGCGTTCCGCTTCGCCCTCCATGGCCAACCACTGCTGCAATTGCTGAAAATATTGGTCGCGATTCGTCCAAGTCATTCAATCAGTATTCCAAAGATCCTAAACGTTGCGGTCTCGTCAAGGCCTGCGTACATAAGTGAGTATTAAGATTCCTTCAATGCGCTGGCCGGCGATTGTAGCTGTGCAAGCAGTGTTCAGCGATGCGTGTTGGGACGGTGGCGGGTGGAATGTGCGGTATCGATGGGTTACCGTAAGCCGAATCAGCAACGATTCTTTGAGTCTAGTCCGAACTAAGCTAGAATCGGAATTCAGAAGCGCTGGCAACGGCCTAACACGTTCCCACGATGGCTTTCGTGGATCGCCGGTCTGACCGTGACAATGGGTGCAGATTCGTTTCTACGTAGTATTTTCAGTTGTGAGTGATGCTTGGATTTGTTTGTATTGTTCCCACATCGCG
>JAGQPR010000758.1 GCA_020426625.1 Planctomycetales bacterium
TGAGTTGCGATGAAACCGTGGTGGCGATTAGCGAGAGGTGTATTTTTTTTAATGTTTTCTGGAGCGTTGATTACAAATGCGCAAGAAGTTTGTTGTTAAGGTGATTTCACTCCCCTTTGATCGCGGCTCCTGTAACAATGCTAAGCGTTAACGAAATTGTTCGTTCCCTTTTCGATTACTTGTTGTGGGAGAGCGTTTATGAAACGTCGTCAACTCGGTTTCACACTTGTTGAACTCTTGGTGGTGATTGCGATCATCGGAATTTTGGTCGGTCTATTGTTGCCAGCCGTCCAGGCAGCTCGCGAAGCGGCTCGAAGAATGCAGTGCTCCAATAATTTGAAGCAGATTGGCTTGGCAGTGCATAACTACGAAAGTGCCTACAAGAAATTCCCTCCTGGGAACATTACTGAAGGTAATTGCTGTGGCACTCCCAGCTTGACTGTCTGGTCTGTAGCTATTCTGCCATTTATTGAGCAAGCAAATCTGAATGGAACCTACAAGGCAGAACTGCCACTGGAAGATCCGGCCAACGCGTTTCTCCGTGAGCAAAACATGGCAACCTACAACTGTCCTTCAGACCCTGTTGCTGGTCAACTGTTAGTTCCTGGATCTGGCCCCCATAACAATCAGATGTGGCGAACAAGTTCCTATCGGGGCATGGGTGGCGTCGCCTGGGCACCGTCTGGCGAGTACATTTATCGTCGCCAATGGGATTCCTCCGACATACTCAATTCGCAATGTCCAGCGAACAAGAAAGGTATTTTCCACTGGACGGGACGCGTCAACGGACAGGCAAATCAGTATGGTTCCGAAAAATTCGGATCGATTTCTGATGGAACGAGCAACACGCTGATGGTGGGCGAGTACACGACCAAGACGACACCTCGCCGCACGACGTTCTGGGCTTACTCGTACACCTCATTTGCACTCTCTTGCATGACGCCTGAATCGCGCACGTTGATCCCTGACTACGATCTGTGCGTTTCGCAAGGGGATTCGAATCCCTGCAAGCGGGCTTTCGCATCCTTGCACGCCGGCGGTTCAATCAACTTTGTGCGTGCAGACGGTTCCGTCAATCCACTACAGACGTCCGTGGACATGAACGTTTACGCGGCCCTGTCTACAGTCGCTGGTGGCGAATCCGTAACTGAAGCCCCGTAGGGTGAATGACACCTTAGTTTGGGCGGACCTGCATTGACGGGCCTTAGTCACACTGCGTAGCGGCCCCAAGTTGTTATCATGCGGCTTGGCAAATCAGTTCTCGATTTGCCCAAGCCGTCATGTGCAGTAGCGCCCTCATGTGCAGTAGCGCCCTCATGTGCAGTAGCGCCCTCATGTGCAGTAGCGCCCTCATGTGCAATAACGCCGTCGAGCAAATGGCGACCATCGGCAATGTGCAATTGCGGTTCTAGAGGAAAGCCCTTTACTCAAGGGGGGCAGGTAACCGCTTCTTTTTTCTTTATCTCGTAGACACCTTATTCCAGCAAACAAGTTCCCATGCTATTCGTACATCGAAGTTTAGTTCCAGTTTCGTACTCTTGCTCCAAAGCAGAATTCAGTGCTTCCGTAATCGATAATCGTGCGGAGAAACCAAGAAAGATGGAGCCGCAATTTGGAACGCTCCCAAGAGTGCAAGAATGGATCTTGGCCCTTTCGTTAATATGTCTCGTAGCTGGCTGTAGTTCTGGAGTGCCGACAGCGGAGGTCGAGGGAGTCGTGACGCTTGATGGCAAGCCCCTCGCGGATATTCGTGTGTTATTCCAGCCCGCAAACACCGATGCCGAGACAGCAGGCATGGGGTCGTTTGCTCTTACCGATGCGGAGGGGAAATTCACGCTGAAACTCTCGGACTCGCAGGAGAATGGTGCCGTGGTTGGCAAGCATACCGTTGTTCTGTCCGATAAGTTGTCGGAAGACCCTGAAGATTCCGATGCGGGTGCCGCTCGAGTACCCAAATCCAGGATTCCAGCTCGCTACGCCAAGCAACCGCTCAGTTTTGAAGTCAAAGCAGGCGAAAAGAATCAAGCCGACCTAGCGCTGACCAGCAAGTGATTGTTGTGTGGTGTGCCCGCGGCGGAAGTGAAAACGCGATTTCATGAGTTCTTGGGCTGGTTCATGAGTTCTTGGGCCGGTTCATGAGTTCTTGGGCCGGGCAGCTCTTTTATATTTACTGTCACGAATCGTAATCACAAATCGTAATTCCTCTACCACATCAGCCTCTAGCGCGCTAGCGTGCGGTTCCGTCAAAAACCGCGTGCTAGC
>JAGQPR010000759.1 GCA_020426625.1 Planctomycetales bacterium
TCCGCGACAAAACACTTCCACGTTTGAACGATCAATTCCACTCACAGTAAACACCCAAGTTATTTTTCCTCAGTTCCCAACTCAGCTTAGCTACATACAATTGCGGGTTAGTCAGCATTTCACGTAGTCGAGTCACGATGCGCACCTGGAAACCAAGACTTTTAGAGGCGCAAAGCCTAAGACCCTCTCCCGGCCGCATTACGTCCGCCCTCTCACGGAGGCTCGTGCCTCGCTAGGAGACGTGACAATAGGCTGTCGGTAATTAAATCAACGTCACGAAAGGCTGACCAAACGTGGTGGCGATTAGCGAGAAGTGCTTTGTTGTTTTTCCCCAGCTGCCAAGGCAAACGCAGGCTGTTTTGCACTTGTCTTGAACGAACGCCTTTGTCCCTGCGAACGCCAAGAAACCACATTGATCTGCCCAGGATTGACATCGAACAATAGAGTGTTGGCCAAGTGGAAAGAAGCCAGCTTGTCTTGAGCTGGGGGCGTGATTTCTACGTAAAGCCAGATCCAAGTGGATTCAATTTCCGAGCCGACTAATCGCAACGGCAGGTTGTCTTTCTCGGGTACCTGACTCTGCACTGTGATCTCGGTTTTCGGGCTTGAGCTTCCCGTCGGCTGATGGTTATGCAGACTGTTCGGATCTGGCCAGTTTTCGCCTGTTATCGCCTCGGGCGCCGATTCGGTCACTTCTGCGCGCAAGTTCTGTTTGAACACAAAGTAGTTGCGATGGACATATCGTGCGATCAGCGCGGCTGCCTCGGGCGCTTCGAGTTTGACTGTCTGGCGGCTGTGGAGCGCCAACGCACGTTCCAAGTCGCGAGCATCCAGCTTGATGCTCACCTCCAACTTGCCATTCTCTTGATTCAGCTCCATTTCCGCAGTGCTGGTATGAAAAGGGTGCCCACAGGCGGTGGCGCAGAGGGTCCACCAGATGCAATGTACGGAAATAAGAATGGGAGTGATGAGCTTCAAGGTGTGCATGTTATTCATTCCTCCGATGACTTGACTTCTTTTTCCTTTGCGGCACTCTCAGCCTGTTTCTTCTGCTTGGCCTCCTCACGCTTGCGCTGGGCCCGCATGGGATTGTCGCCACCACCTCGATTGGATTCGCTACGCTGGTAGAGCTCAAATCGACTTGGCTCCAGTTTGGGAGGAAAATAATTGTTATCGCGATTGGTGTCAGCGGTTTCTCGCATAGGATCCAGTTCTAGCTGAACCATCGTTTTCGCCGAGATGAACGACGCTTGCGCATTCAAATTGTCTGCAGCCCAAATCTCTGCGGGCAACCGGATGATCTCCTCGGACTGATCCTGGTATGTGACGCGCAGGATGACCGGCATGACCAGTCCACCTTGATTGGCAAGTTTGACGGTGTAGAAGTTGCTCTTGTTCTGCAGCAGTGCTTTGTCTTCTTCCGACAGTTTTTCAAGCATCCGTTTGTAGGCGTCACGTGACTCCTCGGTTGCTGCATCGGGATCGTACGAATTGTAGAAATCCTTCAAGTCCGGAAACTGGTTCGCTCGTTTGGGTAGAGGCTGGTTGCGACTGCTGGACAGGCTGGGAGTCTTCGCTTCCTTTTCCTGGCGTTTGCGATCGGCTTCTCGATCGGGATCACCATCGGTCGGCACCGACCAGGTCACGTCTTCGATTGAGATGTCGCAGTGCTCGGTACTGTAGAACCAACCTCTCCAAAACCAGTCGAGGTCTACTCCCGAAGCATCTTCCATCGTTCTGAAGAAATCAGCTGGCAGGGGGCGTTTGAATTTCCAGCGTCGAGCGTATTCTTTGAACGCAAAATCAAACAACTCTCTACCGAGCACGGTCTCACGCAGCACGTTCAACGCCGTGGCTGGTTTCGCGTAGGCATTATTGCCGAATTGCAGAATTGACTCACTATTGGTCATGATGGGAACTTGTTGCCCACTGAGCATGTAGCCGACGATATCAGCCGGTTCGCCTCGCCGTGACGGGTAATGGTCTTCCCACTCTTGCTCGGCCAAGTATTGCAGAAAAGTATTGAGTCCCTCATCCATCCAAGTCCATTGCCGTTCGTCGCTGTTAACGATCATCGGGAAGAAATTGTGTCCGACCTCGTGGATCACCACGGATATCAATCCATATTTCGTCCTTTCCGAATACGTACCATCAGTCTCAGGCCGGGGACCATTGAAACAAATCATGGGATATTCCATACCATAAACCGGACCGTTGACACTGATCGCAATCGGGTACGGATAGGCAAAGGTGTATCTGCTG
>JAGQPR010000075.1 GCA_020426625.1 Planctomycetales bacterium
AGAATTCCTCTCAATCGGGGAATTCTGGCGAATCCCACTACGGACCAATCCTAATTTTAGCTGTCCCAAACCACTAGCAGTCTGCACTGCGCTCGCAGAAGTTCGTTGCGCTACATTCTAGGCGGCTCTGGTGTCGCGGTTGGGCTTCGGCGATGCGTGCAATAGGTCTTGGAGCTGGGACGTGGTGCGTTTTAGGGCGCCCTGCTGCGCCGCCACCAGCTGCCGAGCGTTGCTAGCTTGTTGCGCACTCGTTGGATTTTGGACCAGGTGCTGTTCAAGCCAAGGCAAGATCTCACTAAGAGATTGCAATCGAGTTGCGGCTCGGTTGGCAATCAAAAGCTCGGCGATGTCGCGGAAATTGGAAGTTTTGGGGCCAAATGCCACGTTGGCACCAAAGGCTGCTGGCTCGAGCATATTTTGCCCACCACGCTTACCAAAACTGCCACCGACCATGGCCATGTCTGCAACTCCCCACCAATTCGCCAATTCACCAATCGTGTCCACCAACATTACTTGCCAGGGCTGCGTAATTCCGTCGGGGGAAAGCGAGCTGCGACGCACAAAATCAAGACCAGAGTCCTTGAGCATTTTCGCAACAGTGTCGAACCGCTGCGGATGGCGAGGCACGATCAGCAGCCGTAGGGCTGGGGCGCGCCCGGTCAATGTCCTGAACGCCTCGATGCAAGCGAGCTCTTCTTCTGCCTGTGTACTGCCAGCGACGAAAACTCTATGCTGTGACGAGATATTTGCCAGCCGCTTCAATGTTGTAACGGCAGGAGCACTGCGGTCAAACTGCACGTTGTCAAACTTGATCGAACCGGTCACAACAACTTTGGAAACAGCAGTGCCGCAGGCAACAAATCGCTCAGCATATTCTGGCGACTGTGCTGCTACCAAACTCAATCGTGCGAACATCCCCGTTGTCAACCAGGAAAAACGCCGATAACCGCGGCAACTTCGCAAGCTCAGCCGACCATTGATGACTACCACCGGAGTTTGCTCTTTTTCGGCAACCGCGAGTAAGTTCGGCCAAAGCTCCAGTTCTGCCAAGACTAGCATCGAGGGCTTGAGAGTATTCCAAGTGCGTTTGCAGGCCCAGGAGAAGTCGAGTGGAAATCGAAAGACGAGCACGTTGGAGGGAAATAATTCTCGCGCCAGCCCGAGACCACTATCCGTCGTGGCAGAGACAGCGAACCTGGCGTCCGGAGCCGAGTTGGACAGCTCTCGGTACATAGCCAACAGCAAACGCACTTCTCCAACGCTCACGCCGTGCAGCCAAATGACTTTGCCAGTGGAGGACAGATCGCGAACTTCTCCGCGACTTAAGCCGAAAAACCGCTGCTGCCATCCGCGCCGATAGCCTGGTTTGCGGACCAATAGATAGGGCAGGAGCAAGACCAGCAGCGTCAGATAAATAGCGTTTCGCAACCAAACTGCCATGGCGGGAGTATCCTTACAGAAGTTGCGTCGAGCAAACTCCGTCAACATTGTGCAGGTTGCAGCCCAACTGTGATGCTCTGGTCAAACAGGCCATTATGGCGCAAGCCTCATTATTTTCCGCGCAAAGAATAGCACAGTGCAACTACCCAGCGGGATGAGCTCTCAGCGCTGCCAGCTTTCCACATGCAGTTAAGGCACGCCGCAGGCAAGAGGCTTGTGCACCACTGTGGTGTGTACCAAGTCGAGCTGCGAAACAGTTATCGACGTCCGTGGCAAGCTTTGTACTTCTTGCCGCTGCCGCAGGGACAGGGCTCGTTTCTGCCGACCTTGGCCTCCCGATTGCGTATTGGCTCTGCTTTTTGTTCTTCAGCACCCGCACGCTCGGCTGCTGCCAGATCGCTCATTTGCTGCTGTTCCATTTGCGATGCCGAGGGTGGTGGCCGGTGTTCAGCATTGGTTTCAGTCCAAGTGCTAGCCACAAATCCCTCGTCTAGCGCTTCCATACGGAATATTAGGTCCGTCATCCGCTCGCCAATAGCAAACCACATGTCAGAATACATCCGCATTCCTTCGCGTTTGTATTCGACTTTGGGATCCATTTGCGCGTAGCTCTTCAAACTGATCGCGCTGCGCAGATGATCCATAGCCAGTAAGTGATCTTTCCAAGCTGAATCGACAATGTTCAAAAGCACCTGTCGCTCCATCCGACGAATTTCTGGATAGAAACGATCGCCAATGGCTTGCTGCACATGACGCTGCACTTGGGATTCGTCCATTTCTCCGAGTTTTTGCGGATCGATGGAGTAGTTTAGCGTTTCGGCAAACCAACTACTGAGCGAATTCAGAGCCCCATTACTTCCGGCGATGTACTTGGCGGCAGTTTCAGGTTCTGCAGCTCCGAAGAAACTCTTCACCTTTTCGACTGCCGTCTCCGACACATGAGTACCACTGGCATAGTGCTCTTCGCTGTGCGCGACCAGTTTGTCCTTCACTTCGTTCAGCGTTTCCGCCAACATCTCTTCATCCGTGATGCTGGCATTGAAACGAAGTTGAGCCCAAGCAACCAACGAATCCTTGTCGAGATGATACTGGTTGTTCTGTCCCGCCCTGCCAAAGCGCGTAATGCCAGCCAAAACTGGATATTCGCATTCCTTGCGGCGGTAGGCCCGTTCCGCAGCGGCCAACAATTCCTCTTCGATGTCTGCGGCCTCCCGAGCTCGCAATTCCTCCACTTGCATTTCAATCCCGAATTTATTTTTCATCCAGCCGACGAGCATTTGCAAACCATAGTCGGCAGACAGTAGAGGTGCCCCTTCCTCCAGGTCGGTAGCCCCAATTCGTTCGAAGACTCGTTCGATCAGTTTCTCATCGATCTCATTTCGCGGGATACGTTTCAGATCATTGACGCTATAGTTGGTGCCGTAACGCGTGTTGACCCACTTGGCCAGAGCGTTCCAGTTCCAATCCTCTTCGGGCTCTTCCGCCGGCAGATTCTCTTCGATCGCATCTAAGATTTGCGTTTCTGCGGCCCGTTCTGCGGCATCGATCGCGTTCGAGGCGGCAGTACCCGGATCCAGATTTCTAAAGTCCTTGGGTTCCAATTCGCAGGAGAGTTTCTTCGAAACCCAACGTGTGTAGGCTTCGGCACCGAACATCGGATCGGTGTACATCGCAACGTAATGGGAAATCTGCTGTGTGATTTGCTCGAGCACCATGTGTCGGCAACCGACGCCATCCAAGATTTCTTGGCGATACCTGTAGACTCGCTTTCGCTGTTGATCCATCACTTCGTCGTATTCGAGCAGGTTTTTGCGAATTTCGAAGTTTCTTTCTTCGACTTTTTTCTGTGCAGCTGTGATTCGTCGGCTGACAAACGTATTTTCGATCGCCTCCCCTTCTCCCATGCCCAATTTGCTCATCATCCCGCGTACCCAATCGCCAGCAAAGATGCGCATCAAGTCGTCTTCAAGAGATAGGTAAAACCGGCTACTGCCGGGATCACCCTGACGACCACAACGACCGCGCAATTGCAAGTCGATACGCCGCGATTCGTGACGTTCGGTGCCGATGACGTAAAGGCCACCTATCTCGCGAACTGTTTTTCCAGCTTCTTTCATTTTCTCGCGAGCATCGATTTCAGCAACCAGCGATTCCCATTCGTCACGTGGTACGTCCAGCCGCGTCGCATATTTATCTTGCAGCTGGGCCCAAGCCATGGTTTCTGGATTGCCGCCGAGAATAATGTCCGTTCCGCGGCCAGCCATGTTGGTAGCAATCGTAACTGAACCGAGGCGACCGGCCTGAGCGATGATTTCGGCTTCGCGACCATGGTGCTTTGCATTCAACACCTGATGAGGAATCCCTCGCAATTCGAGCTGCCGACTCAGTTGTTCACTTTTTTCAATGGAGACAGTACCGATCAAGACCGGGCGACCGCGGCGCATCAGCTCGGTAATGTCGGCCTTGGCAACTGGCGTAGATTCACGGCTGCCTTGGAGCTTGATGGAAATACTTGTTTCATCCTCTTTGGTGATCTCACCTCGCAGCTCTTTGCCATCTTTCGTTTCGATAACGTCAAACTTCGAAGTCGACTCTACGTCTTCTGCAACAGCAGCGAATTTTTCTTTTTCGGTCAAGTAGATTGTGTCGGCGAATTCGATCCTTTTCATCTCTCGATTTGTGGGAATCGCGACCACATCCAGCGAGTAGATCTTCCAGAACTCGTTGGCCTCTGTCATCGCGGTACCCGTCATACCAGCGATTTTGTCATACAGCTTGAAGAAGTTCTGCAGCGTAATCGTCGCCAGTGTTTGGGTTTCCTCTTTGATCTTGACGCCTTCTTTGGCCTCCACAGCCTGATGCAGTCCATCGCTCCACTGACGCCCTTCCATCAATCGTCCAGTGAAGTCGTCCACAATGACGATCGCATTGTCTTTGACGACGTAGCTGACGTCACGTTTGTATAGAAAATGAGCCTTGAGAGCGTTGTCGATCATATGCGGCCATTCCATGTTGCCCGCAGTGTAAAAGCTTTCGACACCCGCCAATTTTTCAGCTGCCCGAACCCCATCGTCAGTCAGATTGACGGTGTGGTCCTTTTCATTAACAGTGAAATGCTCGTCCTTCTTCAGTCTTCGCGCAACGCGGTCTGCTTCAGCGTACTTCGATATATCCCGGTGAGCTGGACCGGAGATGATCAGAGGTGTGCGTGCTTCGTCAATCAGGATGTTGTCGACTTCGTCAATGATCGCGTAAGCCAGCGGCCCCTGCACTTGTTGCAAGTGTTTGGGAAAGCGATGGTCGTCGCGGGCTGCCAATCGCATGTTGTCGCGTAGGTAATCGAAGCCCAATTCGTTGTTGGTTGCGTAGGTAATGTCTTTGGCATAGGCAGCCTGCCGCTCATCGTTGGATAGACCGCTTTGGATCGCACCAACTGTCAAGCCAAGTCCGATGTAAAGCGGAGCCATCCATTCCATGTCACGCCGAGCCAAATAGTCGTTTACAGTGACCACGTGGCATCCGCGCCCGGCAAGAGCGTTCAAGTAAGTAGGCAAAGTCGCGACCAGCGTTTTGCCTTCACCCGTAACCATTTCCGCGATCATGCCGTTGTGCAAAACGATTCCTCCGACAAGCTGCACATCGTAGTGCCGCATATTGAGAAAACGTCTTCCGCCTTCACGACAAACCGCAAAAGCTTCAACCAAAATGTCGTTTAGAGTCTGGCCTTCACGCAATCGCTGCTTGAATTCCTCCGTCTTGGCGCGCAATTGCTCGTCGCTCAAACTCTTGAGGCCATCTTCGAGCGCATTGATCTTGGCTACGATCGCTTCAAATCGTTTGATCTGACGGGCGTTGGACGATCCAAACAGTGAGGTGATACTGCGTTCGATGCCCTGCAATACACTTGAGAATAACAGCCCAGTGTTTTCCCAAACACGTTCCAAGAATTCCATAACAAGTGAGGCTTCAAAGAAGTTGAGGTTGACTTTTGGTGCACCACTCAAAACAGTCCGTTGCGTCAGGTGCGAGTCCACACAAGGTTCACTTAGTCAGAAAAGCGTGCTTCCGCTTTCCGACAGACTAAAGTACGCACACCGCATTGGCAGTACGATGCTGTAAATGCCAAACTGACACTATTAGAAAGGCATTGCTCCGCAACAGCAATTCGCAGACCAAGGAAAATGGGAACCGCTCCCCAAAACAAAGCGTTTGACGTAACCAACGTAGCGTGGGTAGTTTACAGCCGGTAGGGTAAGGTTTTCGGCAGTGTTGGTCAACTGCGAAAGGACACACTGTATGTTGGCAAGGCCGCTCCACCCCCCCATAAGAGGCTGCCAGCATCTTTTCGGATAAGCGTGAGGCTGCACAAAGTTGTTTGAGCCGGGATTTATTGGCTTGCATGGTCTATAAAATAGTGGTGCATTTCCACCAGCAGGCATTTCACTCATGAAATAGCGACTTTGTAGAAGTACTGCCGTGTGGCGTGTAGCCCCTACAAATTGCTTGGTGAATTCGCCAAAAAGCCGCCACCTCACATCTTAGGACTTCAATGCTAACAATTGCCTGTTCATGGTTTCTGTCGCCCCCTATCCGGCGATTTGCGTTAATCCTTCCACTGTTATTGGCAGGCTGCAAGCCGCTACAGACGGGGACCGTTTCTGCACAGCAGATTGGCACCCCCATCTACGAATCTGCCGAGGGGATTTTGGAAGTGCTGGACAATTCTGCGACGTTCAGTCAGGTGATTGCCATGAATGGCGAAGGAGCGGTTCTCGGCTTGCGAGAGGTTGAAGCTGAGGAAAAGGCGCTCACCAGTCAGGCTTTTTTCTACAAGGATTCGGAAACATCCCGCGATGCTCCTGTTTTGGATGGTTATACGAATACCGAACTCCAAGCGTTGAGTGATAATGGCATGGCAGTTGGTTATGCCAGTCGCCCGATCGGTCATCCACAGGGCAGTTTCACAGCCATACTATGGAACGGCAAGAGTGGCAAATTGTCAGACCTGGGCAAGCTAGACGGGGATTTGGCTTCGCACGCCCAAGACATCAGCGCCGACGGCCAACGCGTCGTCGGCTATTCAACTGGCTCTCACCCGGCACGCACCCGGCTTTGTTTGTGGCAGTGGGATTCAAAAGCGAAGAACTGGAGCGCCGAAGAGTTGGACACGCCGTTCTACATGAATCCGTTGCTAGTCAACAGTTCAGCGGTAATCAGTCCGGACGGTAATCGCGTGGCAGCTTGTGTTACGGTCAAAATCATTGACCCGCTTAACTATATTAGCTCCCTGTTCGTATGGGAGCTGGTTGATGACAATTGGAATCGCAAATTGGTGAGCGAGCAGGTAGGGCGATTGAAAGACATAAACAATCGAGGCGAAATCGTCATGAATGTCACCCATGCCCACGGTCTTTTGCCATCAGTGATCGACCTGACGGGAAAGCAGACGAAAATAGACCTGCTACCTGATGACGTCAGCGGTGAGGGACTGGCAATCAGCGACGACGGAGTATTGGTCGGTAGAAGTGACGATCCTGCAGGACCCATTGGGGGGCCAACTGCATTTTCATGGCAGAATGGAAAAATGGGTGTTCCCGAGTTTGCTAATCGCTCTGTTTATAGCGCTTCGTACGCCATAAACGGGCGCGGCCAAATTGCGGGATTGGTCGATGTCGTCATCATCGATGACAAATTGCAACTAGCTGGACTCGAAGACCAACGATCTGACGAGGAAGAAATCAAAGCCAAGACTCTTGCTTTCCGTTGGACGCCTGCCGAGTCCTCGACATTACCAACGAAGAATAACTGAAACCTTGCTACGCACGAAATGCATTTCTATGAAACTAACATCCCAGTTCCTGATAACACTTTTGACTGTATACCTCTGGTGCTCGGCAACGCATGCTGCGGAAGGCTGGACGCGGTTTCGCGGCCCAGGTGGACAGGGTGTCTCCAGTGGCGCAGATGTACCGGTACATTTTTCCATGGAAGAGAATGTTATCTGGAAGACGCCAATCGAAGGACAGGGATGGTCCAGCCCTGTAGTCGATTCTGGGATGATTTGGTTGACGACTGCTATTGTGCAAGAAGCAACAGCTGAACAGAAAGCGCTGCGACTAGCTGACGATCCTCTCAAAGACATGAAGGACGTTGCCGCTGCCATTGAGTTGAAAGCCGTCGCTATCGATTTTGCATCGGGCCGTATCGTTCACGAAATCCCGCTGAGCCACATTCAGGATCCGGACCCGATCAATCCGTTGAATACTTTTGCATCGCCTACGCCTGTGATTGCCGAAGGTCGCGTGATTTGCCATTTTGGCTGCTACGGTACCTGGTGTTTGGACGCCAAAACCGGAACTTCCATTTGGCAAAGGGTTTTTAAGGTGGACCATAGCGTGGGGCCCGGCAGCTCTCCAGTCGTTGTGGACGACAAAGTGATTCTAGTCTGCGACGGAATCGACGAACAATTCGTGGCGGCGATCGCCCTTTCCACCGGGCAAGAACTTTGGCGGACACCTAGGCCGCCCAAGGACGCTGCGAACGTGGAGTTTCATAAGGCTTATTGCACTCCGATTACGGTTACTACCAATGGCAATACCCAGATTGTCGTTCCCTCAGCCCAGTGGATTTGTGCCTACGACCCCAACAATGGACACGAGCTATGGAGAATCGATCACGGTGACGGATTCTCGAACAGCCCCAGTGCCATTACGACAGCAAATGGTCTCGTTGTCTTCTCCACCGGTTACATGCGGCCTGAGATGGTTGCAGTGCGCATCGACGGCAGCGGCGACGTCACCAAGACACACGTCGCCTGGCGCAGCAGTCGTGGTGCCCCCACCAAGCCCACTCCGCTGGCCGTGGGTGAAGCGATCTACATGATTTCCGACAACGGAATTCTCAGCAAGCTGCGAACCGAAGACGGTTCCATCGTGTGGCAAGAGCGAATCTCCGGTAACTTCTCTGCTTCGCCGATCAATGTTGAAGGCAAGCTCTTCCTTTGTTCGCATGAAGGTGTCGTCACCGTGGTAGGCGTTGCCAACGACTATTTGGAGTTGGCCAAGAATCAGCTCGAGTCACGGATCATGGCTACACCTGCCGTCGAAGGGAACAGCTTAATTGTTCGAACTGAATTTCATTTGTTGAGGATTGGTCTTGGCGAAACAAAGTAGTTGCACTCACCTTCGGTGGGATGCGTTCACTGGATATCTGATTCTCGGCTTCTTTGTGCTGGAAACCCTCTGTTCGAGTGGAACCAAACCGCTGCTTGCGCAATCTCTGCAGGGAATCGAGCTCGAAATTCAGCTGAGGAAGACTTCTTTCAATCAGTTGCAGCAGAGGGCGGAGCAAAATGGTAATTCTGCCCGCGGAGCCATCCTCTTTCATGGCCCCCTGCTGGGATGTTCCAAATGTCACTCAGTAAGCGACTCTGGCCGAAACCTGTTGGGGCCGAATCTCGCTCAGCCGCTGAAGAACGGGACCCCGGCACATATTGTTGAATCTGTCTTGGATCCGTCAAAAGTAATCGACACCGCCTACCAAGGCGCCCAACTTTTGACATCCGACGGCAATGTCGTCACCGGTCTTAAGATCGCGGAGGATTCCCAAAAAGTTGTTCTGCGCGAACCGGCAACTCTTCGCGACGTCGAATATGCGCTTGCAGACGTCGAACAGATCCAAACACTGGAAACATCGCTAATGCCAACTGGGCTAGTGAGGGCATTAGCTAACGCATCTGAATTTGACGACTTGTTGAAGTATGTACTGGAAATCCAACGTGGAGGCCCCCAGCGCGCTCGTGAACTGCAGCCCTCGGCGGCACAACTTGCCATTCGGCTGCCGGAATATGAAGCCAACATCGACCATAAGACTTTGATCCAGCAATGGGATGATCGGTCGCTGGCAAGAGGTGAAGCGATTTACCAAGGGCTGTGCGTTAATTGTCATGGAACTTTGACTCTCCCTGGCTCGTTGGCTAGTGCGGCTCGATTTGGTCAGCAGCAATTCAAATACGGGAACGATCCGTATTCCATGTATCAAACGCTGACGCGCGGGGCGGGCCTCATGCTGCCGCAGCCTTGGATGGTTCCCCAGCAAAAATACGACGTGATCCATTACATTCGCGAGCATTTCTTGCGCGGCCATAATTCGGCTCAACTTTCAACCGTGGATGATCAATATCTCGCTGGCTTGCCAACCGGAAATGAACTAGGTCCGGAACCGCAACCAGTCGAACCTTGGTCGCAAGCTGACTACGGACCGCGCTTAGTCGGTACCTATGAAATTGGCAGCGGTGGTCGGAACATCGCGCAAAAGGGAATCGCAATTCAATTGGATGACTCGCCTGGTGGCGTTGCCCAGGGAGATGCTTGGGCGGTATTTGATCACGACACCATGCGGCTGGCTGGCGTCTGGACCAGTCGTGGATTTATCGACTGGCAAGGAATCAATTTCAACGGACGCCATGGAATTCATCCACATATCGTGGGTGATATTCTCCTGAGTAACCCCACCGGTCCCGGCTGGGCAAGCCCTGCCACTGGATCGTTGGCCGACGACCTGCGCGTAGTTGGGCGGGACGACAAGCGTTACGGACCACTACCCAAAGATTGGATTCGCTACCGCGGCTTTTACCAAGCCGGTCGCCGCACGATCGTTGCCTACCAAGTTGGTGAAACTGAGGTCCATGAGTCATTCCAGTGGCTGCGTCCATCGGTTCAGCTTGGTGAGGCTCAAGCCTCAGCGATCCAAGAGGGTTTTTTCGCGCGGCACGTGGATTTGGGCCCAAGACCTCAAACCCTAAAGATGGTTGTCGCGACATTGGATGACGGCCGTCGCTGGAATATCGCCGATAACTTGGCTATTGCCATGGACCAAACCGATGTGGCATCCGCAAGGTCTACCGGTCGCTTCAGTGGAACCAGTTATTACGAGACCGCATCTTGGGATGAGGTCAATCTGTACGATCAAGATTTCACCCTTCGCGCCAACGTCATCATAGGCGGTGACGGGACCTTGTTTTCCAGTGTGCCTGCCAACGGGAATTGGCAAAAGGATGGTCAGGCCTGGTTTGTGCGCAACGGGCGCCTAGCCTACGACATTGGCTGGGTGGGTGTGATCGAATCAGCGCAGCGCATCGACGATGGAAAGCCTCACAGTGTTGCATTGACGTTCCGCGCGAAAGGTGGTGTAGCAGAGCTTTGGGTCGACGGAGTTCGATCGCGGAAGAAAAAGTTGCAGCCAAAGGAACGCCTCGGGGAAGCACGCATCCGCGTTGGCTACACCACGGCTCAGTTTCCGGCACAATCAAAATTGAAAGACTCTTCTATCGAAAGGTTGCAGCTGTTCTCTCGCGTTTTGGCAACTGAAGAAATAGTGGATTGGCAGTTATCCAGCGATGCCGTTGCCGACTGGAGCTTCGCTAGCCAGCCTACAGTCTCTGGTGTGCAATCTGACGAAGTTCCCAACGCAAGTCCTCAAGGGCACTCGTTAGCCCTGAAGCAGTTTGACCAGCAGCCTCTCGCTCCTGCGTTGTTTGGTGTTGCATCGTCCCAGCCTGGCTGCACGCTGGAGTGCCATGACCAGCAACTGCTCCTGAGCATCGCACCAGGCACCCAGTCAATGCAGTTGACACTTTGGGCCGTGGCACCGAGCCGCGACGCGGCGCAGCAAGATGTTCGAGATCAGGTAGTGCTCGCGCTCGATGACTCGCGCGACAATGCGGTATCGCTGGCTCCCAAAGAACCACTATTTCCAGAATTGGTGCAGACACCCCTCGTTGTCGGCGAACCGCATCAGGGTTTCTCGGTGGACACTTTAACTGTCCCCAAGAACAATCCTTGGAATGCCCGCCTGCGTTTGACCGGCATTGATTTCTTCAAGAATCCAGATCGCTTGGCCGTTTGTACTTGGGACGGAGACGTTTGGCTGGTCTCGGGGCTGGCACATACTGGAACTGAGCAGCAATTGACGTGGCGGCGGATAGCGTTTGGACTCTTCCAGCCACTAGGGTTGAAGATTATCGACGAGACGATTTACCTCACTTGCCGCGATCAACTTGTGCGTCTGGACGATCGCAATGGCGATGGCGAAATCGACTACTACCATTGCGTTAACAATGATCACCAGGTTACAGAGCATTTTCACGAATTTGCGATGGGTTTGCAAACCGATGAATCCGGGAATTTCTATTACGCAAAATCAGCTCGCCACGCGTTACCTGCCGTAGTGCCTCATCACGGAACGTTGCTTCGCGTTACCCCGGATGGCGAACGAACCGACATTTTGGCGCAAGGTTTTCGCGCCGCCAACGGAGTTTGTCTTAATCCAGACGGGACTTTTATCGTCACCGACCAAGAGGGCCACTGGAATCCTAAGAACCGCATCAATTGGGTCAGCGAAGGTGGGTTCTACGGCAACATGTACGGCTACCATGATGTTACGGACGAATCGGACGACGCCATGCAGCAGCCACTGTGCTGGATCACGAATGCGTTTGATCGTTCGCCAGCGGAGCTACTTTGGTGCAACAGTCGACAGTGGGGACCATTTCGCGGAAGCCTGCTGAATCTATCTTACGGCTACGGAAAGGTATTTGTGGTACCCCACGAAACCGTCGCAGGCCAAGTGCAGGGAGGTATGTGCGCCTTGCCGATACCAGATTTTCCAACGGGCATTATTCGTGGTCGCTTTTCGCCACATGACGGGCAATTGTACTTGTGTGGACTTTCCGCCTGGGCCAGCAGCCAGACCGCCGAAGAAGGAGGGCTGTACCGAGTTCGTTACGCTGGTCAATACGCGGCCCTGCCAATTGCCCTGAACGCCGCCGAGCAACAACTGACCATAGGCTTTTCAGAGCCCTTGCATGAGACCACCTCGCTCGATCCCGCAAACTACAGTGTTCGAGTTTGGGACTTGAAGCGCACCAAGAATTACGGTTCCGAACACTATAATGAGCGCCGTATCGATATTCGCCGGGTCGAGTTGTCTAGCGATCGATTGCAGTTAAGATTGATAATGTCGGAGTTGAATCCCACTTGGTCTATGGAAATCAGCTTGCCAGTCGTCTCCGGCGATGGTCAACCCGCCGAGCGCGTGATTCACAATACGATTCACCATGTCGTTGAGAGCAAAACCAATCCGTAATTGCTTACCAAAGCTTTTGCTGACTGAAGTCGCGGAGTTGAGACTTGACCCCTAAGACAGTTTTCATTTCACTGATGCTCACACTGGCAATCGGCGACATCGTATCGGCGTCGAATGCTGCTGGGGTCTGGAAGGGCACCTGGAATACATTGCCCAGCGTACAGGGCGTTCAGGTCGGTTCGTCGCGGATGTACAGACCGGCGAGAACTAACAAGCGGCAGCACCACGGCACACTGCGAGTGCGACTAAGGCCTGAAGAAACAGGTGGTTACCAGGGGCTTTTCACCGGTCGATTTGCTAAAGTGGTTCCGTACATCTATCGGGCTCAAGTAGTGCAACGCGGTAATCAATTGGTGGCAAGTCGGCGTCTTGGCCCCTTTGGAGAGTATCGAATGCAACTTCGGCCGCAGGGCAATCACATGGTTGGCGTGTGGAGCGCGGGTGGCGAAACCGGTACCATTCAACTTTCCCGATCCCGCTGACATTCGCTCCTCGAGAGAAGTCGGCAACCATTTGACTTTGAAGATCGGCTCTTGCTAACGGCAACGCTCGAGGGATGCCTCACTGGATCTTGGTCTCAACCTCTTTGCGGAATGCGGAAGGAGCTGAAGTGAAACGTAATAACACTCCGTTCGAGCAGCTCGACCAGTGGAAGCGTATCTTGGGCAATGCGGTATTTGCGTCGCTCTTGATGTTACTGGGGGAAGGAGTTTTACGGGCACAGCAGGAAGTGCCGGACACACCAGATAAGGACTACTCGAGCGAGCTGCCAAGAATACAACCTTTGTCTCCAGAGCAAGCCCTGCAATCATTTGGTATTGCAGACGGATTTATCGTCGAGCTGGTTGCTGCGGAACCTCTCGTCATGGATCCGGTAGCGTTTGCATTCGATTCGCGGCATCGAATGTTTGTGGCGGAAATGCGCGATTACAGCGAGCAAGAAACTGAGCACCTAGGGGTGATCGCTTTGCTGGAAGACAGCGACGGCAACGGGACCATGGACGTTAGGCATGATTTCGTTACGGGATTATCCTGGCCCACGGGCTTGTGGCCATGGAAAGATGGGGTTCTCGTGGCACATCCTCCGCGATTAACTTGGTTTCGTGATACCAATGACGATGGGATCGCCGACCATTCTGAAGTTTGGTTTGACGGCTTTGGCCGGAGCAATGTGCAAGGTCTGATCAACAGTCTGCGTTGGACGGTGGCTGGCACAATCAGCGGCGCGACCAGTAGCAGTGGTGCGCAGGTCATGCAAGCTGCAATCGCGTCCGATGAGCCCTTACAACTGGGGCGGCGGGACTTTGAGATCGATCCTTTGACTAAGAAAATGTCGGCAGTAACTGGAGGTGGACAACACGGTCTGAGTTTCAATCGCTGGGGTGACAGATTCGTCACTAGTAACAGCGACCATTTGCAACAAGTCTTGGACCTGGAGACTTGGCTTCAGTCACACAGTGCGAGTGTTGCAATCCCCGCGCTTCGTCGCAGTATTGCCGAGGATGGGCCTCAAGCAGAGGTCTATCGCTCTAGCCCAGTCGAGCCTTGGCGAATTGTACGAACACGGCTGCGAGTTTCGGGAGTTGTGCCGGGCATCGTTGAGGGGGGAGGAAGAGCCGCCGGATATTTCACTGGGGCCTCAGGTACCCTGATCCTCGATGCAGAACTCCGATTCGGCGTTACAGATTTTGATACCGCCATCGTTTGCGACGTGGGGAGCAATTTGGTGCATCGCAAGCAAATGATCGACCACGGGCTTTATTGGTCCGCCAAACGAATTGATGACCACAGCGAGTTGTTGAGATCGTCCGACACTTGGTTTCGTCCAGTTCAAATTGGTGATGGGCCGGACGGCTGCCTATACATCGCAGACATGTATCGCGAAGTCATCGAACATCCCAAAAGCTTGCCGCCGATGCTCAAGCAGCATTTGGACCTCACCAGTGGTCGCGACAAGGGCAGGATTTACCGCTTGAAGCATGCAAGCGTGGGGAATCCAGCCAGCTTGATCTTGGCAGATTTGAGTTCCTCAGAGCTGGTGGAGAATTTGGCCAATCCGATTTCATGGCAACGATTGATGTCCGCGCAATTGCTATTGGAACGGCAGCCCGCTGATGTTCAGGCGAGCCTGGAAAAGCTTGCTTTACATTCGTCCAGTCCGTCCGCAAGGATTCTGGCTCTGCACCTACTACAAAGACTACAACACCTTAGAACACCTGTGTTGACGCAGCTTTTGGCCGATGGCGAAACGGACCTCCGGGTTGCTGAACATGCCATTCGACTGTTGTCACCTCGGGCTTTGTCTGAACCGTCCTTGGAACGCATACTTTCTAAACAGGACATTTCGCAGCCGCGAATCCAACTGTCACTGATGATGCTGGCGGCGGACATGCCTACCGATTTGCGCATGGCAACGCTCGGTCAGCTTCTGCCCCAGATCGAGCTGCCGATCTTGAGAGCCATTCTTGCGACAGCTGCTGGCAACGATGCAGCTCGGCTGGCGGCCGACAAGGTCGATGACATGGGACCAAACGCTATTGGGCCCTGGCTTACGTTATTCATGCCCATTTGGGTCCGTGATAGCCAATCGAATTCCGACTCAAGAACTTGGATACAGCAGAAACTTGTCGGGGCTGCGGTTAGCCAATCCGCAGAGTGGCTAAGTGCGTTTTCCAGTTTGCCCCAGCAGGCGAAGGATCAGCTGTTTGACTGCTTGGACGAAGACCAGCGGCAGACGACTATCAATCGTATTGCCGAATCGATTGCAAATTCTCCGCCTTCTATAGAATCAACGCGATGGCTTCGGCTGGTCCCTGAGTCGGTTCAAACCACACTTGCAGAAAGACTGCTGAATCCAGAAACGCCGCAACCGGTGGTTGTCGAGTTGATTAGGTTACTAGACTGGTCATCTAATGCAGAGCTGGTCGACTTGCTGCTGGCACGTTTTACTAGCTTGACTCCGAGCGTACAGCAAGAATGTTTACGGACGCTTGCCAGGCGCCAAGCTTCACTAGAAAAGCTGGTTCTGGCCCTTGAAGCCGGTGTCGTGCCTCCGTCGCTGATCCCCCCAGATACTCGACATTCGCTGGTCGGTGCTGCAAATGAAGGCTTGGCTAATCGTTCGCAAAACGTGTTTAGCGAGATTACTGAAGATCGTCGCGAAATCACCAGGCGATACCAGGCTGAAATGCAACGGCTAGCCAAGGCTTCATTGGAATCGGTGCCTTCCAATGAGGCAGCAGCTCAAGTCTCTGGGCGGGAGGTGTTTGAAAAGAACTGTTCTCAGTGTCATCGCTTGGGTGGAATCGGCCAAGATGTTGGACCGCCTCTCGGACAATTGCAGCAAAAGACTCCTCAGCAACTGCTGGAAGCGATCCTTGACCCCAATCGTGAAATCGATCCGAAGTACACCGCGTACCGCATTCTGCTGAGCGACGGACGGGCACTAAGCGGAATTGTACAGCAGGAGACTGCCGGACAGTTCATATTGGCCGAACCAGGAGGGCGAGTATACGCCATCAATCGATCGGAAGTCGACGTGCTTAGCAGCACCGGTCAATCGATCATGCCCGTCGGATTGGAGCAAGCAATCACTCCAGAACAAATGGCCAACCTGATTGATTATCTGCGAACGGCCAACTGATTTCTGGACTGTCGCGATAACTTGGCTGGCCGCATTCTAGGCTGCCACTACTTTTCGGACGAGTTAGTGGCAAGCAGCAGGCTTGGTCTACTTTGTTTGGCCGACCATCATCTACTAGCCATGCGGCTTGCGTTCGAACCTGCCAGGGGGATAATCTGTCTGGCGTTCGTGAAAGCGTGAAGACAGCTGTTCGACGAGCTTGCCCACAACCCAACCTTTCCAGCCTCCAATATTCACCGGAATAGCGAAACAAATGAGTGAATTAGCGGACAAAATTCCGAATCGGTTTGATTTCCAAACGGCTTGTGAGGACATTTACGCCGCCTGGGAAGAACGGGGCTGTTTTCATGCTGAACCCGACTCGAAACGCAAGCCATTTACAATCGTTATCCCGCCGCCGAACGTAACGGGAGCGCTTCATCTTGGGCATGCGTTAAACAACACGCTACAAGACATCCGGATACGCTGGCACCGTATGCGCGGTTTTGAAACTCTTTGGATGCCAGGTACCGACCATGCTGGTATTGCTACCCAGGCGGTTGTTGAGCGACGACTTAAGGAACTGGAAAACAAGACACGGCACGATATCGGCCGCGAGAACTTAGTCCAACGGATTTGGCAGTGGAAAGAGCAAAGCGAAACGCGAATCCTCAATCAATTGCGCAGGATGGGCTGTTCCTGTGACTGGCGAAGAACTCGGTTTACGCTTGACGATGTTTGCGCCCGCGCGGTTCGTGTTACCTTTGCCGATTTGTTTTCCAAGGGCTTGATCTTTCGCGGCAAGCGGCTCGTCAACTGGGACACTTATTTGCAAACGGCGGTCAGTGACGATGAAGTATTTCATGCGACCGTCAAAGGACACTTTTGGCATTTCAAATACCCGGTGATAGACCCCAAGCCCGGCCAGCCACCCCACGTGACGATTGCAACCACGAGACCCGAAACGATGTTGGGGGATGTTGCTGTTGCTGTTCACCCAGAACCCGAGGCAGCACTTCTGCGGCTTCGGTCGGAGCTGCAGGAAAAGCTGTTGACCGCACCCGCGAAAGAACGTGAAGGTTTACGTAGCCAGCTAGAAGAATTGCAAGCCCGATTCGAAACCCATCTGCCTGGCCTTAAAGTGCTGGCCGAGATGGCTCGAGCAGGCGCGCGATTGCAGTTGCCGCTCGTCAACAGAGAGATTCCGTTGGTTTCGGACGTTTGGGCTAAGCCTGAGTTGGGGAGTGGGTGTGTCAAGATCACGCCAGCCCACGACCCAAATGACTACGAGGTGGGTCTGCGCTGCGGACTGCCAATGATCAACATTCTCAATACCGACGGAACACTCAATGAAGAGGCTGGCCCCTACACGGGACTAAGCATTGCCAAGGCGCGAGTGCGGGTTGTCGAGGACTTGGAATCACTCGGACTGATGTGCGAAATCGAAGATCGCGAGATCGACTTGGCGCACAGTGATCGCAGCAAGACTCCTATTGAACCCTACTTGGCCGATCAGTGGTTCGTCAAGATGGACCAGCTGGCACAAAACGCCATGGACGCAGTGAACGATGGAAGAGTGCAGATATTCCCACAGCGATACGCGAAAGGGTACTTGGATTGGCTTGGTGAAAAGCGAGATTGGCCGGTGGGTAGGCAATTGTGGTGGGGACACCAAATCCCGATTTGGACCAAGCAATTCGCGAGTGAAAAGCAAGCCAAGGCCGAGTTAGCTCGGCTACAGCAGTTGGCCAGTGACAGCCAGCGAATGTCTGCGTCCATCGAAGGATTGGATACTGTGCATGCGTGCATTCGCGATGAAAACGATTCCTTGCAGGCGCTGCTAGAAAGCGAAGGGTATACACGCCAGTCGGACGTGTTGGACACTTGGTTCAGTTCCGCTCTTTGGCCCCATTCAACCCTTGGCTGGCCAGAACAAACTCCTGAACTGGATTACTTCTACCCGACAAGCACGCTGATCACTAGCAGGGATATTATCACATTGTGGGTTGCACGGATGGTATTGATGGGTTTAAACAATGTGGGCAAAGTACCGTTCAACGAAGTCTTCATACATCCAAAAATTCTCGATGGTTACGGCGAAACGATGTCCAAGAGCAAGGGCAACGGCGTCGATCCGATCGATGTGATCGACAAGTTTGGTCCGGACGCTCTACGATTTGGACTTGCTCGATTGGCTACCGAGACGCAAGACGTTCGCATGCCAGTTCAGTTTGAATGCCCGCATTGCGCTACGGCTGTAAATCAGACCAAGCAGAATCGAGAGAAGCCCGCCATCGAGTGCCCGAGTTGTGGTCAAAGATTCTCGACACAGTGGGCTAAAGCTGCAGATGATATCGCACTGCCCAAAGCGCCGGTGATCAGCGAACGCTTCGAAGCAGCGCGGAATTTCTGCAATAAATTATGGAATGCCTCGCGGTTTGTCATGCTCAACCTGGAAGGATTTGAGCCAAGTAGTTTGGAAATTAAGACGCTCCCGCTAGAAGACCGTTGGATTCTTTCTCGATTGTCCACGACGCTTGATCAATTCGATGCAGCTCTGGCAGGTTACCACCATGCCGATGCGGCTCGAATTATTTACGACTTCGCCTGGGATGAATTCTGCAGTTATTACGTGGAGATGGCCAAGCCACGCTTGCAAGACGGAACACTCAGACAGTCTACTCAACAAGTGCTGGCGCATGTGCTCGATCAGATCCTCCGCATGCTGCATCCGATGATCCCCTTCATTACAGAAGCGATCTGGCAGGAGCTGGAATGTGTCGCGCCAGTGCGTACTTTGAACGGTACTGGCTCGGAATCATCCTGGTTGATTAAGGCGTCGTGGCCCGAAAGCATTTCCGCCCATCAGGATCGGACCATCGAACAACAGTTTTCTAGGTTCGTGGCTGTTTTAGGGGCTTTGCGCGAAATCCGTTCGAGGCAAAACATTCCTCCCAAGGAAGAGGTCGCTTTCACTGTCGCATGCAATCCTGAGACAGCCACTCTACTGGAACCCATGCAGCCGTTCTTCTTTGCGTTGGCACGAGCTAAGTGCTTGGGGCTGGGTAGTGGTTTTGCAGATGTGGAGATGCCAGCACAACTAAGTGTCGATGGCATGGATGTCACCGTTGACCTTGGGAATTTCATTGATGTCGATGCGGAAATCGACCGGAATCAAAAATTGTTGGCTGGTCTGCTCAAGCAGATTGCTGGCAAGGAATCAAAGCTGCAGAACGAGAGCTTTGTCAGCCGTGCCCCCGTCGAAGTTGTTGAAAAGGAGCGGGCCAGTTTAGCCGAGTTGCAACAACAACACGCTTCAACGGAAGAGGCCCTCCAAAAGCTCCTGGCTTCCAAGTCAAATTGAATTCACCATGACTCTCCATCAAGATCTGCTTGAAGCAGCCCTACGCATTGCCGACTCGGCATATGCTCCATACAGCTCATTTCACGTGGGCGCAGCCATTCGCAGTGCGTCCGGTAATATTTACACTGGCTGTAACGTCGAGAACGCTTCGTACGGTTTATCCATCTGTGCCGAGCGATCGGCGGTGGCTCAGATGATCTCTGCGGGTGAGCGCACGATTTCTGCAATTTGCGTCGCTAGCGACGGCGGCGTGACTCCTTGCGGAGCATGCCGGCAAGTGCTGATTGAGTTCGGCGAAGATTTCTCCGTCCTGTTAGTCGATCGCCATTCAAGGCAATTGGAGCGCGTCTGGCAAATCAACGAGTTGCTGCCAGGAGCATTTCGGCTGCAGTGACCAACTACATCAGAATCTCGAGTGGCAGCTTGGATCCCAACCACGCGTCAACCATTGCTACCCATTTCTGGAACAACGTTCTACTCTTTCCGCGTGACAACGCGTTTTCGTATATTCACGACACAAGCATCTCCCACCTGACGTGGTGTAGTATCGCTGCGCGTGTTTTCGCAATTTGCGAAGTACTCGCCAGCAACAAGCTTGAACCTGGCGAGCACGTAGCCTCTTGGCTGCAAAACTCAATTGACTGGATCGCTCTCGACTTTGCTTGCCAAACGCTAGGTCTGGTACATGTTGCCATTGATCATCGAGAATCCGAATCCCGCGTGATCGATTTCGTAAAGTTTAGTCAGTCGCGTCTGCTGGTGAGCATCAATTCTGAACCAGCAACGCCAGAATTATTGTTTGAAATACCCAGCAACTCGCTTCACACCAAAGTTCAGAATCGCCTGTCATGTTCAATCCTAGAAATAGCTCACGGACAGCCGCCAGTCTGTTCGAAGGTATCTCAATTGCGCATGCAAGCATCTTCAGTTGATCCGCAAAAACCAGCACAAATGCTGTTCACGTCGGGCACGATCAGCAAACCGAAAGGTGTAATGCTGAGCCATGCCAATTTGCTCTCCAATGCACTTGCAAAACTGAAGGCAGCACCCCAATTTGTAGACGATTTGCGGCTTAACTTATTACCTTTCAGCCACGCCTATGCCCGGACATGCGAACTGACCACATGGGTGCTTAGTCGCAGCCGCTTAGCCATTGTCGTCGACTGGAGCGAATTGCTGCTTGCAGCGCCATTGTTTCAACCAACGCTCTTGAACTTGGTCCCAATCCTGGCACGCCGCGCAGCAGAATCGCTTTCCACCGATCGCGGCGCGCTTGGCGTCAAATTGCGGCTGCTCCAAGTTGGTGGAGCAGCCCTGGGTGAAGACCTGTGGCGAACATTAGGCGGTTACTCGCTTCCACCGCTTCAAGGATACGGGTTGACCGAAGCGTCTCCAGTTGTCTGTTCCAACCGCGCAGGAGGGCAACGCTGCAGCACTGTTGGTCCCGCCGTAGACGGGGTTGAGCTCCGTTTGGCAGCAGACGGTGAATTGCAAGTGAGAGGTCCCGGTACCATGCTTGGCTATTGGAACGATACTGCCGCCACTGAACAGATTCTAAATGATGGTTGGCTGTCCACGGGTGATCTGGCAACTATCGATGAAGAAGGTTACGTACACATCGTCGGCAGAAAGTCCATTCGCATCGTCCTCGACTCAGGCTACAAGGTCGACCCGGCACAAATCGAACAGAAATTGCAAACCGATCCGCTGATTCAGCAAGCGATCTTGGTGGGAGACGGTCGGCCCTTCTTGGCCGTCATGATCTATTCAAACGATTGTCGCTGCGAACGGGAATTGCTTCGAACTGTTTCCACACTCTTATCCGACTTACCGCAATACATGAGACCACGAAGAATTTTCGTGCTGCCCAAACCGCTTAGCCAGACCGATGATACACTTACGGCGAAAGGCTCGCCACGACGATCGATAATCATGGCGGCCTACCGACGAGAAATTGACGAACTGTACAGCTCCAAACTCCCAAAGTAACGCAGCAGTTACTTGACCTCTAGCAATTCGACTTCAAAAAGCAGCAGTTCATTAATACCGATGCTGCTTCCTGGGGGAGGCTCAAGACCATATGCCAAATCGGGTGGAATGAACAACTTCCATTTGTCGCCAACTTTCATCCGCATCAGCGCTTGCGTCCATCCGGGGATGACCCGTGTTACCGGGAACTCAGCTGGTGAACCACCGATGGAGCTGTCGAAAACGCTTCCATTGAGCAATTTGCCTTCGTAATGTACAGAGACCGTATTTGCTGCGCTAGGAGTAGCTCCGTTACCTGATTTTAGTACTTGGTATTGCAGTCCAGAATCGAGCGTTGTTACGCCATTCTTAGTCTTGTTCTCCGCCAAGAACTTGTCCGCCACGGCTTTGTTCTCCGCGCCAGCTTTCTCGCGGCGCGCGATAATCTTCTGAGTCAAAGCTTGCATGGCTGCTTGAATCGCCTGTGGCTGCACTGCGGGTTTCTCACCAGCTAGCGCATCCATGAGTCCCATCAAGAAATCAGCACGCTCAATGTCCTCAGCTGCCAGGCCTCCACCTGCCAAATCCATGCCTACGTTGTAGCCGATACCATAGCTGGCGTTATCGTTCACTTTCTTGGTACCAAGCGGCACGATAGGAGTTAGTTGCTGAGCAATTG
>JAGQPR010000760.1 GCA_020426625.1 Planctomycetales bacterium
CGCGGTTTTTGACGGAACCGCACGCTAGCGCGCTAGAGGCTGATGTGGCATCGGAATTACGATTTGTGACACTAGCTTGTCAATTCCAGTTGAAGATGCTCATGGCAAACGAGATGCTAATCGTTGCGGATGCTTGCCTGCCCATCAATCATTTGACCATAATAGGCATCAACGCAGAAGTTCTTCCGCATTATTAGCCGCTTTGGCGTTAGCCAAGATTGTTCAAGTATTAGAAAACTTGTGCGTTGGTGCTTAGGATCGGATCGATTCAAGTTTGTGGCAGGGATGTTGGTATGTACGAAGAGCTTGACGAGGATGTGTTTGTTGGGTTCGGTGAAGACGCGTTTTTTCCCTATCCACGGACAGGACTAAGCAGTATCAGTGGAAACAATCCGCAGGAGTTGCGGGATGCGGTCAAATCATTTGCGCCGCGTAGTCCTGGTGTCTATGGCATGATCGACGTCTTGGGGCGTTTGATCTATGTTGGCAAATCCAAGCTGCTTCGCAATCGATTGCTCAGTTATTTTCTTCCAAACAACGAGGAGGACAAATCCGGGAGAATTGTCCAGTCCAGTGCCACGATCGTGTGGGAGCCGCAGCCAAGTGAATTTGCGGCCTTGCTGCGCGAACAGTATTTGATCCGCCATTTTCAACCGAGATTCAACGTCCAAGGATTGCCCAAGCGGCAACAACCAGTTTTCATTTGTCTAGGTAGGCGACCTGCAGAGCAACTCTATACAACACGCAAACTGGACACTAAAGCCAACACACAACTTGGACCACTGTTCGGGGCCAGTCGTGCCAATCGAGCGGTTGATGTCCTCAATCGGTTGTTTCGATTGCGTGACTGTAGCAACAAGCAACCTTGTAGCTTTGCGGACCAATTGCAGTTATTTGACATTCAGTTGCGTCCGGGATGCATTCGTCTAGAGATTGATACTTGCCTGGGCCCTTGCATCGCAGCCTGTTCTCGCAGCTCTTACGATCGACACGTTGCTTTGGCTCGCAGCTTTCTGCTAGGCCAAGACACATCGTGCATTGATATTCTCCAGCAGCAGATGCAAGCGGCAGCCCGCAGTCACCACTTTGAACGTGCGGCGGTTTTGCGCGAGGATATGAAGGCCGTTCAGTGGCTGGCCAACCGAGCTGCTGATCTGGCGAAAGCCCGCGACCGATATACGTTCGTGTATCCGGTCAGCGGAGTGGACTGCTGCCGCAAGCCGGGGCAGAGCAGCAGCGAGTATGACGTTTGGTACTTGATTCGTCGCGGTGTTTTGGAGGGTGCCTTGGCGGCTCCTCGCTCCCCAGCTGAGAAGCAACGCACGCGAATTCAGCTGCGAGAGTGGCTGAAACATGACAAAACCATTGGTACCGCCCTTGCATCGCCACGACCCGAAACCCTAGCGCTGGTCACTAGCTGGTTTCGCAATAATTCGACTGAGCTGAAACGTACGTTTGTTCCTGGGAAGAAGCGGGCGCCTGGCATCGCCAATCGAATTGGCAGACCAAGGGCTGCCAGTTTGCAGGCGTCGGCCGCAACACCTGGCTAAGATGTCAAGAATTGTCGGTTTTGCGTCCGGTGCCGGGGATTCGCGCTAAGAATCAACGAAGAAGACGCGGTTTTTCACCAGGATTCTTTTTTGCGCGTTTAAATTTTGTAACTTGAAAAGCAATGACTGAATCGAAAGCACACTTAACTTAGTCTCGATATTGGAGGTCATTGTCAAACATGAATACACAGCCGATTCCAGCGAATTTCTTCTTGGTCGAATGCCGTGCCTGCAGCAGACCGTTGCGGGTGCCAAAGCTGTTGCTCGATCAGCAAGTGGTTTGTCGACACTGTAGTTTGCAATTCACAGCGTTCGACCCCAAGTCGTCTGTTGCGGTTGAGCAGCCGACGTTTGCTAATTTAATCGCCAAAGTAGATCAACTGTTGGCACAGTGCGAAGCTCGACCCGAGGTCGCGTGACCGAGGAGATGACTTGCGAAAGCTTCTCTAAGGAAGGTACAGGTATGCGACGAGTTCGCGTTGTCAAACTCGGTGGCAGCCTGTTGACGCTGCCCAGCTTGCGAGAGAAGTTTCTGCGATGGTGCTACGATCACCCGCATCCACTTTCCTTGATCGTGGTAGGCGGTGGGACAGTCGTGGATGCTGTGCGCGCTATTGACCAGGCAAATCCAATAGAAGATGAATTTGCTCACTGGTTATGCATCGACCTGATGCGACACACCGCTCGGCTGGCGCACCAGATTCT
>JAGQPR010000761.1 GCA_020426625.1 Planctomycetales bacterium
GCATTAGCAACGACTAACAGCATGGACGAAGGGAGTCCCTTTCTCAAAGATCAATACGTAGAATCGAATCTGCACCCTTATGAAAAGAGTCCCTCAGCTATCAAGCCAAGTGACGGGCCTTGGTCGGATCACATGGGCGGCAGTTGGCGCGATGCGAAATTTCATGCGGCGGTGGGCTTGGCTGAACTCGGTGATCCCAAAGGCGTTGAGTGGCTCATCGCAGGCGCTAGACGCAACGACTTTGGCATCGATGAAACTGTTTTTTATCGAGCCCACGTAGCGGCGCAAACGGGCAGTTTACGAGAGAACTGCGAGCTTGCATTGCGCGATCTGTTTTTTGGTCAAGATGACGATGGACAAACGGAAAAGACGATCGACTGGGATAACTGTTGGGCCCAAATCCGTAATGACTTTGTCCCACAGCCAGTTAGACTCGCAAGCGAGTGAGGACAGCGTACCACTCCATTTACCATCAGGGAGAATTGTCGTGAGAACGCATTCCGAATCCAACGAATGTGCTATCGATAGCCGTACGGACAGCTCCATTCCGAAGCGGCAAGTCCGTTTTCCCAAGTGGATGATTGCGGTTGGTCTAGCTTTCATAATAGCGTGCGTCTTTCTGCTTCTCACAACCGCGGGTCCCGCGGTTGCCAGGGACGGAGTGAAGTTAAGAGACCTTCAGACGTCCGACCTGTCACTGGATGGAGGTTCGCAATTGATTTGCTTCCACACGGACGACAAACTGCTCGCCGTGGTCATTGCGAAGCCATCTGCTCAGTGGCTCTCCTGCGATATGCACAGTAGCGGCACAGCAACACAAGCTTACACACATTTCAATTGGGATGGGGTAATACTGGACGTGAAGTTGAATCTAGTCAACGTCGACGAAATACGAATCGGACATGCAGAATTTAGCTTGAACAATGGTCGCGTTCTCTACTGGAACGGAATTGACGAGTCGACTATGCAGCATCGAAACTTGATCGAATTGGAGCTACGCCCGAATCCAGATACGCCTCAGAAATTTACTGAACCTTACTTGCCACTTTTGAAACGAATCAACCAAGAATTCACGCAGTCACAAGTTGGCGAACTTTAGAACGTTTGACATCTCAATGGTAGCGAAGAACCCTTATGCCCCTCCGGCGACTGAAGAGACTGTTGTTTCGGAAAACAGAAAATTAAGCACCGATCATCTTGGCCTGCGGATCGTGGGGATACTCGGCGCTGTATGGTCGTTTACGATTGGCCTCAAGCTTTGGTCGATTCCGGCGGGAGAATTCGGACTCGATGGCTCCAACCGATTGACGCTGGTCGTCGCACTCGCAGTTGTAGCGAGCGCAGTTCTATCTAGCTTGATTATTTGGCTTGGCAGAAAGCACCGAGCTGCTGCATTCTTGTTTCTTTTACCGCCGGTAGTCGTTGTAGCGTTGGTCGTCCTTTTCTTCTGGTAACATTTTGGTTGAGCCATACGTACGTGTTGTCCGGCGATCGTCCAGTGAGCAATGACGTACGCGATGGCCCGCATACGGGGTTGCGGCGTGTAGACATGGTCAAAGCGGCGTAGTGGAACTCGCCAGAGTTCCGGCATTCATCTAGCCGCTTTCGACAAAAGGGATCTCTGGCGAGATCCACTACAAAATCCTTCACAATTCGCTAGTTCTCTTCAGCGAACGGATCGCCTTCCGTAGTGGGATTCGCCAGAATTCCCTCTGCCATCGATTCTGCGGTCGTGGAATTCGCCAGCGGTCTGGACTTCAGCCGCGATTTCATCCGAAAATTTCTGCGTTTAGCGACGTCGACGGAATTCAGGCGAATCTAACAATGACGTACGCGATGGCCCGCATACGGGGTTGCGGCGTGTAGTCATGGTCAAAGCGGCGTAGTGGAACTCGCCAGAGTTCCGGCATTCATCTAGCCGCTTTCGACAAACGGGATCTCTGGCGAGATCCACTACAAAATCCTATGCAATTCGCTAGTTCTCTTCAACGAACGGCGGCTCGCTTTCCGTAGTGGGATTCGCCAGAATTCCATCGATTCCGCAAATCATCCATTTCTTGACCGCTGATCAGGCCGTTCTTGCGGAGCCAGGCGACGGTGCGAATCCGTCTGAACGCCGAAGTGCTGCGCATTGAATCCAACATCCGCACAACGGGTACACGTGTTTAAACCAAAGTTGACCTCCGTAGACGTCGGAATTCCTCGATATCCACTTGTGCATCGGTTTGTTGGAG
>JAGQPR010000762.1 GCA_020426625.1 Planctomycetales bacterium
CGATTGCGTTATTGTCTGGCTAAACCGCTCATGGGGCTCTATCCCAAAGAGCGTCATTTTGAATGAACGCACAAACGTTGAATCCAATAGCCATTTCGCTTGTTTATGCCCTCGATACAGCAATAGCGCGTCATTTTTTTCTGCCGATGCCCTTAACTGCTCAAGCTCAGCGAGTAGAGCTTCAAAGGAGTCTACTCTCCAAACTGCTTCGGACTCTTGGGTTGTACCTGACGAGCATGGATGGCGTTTCATATCGTGACTGACGCATAACGTAGAAGTCACCGGCGCTGCGCGGCTTTATCGCGCAGCGTCCGTGTGGACTGCCGGGTTGGGCGCTTTTGACCGTCAAGGCTCATTCTTTGGCGCCTCGTCCGATGAACGCAGAGCCCCTCGACTGCCGGGCTCGGAGGCTATCTGCAATAAAGTCGGCAAGCTTTTCTGCTTCCTTCCACTTGACCGTTCGGCGTGTGGCGTCCAAGTCTTCCGCGCGGATAACCGCACGCAATACGGGAACCGGCTGATCGCGCAGCCAAAGCCGGAAATCTATTTCCCCGCGAGCAATCCATTCCGCATGGATATCTGGCATGTGTTCCGGCGGGGTGGCCTTGGTAGCCTTTTTCGCGGTCGCTTTCTTCTCTGGCAGACCGGCTAGCAAGGTATCAAGTTTGCTCGAAAACTCCGGATTGCGCGCGGACTCCTCGGTGAGCAAATCTACCAAACTGCGTAGCAAACCGATTAGTGCTTTTTCTTTTCGCATAGCTGCTTAATCTCCAGAGTAAGGCCATGCAACGCGTCATAGGCCGTGCCATATTTCCCTTTGAACGTGCGGATGTCGGCATCTACGTCTGCACCGCGAGCGACTGCGACCGTCTGCGGAATATCGTTCTTGAACAGCGGCGGTTGCGGCAGTCCGCCAGGTTCGCTAAACCGGCCTAGCCGTTTGGCCCTCAGATCAGCGATAACCCGCCCATGCAGGTTGTTCGCTTGTACCTTTGTAGCGACGATCCCGAGAGGTGGAATTGGAAGCCCAATATCCTGCGCGAAGCGCTCCACGTTCTCAACGATCTGGTAAATGCCCCAAGTGGACACGATATCGGGGATGGTGGGGATGACGTATCCGGTCGAGATTCGCAATCCGTTCTTGGTCACGGTGCCAAGGCTCGGTGGGCAATCAATGATGATGTAGTCGTAGCGGTCGATTACTGGCTGAATGGCGACCCGCAGGATTTCGAGCGGGTTGGCGGTAAAGTTGCCGGACAGCGCGATCATTGGGATTCGGTCTTGGAGGTCGATAAGCCGAATGCTCGAAGGCAGCAGATCGAGTCGTGAGATACCGTCGTTGATTGTCGAAACTTGGCGGGCAATCGCTTTCTCGATATCGAACTTCGGCGCGTTGTGCGGATTCAGTCGATCTTCGAAGAGTTGGGCGATGGTTCGACCGTCTTTGTCCATCTCGGCCCACTGGTCTTCGGAGATCAGCGTGACGGTTGCATTCGTCTGCGGGTCGAGGTCGATCAGGAGGACGTGCTTGCGCTCATCTTGCGCAAGCATCTCGGCTACGGCCACTGCAGTGGTGGTTTTTCCGACACCGCCCTTGAGATTGATGAAGCTGAGAACGTGGGTTTCCTCACCATTAAAACTCTTGACCCAAGCCTCAATCTTCTCGCGCTCCCAAACTGGCCCGCTTTGAAGGTTCTGTATCGGGCGCGGGAAGTGGTCATACCGCATGCGCCAGTTACTAACAGCTTGTTTGGAAACTCCAGCTAAATCAGCAATTTCGGCTATTCCGAGAAGGTTATTGGTGGACATGCGAGGTTCCTTTTTGCGTGACAGGCAAACACACGATACGCCAGTTATGTGTACGTTGTCAACGGATGCTTGTTATTGTGTCAGAACTATCGCGCCCCGATATGTAAGCACCCAACGCTTAGCTGTGCGGCGCGTTAGCGCGTCCGAACGAGCGCCGAGTTATGCCTCGGCGCCAAATACGGAGGAATGACATGGACCACCTGATTGACGACAACGACCGGCTGAAGCCATGCCCGTTTTGCGGCGCGGAAGCGGAAATTATCACGCTCGAAGGCGAGACGGACGAGCCGAGCATCGGAGCCCAGTGCGTGCAATGCACCAGCAGCGCATGCGGGGCGGCCAGCGGCCTGATTTACCCGCTGATGGATGACGTGACGCACCTGCTCATTGAGCGCTGGAACAAGAGGCATAACGCCTGAGTTC
>JAGQPR010000763.1 GCA_020426625.1 Planctomycetales bacterium
CCTTGCCGAGTCCTGCGGCCATGAAACCTGCATCATGCCCTGAACCATCAGCATTGTCGCCGAACTGCAGGCCACCTTCGAACTCATAAAGTACTGAATCCACCTTGCCCGCAACTCGGCTTCCAAGCGTATGAAACGAGAAGTTCTGGTCGGTGTTGTCATAGCCAATGTAGTACGTCTCCAGGGCAGACACACCGTAATCTTTGCCTAATGATTTGTTGGACAAGTAGGCTCCGTAGAAGCTCTGGTTGTTGTTGGAGCTGTCCCATTCGTTGGTACCTCCAGTGGCGGCGATTCGATTCACTGGATTCGTGTAGAACAAATCGACTATATTCTGTGAGCCTTTCACCGTTGCTCGATAACCGTCAAAGGTTCGCCGAGTGTTAGCCCAATCAAGCGGTGAAACAAGTCGTTCCGCTCCGAGTAGCAACTCTTGACGACCAGCACGACCGATGACCTGCATCTCGTCGCATTCAAAGAGAGTCGCATCGACGAAGAGATTTTGAAACTCTCCGCGGTTCTCTTCAATCGGTCTCGGTGCGAAATCCTCTCCGCCGGAATCCGCGTAAAGGTATTCCCCAAAGACTCGAATGTTCTCAGTCACTCGGTAGTTTGAAAACAGCCGCACGCGCGAAAGCCAGAACTGGTCGTCGATCCCAGTCAGCCCCAGGCCACGCATGTTGTTTTCGTGGTGGTAGCGAGATCGATATTCACCACCCAAATCCAGCTTGCCGTCCATTAGGCCTTTGAGCGAATCGCCCGCGAAGTTTGGACCATCGTAAGCTGGGTTTTGCAAGTACGAGAAATCATTCGCATAAAACACGCCCTTGTAGGCATCTTTCATGGCTGTGTTCAAAGCGTCTTTAGTTTTGCTCGCCTGCTTTTTGCATCCTTCACACGGAGCGGCCACGGGTGATGGATTTTCACCTCGTTGAGGCGATTCAACTGCCAGATCCGGCTGATCATGGACGCTTGCGAATACTTGAGATCCAGTTGGGGCTTGCGTTTGTGCCACGACTGGTCGGTCGAAAGATGCTAATGTCAGAATGGTAAGTCCAACAGCGCAAGTAGTCGAGCATTGGAATTGTCTGTTTAGCATCTGATGAGTCCATTCATCATCTTGAGCCACAAGAGGGGCGAAGCCGGCTTGTTCCGTGCCCCCTCGCGCCAGAAAGCACAATAAGAATCGTGTCGCGGGTACCGCCTAAAGTCCGTAGTATCACTCTTTATCGACTTTGTACCTGATTCTGATCATTAGGATCGCCTTGCCTGTTTCAGACGCGCTAGTCAGCAAACTCGATATCGAATTGAAGTGGCTCGCCAGGACCGATGACTGCCTCTCTGGAATTGGCCAAAAAGCGTGACACTACGCCGCATCCTATTTTCGCCAAAGCATTCTACACCTGAAGGTGCATATTGCGATATAACTGGACAAGATGAGTTCTGACACTTAGGCAAGACTAGCACCTGAGGCCCGGAAAAAAATGAGCACAGCCAGCATCGAAGCAGCCCAAACGCCTCGGGTTGAAGTACCCGCGAATTTGAAGCCGAAGGAGCATGGGGCCTATGCGATTCTTGCGATTCCAATCGCGACAGCCATTTTGGTCACCGGGCCGACTGTCGTGGGCATGTGTGTTGCCGTCGCTTCCATAGCGGGTTTCTTGGCCCATGAGCCATTGCTAGTGGCACTTGGTCATCGTGGGGCACGGGCTCAACGCACGACTCCCGCCGCACAACATAGGCTTGTAGTGCTGCTCACGGTGACGATGGCGGGCGGTATCATCGCGATGCTCGTAGGATCGACGAACGTGCGATACTCGCTCGTCCTTTGTTGCGTCCTTGCCATCACCAGTTTTGCGCTCGCGATCGCTGGCAAACATCGCACGCTTGGCGGACAGCTCTGGGGCATCATCGGTTTATCCGTCCCTTGTGTTCCCATCTTACTTGCCGGTGATATACCCGTTGGATTGACGATGGAAGCTTGGGGGACATGGTTGATTGGATTCGGAGCTACAACGCTTGCAGTTCGGGGCGTCATTGCGTCCCAGAAGCGTCAGTCGCGAGCGATACATTGGGGCGTCATTGCAGGTCTTTCGCTCGCCGTTGCGGCACTCACCTGGGCTGGTTTTCAGATTCCCATCGTTACGCTACCGATGATTTCTATGTCCTGGTACTTACTCTATGCCCCACCGCCCGCGAAGCAGCTCAAACGCGTGGGATGGACGCTTGT
>JAGQPR010000764.1 GCA_020426625.1 Planctomycetales bacterium
CGCCAGAATTCCCCGATTGAGAGGAATTCTGGCGAATCCCACTACCCTAAAATTAGGCTGTAACAGACCACTAGCGCAATTGCGTGCCGTTCCGCCAAGAACCACGTGCTAGCGCACTGCGGCAAATTTTGCCGTGGGTCTATGTGGAACTGAATTTCCGATTTTTGACACTAGCCTACGGCGATCACAACGCCCATCTTCCAAAAAGTGCTGATACAGGTCGCAATTTGGCCCACCCCCGAAACGGGAACTGATCACATGGCTTCCGACTTTCGACTCAAAGAACAACTTCCCAAACTTACTGAATCCATCGTTGCCACGTACACACCGGACGATCGAATCAATCATTTAGGACATTGTCCGTTACCCAAATACGAAACGATCGTGTCGGTCGTGGAAGATCTGAAAGATATTCTCTACCCCGGCTTTCGTCGCCGAGAGGGGCTGCACATTGGCAATGTGATGTATCACGTCGGCGACCTGATTGACGGCTTGCACGATAAACTAACCGTGCAGATTGGCCGTGCGCTTCATCACGATGATCGAGTGCGAAATCGGATCAGTGACTGCGAAAATCAAACCGACTACGAGGCCAAGGGACAAGCAATCGCCATCAGGTTTCTGGAGCAGATTCCTAAACTCCGTCGCAAATTGGCCACGGATGTGGAAGCCGCTTATGACGGAGATCCAGCGGTTTGCAGCCGTGATGAAATTATTTTTTGCTACCCCGGTTTGGAAGCGATAACTATCTATCGTCTGGCTCACGAATTACACCTCCTTGGAGTCCCCTTCATTCCTCGCATGATGACCGAGTGGGGGCACAAGGAAACAGGAGTTGATATTCACCCAGGGGCCAAGATTGGAGAGTATTTCTTCATCGACCATGGAACGGGCGTAGTAATTGGAGAAACATGTGAGATTGGCCAGAGCGTCAAAATCTATCAAGGTGTGACGCTGGGTGCTCTCAGCTTTCCGACGGACTCCGACGGTCAATTGATTCGCGGACAGAAGCGGCATCCAACGATCGAAGACCATGTCGTTATCTACGCCAACGCGACAATACTGGGCGGGCGAACAGTGGTTGGGCATGGTAGCGTCATCGGATCCTCCGTCTGGATTACCGCGTCGGTAGCTCCACATACTACTGTAGTCCTTGAAAAGCCAAATCTACGCATGCGAGGCAGTGTTTCCGACGACATGAAACCTGAGCTCAATTACCAAATTTAATTTTCGTTTAGAGCAGTGGTGTTTTTAAGGCGGAAGCCCGACGTAACCTCTGCCGGGTGGTTTGCGGATTTGAGAACTTTTTGCGTTATCTGGTTCCCAGGCTCTGCCTTGGAGCCCAGTGGTTGCCGGCTCTGCCTGCAGATTCCGTCAGCCGATGGTGAAATTGACGAAACCGGCGAGGCGGAGCCCGAAGACAGTGTGTTCCCTGGCAGAGCCTGGGAATAAATGGTTTGCCTAAATGTACGGCGCCCAGGCGCTTACGCGTCACAGCTCACTTAAATCGGTGATCCTTTGGCGTGATATACCCTAAAAACAGCGTGCCACAATCACCAGAATCGAGCACGGAGACTAAACCATGACCATCATTCGAACGGATTCGGTACGAGCCACGGTGCTGGTGATTGAGTCAGATCCACTGATGCTGACAGCTATGGGGTCCGTCTTGGATTCCAACGGCTACCGGGTGGCGCTAGCTAGAACCGAGGCCGTTGCGATGCAGTCCATTGCTACTGGATCTTTCGACGTAATCATTCTTTCGATTGATCAACTTGATCAAGGATGCGAATTCGCCACTCGACTGCATCAGCAACCGGCAGTGCAGGACACGCCCATCGTTTTCCTAGTTCCTGAACTTGCTGCGGATTGGAAGGAGCGGCTTTCAGCGCGGGGTGGAGTATTCAGCATGCTGAAGCCGGTTGATCCCAACGGATTGGTAGACTTGGTCGAAAAGGCTCTTTGGATGCCACATCTGGCCAACCGCAATTCAATCGCTGGCAGCCATTTGTCATCGACGACGGATTGGGTTCGCTTGGACTAGCCCTTGTCCCCAACTAAGGACTCGTCCAGAACAAAATTGCCGGATCTGAGATCAGCCGCAGTGCGATAGCACGCGGTTTTCGAAGGAATCGGACGCTAGTGTCAAGAATTGGAAATCCAGTTCCACGTAATCCTTCCGCACTATTAGCCGCTGTGCGCTAGCTAGCACGCGGTTCTTGACGGAA
>JAGQPR010000765.1 GCA_020426625.1 Planctomycetales bacterium
TCCAGTGTGGCGTGGACTGAGACGAATGCGCTGTATGCCAAGGACGACGACGGCAATGTGACGGGGTTGGTGGGGCCAGATGGGAACCCTTTCTACCAGCAGCCGCTGGCCCAGAGCGCCATCCCGTTCATCATGACCAGCAGCGGGAACTTTGGCAGCTTCGGGGTGCTGTCTGCCATTACGGCGATGAACACCACGCACAAGGCTGCGTATTGTTACTTCCCGGCAAACGTCATCAACAACATCAGCACCCCGGCTGGCTGGTACTGGACTGTTTTCCGTAGCACCACTGTTGCAGATGTGTATCAAGAGCGATACCTGACCGGAACGCCTCAGATTCCTGCAACGCAGACGCCATTTGCAGGCAGCGGCCCCGGCGCGTGGACGCAAACGACCGGCCTTGACATCATTGGCCCCAATGTTGTTGTTCCTGCAAACTCGATGGGGCCAAACGGATCGATAGTGTGGGAGCGAGGCATTACTGTGCTGAACAGCGCAGGCGCAAAGACGCTGAACACCTACTTTGGATCGTCAGTCGTGCAAGGCGCATCGCTGACAACCACCCCCTACAACGGCGGAATCGGGACAATCAAGAATCGCGGCATTGCCACAAAGCAATACGCCGTCAACGGCGCAAACGGTGACGTTGGGAATGCTGGCGGCGTCAAGTACCTCGCCATCGACACAACCCAGGACCAAGTGGCTGCGCAGGCAATCAAGCTTGCCGTGGCGACCGACTACGCGGTGATCGAATCCTTCTCGTTCAAACTCTGCCCAAAAGCATAGATTCTCAGGAGGGAAACCTGCTGTCACATCCTGTGACGGTTCCTGAGAGTTACGTAGGGTTGAGTACATCGGACATCGTGGCGGCACCATCGTCGATCACGTTCGGGCTTGTGCGGACATGGGACTATCGGGCCGACCTCGGACTGACGCGCCGTTGCGTGGTAAAGAATTTGAACCCATCGGCCGGCGTCTACAACTACGATGTGTTTGACAAGCTGCTGGACAACAACCCCGGCAAGCAGGTGATTTTCTGCTTGGGTCAGCCTGCCGACTACCTGGTGTCGCGGTCTGCCATTGGTGGTGCGTATCTGAGTGGCAAGGCCAACATGTGCCCTGACGATCTGGCAACGTGGGCGACGGTGGTGCAGGACATTTGCGCCCACGCCGCAGCACGTGGCCGCACTGGTCTGGTTTGGGAGCTGTGGAACGAGATCGACCAGACTGCGAGTTACGCTGATTCGGTGGCACTGCTGGGTCCGTATGCCAAGGCAACTGCTCAAGCAATCCGCGCCATTGATCCGACTGCGGTGATCCTGTCGCCATCGTGCGCAGGCTTCTCGAATCGCGCACCCGTAGGGGCATTCCTTGCAAACACTGACGGCGCTGGAGGGACTGGTGCAACGTGGTGCGATGGTGTTTCATTCCATTACTACAACTTCACGCAGTATGGATACGAGCATCCGATCAACTACGTCAATGCACACAGCGCCATGCGCAGTATGTTGACCGACTTGGGCCTGTCGTTGCCATTGTGGGTAACAGAATCCGGTTTCCCGTCAACCGCCCCGAACATTGGCAAGCGGTATCAGCACCGGATGCTCACGTTCGCGGCACTTGGGTGTAAGTGCTTTCTTGGGTACAACTACGACAGCACGGCGTTCCCTGTGTCTCCCTACGCGACCGAATGGAATGTGGTGGCGGACCTGCTGCGCCCTGGCGCAGTGATTTCGAAACTGGTAGCTGGTGTCGCCGGGTTGAATATCACGATTGACGGGATGGAGTACACGTTTTGAGGACTATTCCCATCTCCCGCCAGTAAAAACAGTGATTATGGTAGCAATATGACCGACAAACTACAACGCGACACCGCCCCGCGAGATGCTCTGAATCTGGGAACCTTACCATGAGTAAAATCGAAGACATGTGCCATCGGTACAACTCCCTCAAGGGGTCCCGTGGCAATTGGGAATCCCATTGGGAGGAGATCGCCGAGCGCGTGCTCCCGCGGCAGATCGGCTTCCTGGGCGCGCGATCCGATGGGGAGAAGAAGACCCAGAAGATTTTCGACTCCCGGCCCCAGATCGCCCTGGACCGTTTCGCCTCGGTCATGGACTCGATGCTCACGCCACGGCAGTCCAAGTGGCACAACCTGCGCACGACCGACGAGGCCCTGAACCGCCAGTTCGCGGTGCAGGACTGGTTCTACCAGGTCAAC
>JAGQPR010000766.1 GCA_020426625.1 Planctomycetales bacterium
TGCCGTACAGGTTAACTCGCTGCCGTAGCTAGGGGTAGTACGGGTTACAAGATTCCGGTCAGCGGACAGCGACGAGCCAGCTAGTTTAGGAAGGGTGAAACGGGAGGCGTGTCGTTGGCAACTTTGGCACCAGGTAATATTAGCGGAGCTGAACAAGCACATCGCCGCCGTGCCGTCTCCAACACGCGCGGCGACCTATATCCTATCATCCGGATGATAGGATGTAGGTTGCCGCCGGACGTGACGAAGCTCAGACGGGGCCGACATAATTGTGGGCGAGATAATTGTGGGCGAGCATGCTCTTGATCGAATGATCGTTGGTTGTCCAATGCAATTGTGTCGCCCCCCTGGGGAAAACTGTTTAGGATTGAAACTCTCGGTAGCTGCCGAGAGAGGGGCTTTGGCTTGTGGTTCTGTGTTCACTTCAAACAGGGAATCGCGTCTCCTGGGCGTGATGGGCTGAGAAAGCCCCCTCCCGCTCGCTATTGTCGCGACCTCATCCCATGATGTGCGGGCGGAGGTGACAACTCTGTCACTTTGCTCGCGCCGCGGTTAACTTTCCTCGAAATCTTCAGTAAAAGAATCGACGTCACGAGAGGCTGACCAACGGGGTGGCGATTGGCGAGGGGAGCCTAAGTTTTTCAGCAGATTTCCCGGGTCCAAAGACGGACTGGGGCTTACAGAGACACAATCACGCCGTCGCAAAGTTCAAGTCGTTGGTCAGCTAGCGCATCAGCCTCGTTTCGATTATGCGTGACATGCAGAGTAGTCACGCGATGCGCCTTTAGCCGCTCAAGCAGAGCCATCATTTCCTCTCGAGTTTGTTCATCCAACGCGCTGAGCGGCTCGTCGAGCAATAATACTTGAGGTTGGAAGGACAAGGCGCGTCCCAAGGCAACTCGCTGGCGTTCACCCCCACTCAAGTTTTGAACACCCCTCTGCATCAGATGGGCAATTCCCAGTTCCTGGGCCAACTCTTGCACCCGTTGTTCGATCTCGCGAGATTTTCTTTGACGGATTCGCAGCGCGAATTGCAAGTGTTCGCGAACCGTCAAGTTGGGAAACAACGCCAAGTCCTGGGGTACGTATCCAATTTCGCGATCTCCTGGCAACCAGCGTGTAACGTCTTGCCCAGCGATCAGTATGCGTCCTGAAGTGACTCTGCGAAGTCCGCAGATCGATTCCAGTATCGTCGTTTTTCCCTTGCCAGTACGGCCCATGAGTACGCAGTAGTCGCCGCCACGCACGGAAAACGTAATCCCCTGCAGCGCGAAATTCCCAGCTTGGATGTTGACGTCACTCAACTCAATCACGCATGCACTCCGGTACCCAACATTCGCAACAGCAAGAGGACGACAGTGGCCATGGCCACCATCAAAAGCGACACAGCGACAGCCGCATCCAGCTGGCCAACGCTCAGTTCGAGAAACACGCTGGTCGACAGGACTTCCGTGCGCATGCGCGTTGTCCCGGCAAAAACCATGATTGGACCAAATTCACCCAGGGATCGAGCCCAAGCGATGGTGAGGGCTGCAATCATGCCTCGCCAAGCTTGGGGCAAAACCACTTGAACAAACGCCTGCGCGCGGGTACACCCAAGTGTTCGAGCAACATTCTCTGCCCTGGGGTCGATTTGGTCAAAGGTGACTCGCATTGTGCGAACGGCAAAGGCGCAAGCGACTGAGAATTGAGCGAGCACGACTGCGGGCCACTGGTAGGTAACGGAAATTCCCAAACTGTCCCGCAGAGTCCTCTCCAGTTGCCATGAGCCGAAGGGCATGTGGAACAGAATCAGCAGACTCAACCCAAGCACCAGCGGTGGAAGGACGATGGGAATATCGACCAATACATCCACCATGGCGCGCCCAGGAAACTGAAATCGCGAGAGCAGGTAGCCGAGTGGAGTTGCGATCCAAATCGACATAATCGATGCTGCTGAGCAAGATAACAGGGTGAGTGTGAAGGATGCTTGTATTTCAGGTTTGCACAGAGCCGCCCAAATATCTGCCGTTGAGGTGTATAAGAAATCGGCGGCGATTAACAGCACGATCAAGATCAAGAAGCAAGCGGACAACCCGCCCATGATCAGGAAGAATACTGTGTCTGTTCGTGCTCTGTATTTGCGAGTCATTTTCAACCAAGGTCTACCTGCGACAGTTCACTGACCTGCCAAAACCGGTATTGGGGATGATTTCTGACACTTCTCGCTAATCG
>JAGQPR010000767.1 GCA_020426625.1 Planctomycetales bacterium
CGCCAGATCAATTGCTCCATTCACCCCTACGGCAAATATTTACCGGTTGAACTCCAGAAGTAACAACCAGAATTAAATTTAGGTCAATCGCGACAATCACTTCTTTGCCGATTGAACTCTGGACTCTTCCATTACACCACTAAAAAAGCTGCTGATCGAGGCGATCAGCAGCTGTCAGAAATTTCAAGTGGAGGATAACGGACTTGAACCGATCACCTATTGCATGCCATGCTTCGAGCGTACTGAATCTGACCCAATGAAAACAAGGGTCAAACACGCCGCAGGATCTTTTCGACAGCAACTGCTAGCAATAGCCATAATCTCGCGGCATGATCCAAGGTGTCATGGACCGCATTACGCTGCTTTAGAGGCTTTAGGGTGGGCCATCCCCGCCCTCGGGTGCGGACTTGGCGGCCTGAATTGGCAAGACGTACGGGACGAACTGGAGAATTGGCTAGCCGCCTGTTTAAGCAGTAAAATCATGGTTTTCGAACCCGAAGAGTCTAGCTCACGATGCCAAAGTTCCCATAATGGGAACTTTGAGATTGATTCCGCGAAGGGAACCGCCGATAATTCATGAGGATCATCGCCCGCAAAACACTGGTCGAGTATTGGACTGCCAATCCTCGCTCGGAGGAGCAACTCAAGGCTTGGTACGCAGAAGCGGAAGCCGCGAGTTGGACCAAGCCCGCTGACGTGAAAGCCAAATACGGCAACGCCAGCATTCTCAAGGATGGGCGGGTCGTATTCAACATTTGCGGTAATGAGTTTCGGTTGATTGTTTGGATCAACTATGACTTTTACACCATCTACATTCGGTTCATAGGGACGCACGCAGAGTATGACGAAATCGACGCGCAAAGCATCTAAGCCATTTCATCCCAAGGTCATCAAGACGACCGTGGAGCATGAACGTGCGCTAGCGCGTATCGAAGAACTGTTCACGGCGAAGCATGGTACGCCAGACGGTGATGAATTAGAGCTTTTGCTTCTGTTGGTTGAGACCTACGAAGCAAAGGAATACCCAATTGACTTGCCCGATCCAATCGAGGCAATTCGTTTCCGCATGGAACAAGCGAAACTGAAGCAAAAGGACTTAATCCCGATCTTCGGTAGCAAGGGTAAGGTATCGGAAGTCCTGAATGGCAAGCGCGAACTTTCGCTGACGATGATTCGCAAGCTTGTAAGCGAGTTAGGAATTCCGGCTGAGGTCCTGCTCCAGGAACGCGGTGCGACGCTCGATGATGGAGACTTCCTTGCGTTGGGAAAGAAGTTTCCCATCACGGAAATGTACAAACGAGGATGGCTGAAGGGGATTGTTGGTTCATTGCAAGAAGCAAAAGATCAGATTGAAGATGTACTCGGCCAATTCGCTGCCGCCGTGGGCAATCCGTCAAGACATCCAGCTCTGGAGCGACAGAATGTACGTTGCGGAAGCGAGATGGACGACGCCGCGTTAACCGCTTGGAAAATTCGCGTGATGAGCGTCGCATCGCGTGAAAAGATTGCGGTGTATCAATCGGGAACTGTCAATGAAGATTTTCTGGAGCAAGTGGTCAAGCTCAGCTACTTCGACGATGGGCCAAAACTTGCCGCCGAGTTCCTTCGCAAGAGTGGTATTCACTTGATCGTCGAGTCACAACTTCCAAGAACGTTTCTTGACGGAGCGGCAATACGACTGAGCGAAACCAGTCGCATCGTTGCACTAACGCTTCGATATGATCGTTTGGATAATTTCTGGTTTGTTTTGTTGCATGAACTAGCGCACATTGCTTTACATATTGATTCCGGTATCTGTGACTCAATCGTAGACAATTTGGATGAAGCAAGCACCGAGAAGATTGAGAAAGAAGCGGACGCTTTAGCGATGGAATCGCTGATTCCGAGTTCCGAATGGAAAACAGCATCCGCGCGTAAACGACCGAGTGCAGAAAGTATAATTGCATTCGCTGAGGCACACCGTATTCATCCTGCAATTCCGGCTGGTCGCATTCGCCGTGAGCGTAAGGACTACAAGAAATTCAACAATTTGGTGGGTAGTGGAGCAGTTCGAAGGCTGTTTGTTTGAGTTAACGCAAATTCTCTAAAGTCACGATTGGCAAGGAACGGCGACGGAGTTGAGCACTCCATGAGCAAGGCGACAGGCATTAGTGAAAGTCAATTAGCGCAATTCGTGGCGGGAACGAAACGCCATGGGCAT
>JAGQPR010000768.1 GCA_020426625.1 Planctomycetales bacterium
AGAACACAAGTGCAAAGAAGGGACGCTGCTTGGTCGAGTGATCATCACGGCGAATATCCAAGAACTTAGTTCGACTGCCGGTTGGGATTACATCGTCTTTTAAACGGTTGGGTGAAAGCCCACATTCTCAACTACCCTTCGTCGAACGGACTTTTAAGTGGCGTAGGCATCCTGCCTGCGGTTGCCTTAGCTGGCCATCGCAGAGCATGACAAGCTGGAAGCTGATCCCACGAGGAACCAATCCATGGCCAACAAGTCTCTATTCGCAAGCAAGACTGCGAGACTGCCACGAGCCGACGCAGTTAACGAAGCTGGTGGTCGAGCTTACAAGCTCGAGCCGAAGCACGCGTTGGCTCAAGTAGCCGCTACCGGTACGTTCGGTAACGCGTTCTACAACACAGCTGAGACGCAGCTTGATGAAGTTCTGAAGTTGATCGATGAAATCGACGACAACCAGTACTTGGCGAAGCTGGCTCTGTACGCACGTGAGAAGGCGTTCATGAAGGACATGCCGGCTGCATTGCTGGTCGCGTTGTCTGTTCGTGATACCAAGTTGATGCACCTAGTTTTCGATCGCGTGGTCGACAACGGTCGCGTTCTGCGAACTGTGTTTCAGATGATTCGGTCTGGCCAGTTCAAGAATAAGGCGGGTAAGGGCCGCGTTGGTTTGTCGAGCTCAGTGCAGCGAGCATTCCAGCGCTGGTTGAACACAGCCTCGGTTGGAAAGCTGCTGAGCGCGTCAATCGGTAACGATCCGAGCTTGCGGGACATCCTGCGTATGGCCCGACCGACACCGAAGGATAACGCTCGACGAGCGATGTTCGGTTGGTTGACTGATAAGAGCATTTTCGAAGGTGGTTCCAATGGAGGAGCTTCGGGAAGCGAAGATGGTTCAACCATGGGCAAGACACCTGGCAAAGGTAAAAAGTGGGCACCGGCAACGGAAGCCGACTTGCCGGTCGAAGTTCAGTCGCTGATCGCTTACCGCAACTCGGAATGCGAGGAAGCACAAGCGTTGATCGCTGGTGGACTCGACAACGTCCGATGGGACTTGTTGTCCGATGCTGCCAAGGGACCAAAGGTTTGGGCTGCATTGGCTCGCAAGATGGGGCCGCAGGCACTGCGTATGAACTTGAACACTTTGCTGCGACACGATGTTTTGGCAACAAATGCGATGGTTGATTACGTGGCTGACCGGATTGCTGACGAGTCGGAGATTCGACGTTCGAAGCAGTTCCCTTACCAGTACTTTGCTGCGTACTTGAACGCGGATGACAACGTTCCGCAGAAGATCAAGACTGCACTGCACAAGGCAGCCGAGATCGCCTGTGGAAACGTACCGGAATTGCCGGGACCGGTTGTGATTGGTCTGGATACGTCAGGTTCGATGAGCTGTGCGGTTACAGGCAACCGTGGACGAGGTGCAACTTCGAAGATGCGATGCATCGACGTGGCGGCACTTTTCGCCGCAGCGATCCTGCGACGCAACCCGGACAGCGTTGTGGTTCCGTTCGATACGTCGGCTTACGATGCCAAGATCGACCCGAACGATTCGATCCTGAGTATTGCTGAACGGCTGGCGAAGTACGGTGGTGGTGGAACAGATTGTTCGCTGCCGCTGGTAGCTGCCAACCAGAAGCATGCGAAGCGCAAGTTCGCCGGCATTGTTCTCGTTAGCGATAACGAGAGCTGGGTCGGAACGGGACGGCACGGTTCGACCGGTGTGATGACAGCTTGGGCAGCGTTCGTTGACAACCAGCGCAAGCTGATAGGAAAGGAAGCTAGCCCGAAGCTGGTCAACATCGATCTGCAACCATACCAGACGGTTCAGGCTTGTGAGCGAGCTGACATTATGAACATCGGTGGCTTCAGTGACTCCGTGTTCAACGTGATCAGTGCGTTCTTGGCCGACAACAACCAGCGATTCGTCGCTGAAGTTGAAGCGATCGAACTGTAAACGCGTGTTGGGCTCCGGTCCGACTGCGGTATACTTGAAACTTGAGCACCCGCGGGTCGCATTTCCGGCTCGCGGGTGTTGTTATTTGATGAATAGAAGCAAAGCGGAGAGACGGTGAATGGAAGAATCAGGCGCCCCAAACATAAAACAGGTCATCGTCATGCGACACGACCTGAAGATGCGCCGAGGGAAGCAGATCGCTCAAGGTGCTCACGCGTCGATGGCGTTTCTAACTCGGCG
>JAGQPR010000769.1 GCA_020426625.1 Planctomycetales bacterium
GCTAGAGGCTGATGTGGTATTGGAATTACGATTTGTGACACTAGCCAACCTGCCACCGATGGTCGCGTCGTTTCTCCCACTGTTTTTCACGCTTTGGCGTGGGAACTGAGGATGGGTTTGTAAACGACCGAAAAAGCCCATACAATCCCCTCTCGTAGAGAATGCTCTTACGATTGAAATTTTCTGGCTCCTGACACGTCCTTCCTGTAGACAAGACCGCAGCCCATGCTTGAACGCAAGACTGTTTTTCCAAACGTCATTGAATTGAACTTTCAAGCTGGGCACGTGATTGGCTGCAATGTCTATCTGGTATTCGATAGCGAAGAATGGATCTTGATCGATATCGGCTATGAAGAATCGGTTGAGGAGATCGTGGAACTGATTCGCGAGCTGGATTTTCCCCTGTCGAAGTGCAAAACCTTGGTTGCTACGCATGCAGATGTGGACCATGGTCAAGGGCTTGCTTTGGCGAAACGCTTGTTAAAAACAACCGTCTCGGCGCACCCCAAGGCTGCCAAACTATTGGCAGCAGGTGACAAGTTGCGAACTTTTGCGGAGATCGAGGCGCAAAACATTCATCTGGAAATGCCGTCAGTGGAGACGGAGTTCATTATCGACGAAGGGGCAAGCATTGAGGTCGGGAATCTGAGTCTGGAGGTTTGGTCCACGCCTGGGCACGCAGACAGCCAGCTAGCTTTTCGTTTGGGCGATCTACTGTTCAGCGGCGATAATATCTACCGCGATGGCTGTGTAGGGGCCATCGATGCCCATCACGGCAGCGATATTCCGAACTTTATCCGTTCCCTACAGCGAATTCGCAACTCCGACGTGAAATGGTTGCTGCCCAGTCACGGTCCGATTTTTCGCAAGGACAGCGAGATGTTGGACCGCACAATCGAGAGACTTACTGGCTACTTACACATGGCCGATTTCGGCACATGCGCCGTTGACTGGCCGCTGATGGACGAATGGGAAGAAGAAATTGCTGACGGCAAGTTACCCGAATAGAGACCATTCTCGCTTATCGCCGCCGCTTGGTAGATGTAACTCTGATGGCATTGGTCTTACGCCGCCTTACGCCCAGCGACTCAATACGACTTTCCCTGCCCAATTACCATCTGTCTGTGTCCTCAAAGCTTGCGCAGTGTGTTGATTGACTCGTATTGCCGAATGTACGGAATATTCTTTCAACTCAACGTTTGCAGCCTGCCGATTCTCTCACAGGTAAACTGAGAGTAGCGTTCGTCGGTTTGCCAATTGAGAGTCCCAAAGACAGTGGCCAACCTGATTTGTTGTAGCCGCAGTTTTTGGATTGTTTGAGAAGAAATTCGCCGGGAGAGGGATCTCATGTTTCGCAGAATCTCATGGTCATTAGCGCTTGCCAGCGTTTGTGCTTTTGGAACTTCCTCTCTCGCACAGGAGAGCTCTAGCAGCGGAGTCAGCAGCAGTTCGCCCAATGTCGAATTGGCGTCCTACGGTCAGAATTACGCCTCAACTTCCGCTTCAATGGGATATGCACAAACGCCTCAGGCAATGGCCTTTGGACAGACTTGGGGGGGAGCCGCTAGTAGCCGCGATTGCGCGCGTTTCTACCACTACCCCTATGTCTACTATCCACAGAATTTCCGTGGCAGCGAATACTATCAAAGCAGCGATAGCCTGTACAACCGCTATCCACCTGAGATGCAGATTCCCGTGTACAACCGGCGTTGGCACAATTACTATCCCAGTTCTCGCCGGTATCACTGGGGACACCATTTCATTTTGGACGTGTTCTAGGCCGATTCGCCAAGCTACAGAGATCTCGGGCCAAGCCTGAAGAATCGGTTCAAACATCTAGTTAGCAACGCATCCGTCAATTTTGGGCGGATGCGTTTTTTTGCGCGCTGTGTTTGCTGAAAAATAAATCGAGCGGCTGATCATTGCGTCCAACTCATTTCGAATTCAGTGGCGCTCATTGGCAAGTTTCACAACGCCCAACTCCAAAGCCAAATGCCCTATCGCAAACGACTCTGCGTTCACACTCGCACTAGCAGCGGCTCGGCAAGTTGCACGCAACCAATGCAACTTGCGGAGCGAGGGTTAGTTACCTTTACCCAGCGTTGCGTTCGCCGAGAAGCGCCGCCAAGGACCTGGAAAAGATAACTTGGGTGTTTACTGTGAATGGAATTGATCGTTCAAACGTGGAAGTGTTTT
>JAGQPR010000076.1 GCA_020426625.1 Planctomycetales bacterium
CGGTTCGGATTGGAACAATGTTCTCAATCCACTCAATACCACCGGAGATGCGGGCGGCTTCATTGCTCCCAATGATGTCTTGGTTGTTGTCAACGAATTGAACGGCCCACGAGTCAGCGACCCCAACACGGGCAAGTTGAATGTGGTCGGCCAGGGAGGATTCTCACCGCCTCCGTTTCACGACGTGAACTGCGATACGTTTGTGTCGCCATCGGACGTCTTGCAGATCGTCAACTTTCTGAACGGCACACGTCCTAGACCCGGCTGGTTGTTCGAACAATCCGGCGGCAGCGGCGATGGGGCTGGTAGCTTTGCGAACGAATCCTGTTCGCCGTTGCTGCGTGAAGGCAATTCGTTGATCACTTCGTTGGTCTCCGATTTTGTCGTTCCTGCGGGAGCGTCGGCAATCAGTTTTGAATACGAGAGCCTGAGCTTTGACCAGACGTCGCAGGGCAGTATGCGCGATGCCTTCGAAGCCGCACTGCTGGACAAATCAGGTAACGCATTGGTGCATCCATTGAGCGCCAGCGGCGATTCTTTCTTCAATATTACCGAAGGCCTGTCAGCCGCGTTCAGTAGCGGGACCACACAAAACGGAAACAAGGTTTCCCTATCGTTGGCAAACGTCTTGCCCGGCTCTGAAGCCCAGTTGGTTGTTCGCTTGGTGAATAACGATAGCGATACCGAATCATCAGTATTGATCAAGTCACTACAAATCGAGTTTGCTACGCAAGATGCAAGTGGTAGCAACACTGCTTTCCAGGGCGGTTCGGGCGGCGGTCTGGCTTCACCCACAACATCGGCGAGTACGAACGCATCGAGTAGCTCTGTACGACCAACGACGACCCAGCCTCCAACGGGTGCGATTGCTGGACGCGCGACTTCAAAAGCTAGTTCTGAAAACTCGATAGCTAATTCCGCTACTGCCAGTAGTTCAGGTGACTCAACCGGAGAAGGCAGCGCCGGAACCGTCATCGACAGTCGCGGAACTGAATTTTGGATCGGGTTTCCAGACAACTTGTTTGAAGGCGGGAATGTTCCACAGAAAGCCTTGCATATCTCAGGCGAGGTGGCCACAACTGGCTTTGTCGAAATTCCAGGTTTGATCGATCCAAGCACGATGCTGCCTTTTCGAGTGGAGTTTGTCGTTAATCCCGGTGAAGTCACCGCTGTTGAGTTACCGAGCGATGATCTCAACGATAGCACCGCCGACGATCAGACCGATTTTGATGTCGAGGTCGAGTTGGTTGCCAAAGTGCAACAACTGGGAGTGCATGTGGTCGCTCAAGATCCTGTCACCGTTTACGGAATTAACCGAGCCGTCAACACTACGGACGCGTTTCTCGCGTTGCCCTTAGATTCGCTGGGTACCGAGTATCTCAACCTGGGTTACGGAAATACGCACCGGCTGACCACCAATCCCATTGGCAGCCAGTTTCTGATTGTCGGCACTGAGGACGACACACAGGTGCAGATCGATCCAGGCGAATACACCTTTGCGACGGCGTCCAGCCAAGCCAAGGTGATTGCTCCTGATGGCACGTCAGCCTTCTTTATGGGTAGCAATACAGGAGCAGACATTGGGCCCTTTATCGGCCTGTCTGGCGGAGATTGGACCGTGGAAGTCAAAGCTCCCTTTGATGGCTACAGTGGTGACTATGACTTTGAACTTGTCGAACTGGCGTCGGCTGCCGTGCCCAAACAAATTGGTGAAATCGTTGAAGTCAATTTCCCCACAGGACAGGAGGCTAAGGTAGTCAGTTTTGACATAGCTGCTGGGCAACAAATCTATTACGACACGTTGAATCAGGGCAGTCCGAGCGTACGAGTTTGGCTTGTCAGCCCCAGCGGCGGCATCGTCACGCTCAGTCCAGCCAATGATACGACCACTGTGACTAACAATCAGTTTCAGTTCCGCGAGACTGGAACTTACTATGTGCTGATGACGGCCGACGCCGAAGCCGCCTTGGATTTCAAGTTCAAGTTGATCGATTTGGATACTTCACCGATGTGGACCATTGGTGAACGTCTAGCGGCGAGCGATGTTCCGGTCGGTACTACGACCGCCTATCGCATTGAAGGAGAGGTTGGAAAGCAAGTATTACTCAACTCGTTGACTGGCAATCGCGGCGGCAACCTGTCAATCTATGGGCCAGGTGGTACAGCTCTGCTTTCCAATCACATTCCCGATAGCGACGTGTTGTTTACCTTTCCACAGACGGCTACGTACTATGCCTGGTTCACGCAGCTCACAACACTCGGTCCCTATAGCTATGACGTCGAATTGTCGGACGTTTCTAGTTTCGCCGAGCTGCCAACCAATCCGACTACCGTGGCTTTCTCCGGTGGCGACCACGCCGCGTATCAATTTGATGGGGTGGCTGGTCAGACTCTAGTGATCAACATTCAGTCCGGCCAGGGGCGCAATGACTTCCGGGTTTATGATCCCGCTGGCAATCGTATGACGCTCGGTGGCGGCAGCGGTAACGTGCGGACAGCACGGCTGCTAGTCGACGGTAGCTATCGCGTGACTGTTGGCGGCCTGGTATTCGCAGATGCTGGCCAAGTGACGTTTGACATGGACATTACCGATGATGCGCCGGTCAGCAAGTCTGGGTTGAATACCGAACAAACGTTGACGATCGCTGCGGGACAAACTGCCAGCTATCAGTTCTCAGCTCCTGCTGGCACGCCGCTGTTGATCGACGCGCTGGATACAGCCAGTGAGAATCTCTCAATAGATTTCACGGCTCCAGATGGCAGCAGATTGTTCACTGGCGTTTTCGGCGCTGGCGAACTTCAGGACATTCCGCAAATAGGTCCAGATTTTCTGCCCCAGTCGGGAACCTACACCATAACTTTGCGTGGCAATACCAGCGGTGCCGCAGGCAGCTACAGGTTTCGCGTTTTGGACTTGACTGCCGCGACGGCAATTAACGTCGGGGACATCGTGTCGGAGGACTTGATCGGCGGACGCGAAGCATTCGTATACAGCTTTTCCGCCACGGCTGGTCAACAACTGGCATTTGACGGATTAGCGGGTTCGGGAGCGCGTTTGCGAGTCTTCGATCGCTATCTACAGCGTGTGTTCCCAACAGGTGCTTTCGACACGTCGCCAACCGCGAATGGGCTAGCAAGAGTGGTTCGAGATGGCGTGCACTACGTTGTATTGATCGGTGAAGGCAATGCACCTGTCAATGTTAGCTTTCGCCTCCTTGACCTGGCAGCCGCACCCAAGATTGCAGTTGGCGAGCGACTTACGGGCATTGTGTCACCTGGACAGGGACGCCAAGACTACCGCATCGATCTGTCAGCAGGCCAACGCGTGCGTCTGGAAAATCTATTGTCGACGAATCCATCCGGCCAAATTCGCATTGAAAATGTCGGTGGACGTGCTGTCTACACCGGTTCTATCTCAGGTGATTCAGGGCCTCGCTCGTATTTCCCTGTTGCTGAGAGTGGAGAGTACATCGTTTCCGTACTCGGAAGTCAAACGGCCAACGTTCCCTATGACTTTAGAATCGACGATATCGACATGGCTCAGGCGCTACAGCTTGATACCGATCTGACTGTCGTGCTCAGCCCAGGTAGGGAAACTTTAGCACTGCAATTCGAAGCCAATGCAGGTGATCGAATTGATTTCGATAACATTGCCGCTACCGCTCAAAACTTGAACTGGAGCGTCTTTGGCCCCGATTCCGAGTCGATCGGCGGTAGCAATGATGCGCGTGATTTCAGCATAACCGCTATCCGCACCGGCACCTATTATTTGCTGTTAAGCGGCCGCAATGTCGACGACACAACCGTGCAATTTCGAGCCACCCGCACTCCAGCCAGCAGTATTGCTTTAACCAAGGTGAATCAGACGGTCGAATTGGACGTCGGCATCGGCCAGACGTTGACCTATGGATTTACTGCACCTGTGGGTAGCCTGCTGTTTGTAAACGTCCTCAAGTCCGATTTTGCGATCCGCGCACACAACGTCACGCTGCAAACAGGCGAAACGTATCTGTTGCAAGATCAGCTTGGAGGTCTGTTTGATTTCAACCCCGACCTAACCGGCAGCATTATCAGCAGCAGTCATCCGATCGCGGTGTACGGAAGCAATCGCTGTACTTTCATGCCGACGCAGTTTAGCGCTTGCGACCATCTGGTAGAACAACTGCCTGCGACGAATACTTGGGGGCGGGAATTCGTGACGGTGCCTCTGGCAACTGGAACGACTGTCGGCGATCGCTTCCGCTTCCTGGCTCAAACGGATGGAACCGAAGTCAAGATCGATGGCACCGTGGTCGCCACGCTCAATCGTGGACAATTCCACGAGCAGGTGCTAACCCAAGCCGCTTACATCCAGTCCAACGGGCCCATTCTGGTTGCCCAGTACGCGCATTCGCAGCAGTTCTACCAGTCGCAGACCGGCGGTGATCCCAACTTCTTGGGTGATCCGTTCATGGTCATCATCCCACCCTACGAACAATTCCTCAGTAGCTACACCGTCTCCACTCCTGCAGAAGATTCCATTCCTGAGAACGAGCGCTTTGATCGCAACTTCATCAATCTGGTCGCGCCGGCAGAGGCGGTTGGTCAGATCGAACTCGACGGAGTTGCACTCGAAGCAGGACTCTTTACGGCGATCGGCGAGAGTGGCTTCTTCGGCGCGCAGATTCCCATCACGCTCGGTTCCTACAGTCTGGCGGGCCCGCTGCCGTTCGGTGTTTTTGTCTACGGCTTTGGTAGCTTTGACTCCTACGGCTACACCGGGGGACAAGCCCTGTCGCCAGTGGCCGACGTGGGCTCGGTGCTGCTGACTCCCGCAACCGCCAATCCTCAAGTGAACAATGCCATCGTCCTGACAGCTCGCGTAGCGGACAGCTTCGGCGGTCCCATCGAAGGCATTCGCGTTGACTTCGACGTATCCGGTGTGAATCCACAGCGTGGCTTCGGCTTTTCTGACGCCGATGGCAACGTGCAGTTCAGCTATGTTGGCAACAGCATGGGCCGCGATGTCGTGACCGCATCGGTGGGGCAACTGTTGGACGACTCAATCATCGACTGGCGGACCGACGCAGCCGCGCCACAGATCACCGTCACCTCCCCCTTGGATGGCAGCAGCGTACCAGCTGGGACGACTTTGGTAGCTAGTGGGTTTGCTATCGCCGACTTTCCCAATGCGGTGATCGACTTGATCATGGTCAATGGCACACCGCTGGATAGCGTCGATGCAGCTGGCAACTTCTTTGCACAGTTGTTTGTCGGTCCGGGCGACAACGAATACGAGTTCACGGCCATCGACTCCAACAATCAGACGACGTCCCAGATCATCACCATCTCAGGCCTGCAGCCAGATGAATCGTCAGTTGACTTCACGCAATTTGCCGACGTGACGGGCAGCTTCGACGTCCGTTATGCACGCACCAGCTACCATACCTCTGGCAATGCGCTGTATGCGGAAACCGCCGTGGAAAACGTAGGCCAGTTTCCGGCGGACGCTCCGTTGATTGTGGCCATCGCCAACATCAGCGACCCGCTGGTGCTGGTCCGCGGCGCCGCTGGCGAAACACCAGATGGATTGCCCTACTACGATTTCACCGGCCTCGTCACCGGCGGTACGCTTGCCCCTCAAAGCCAAAGCGGGTTCCTGTCAGCTGCCTTCTACAATCCCAACCAGACGCAGTTTACGTACGACTTGCTGTTCTACGGCAAGCTGAACGAGCCACCGCAGTTCACAAGCTTGCCGACGACTACGGCCGAATTGCAACGCGAGTACAGCTATCAAGTCGCTGCCTTCGACCCCAACGGTGAGACCGTCTCCTTTGAATTGCTTGCTGGCCCGTCCAGCATGACCATCGATGCTACCACTGGTTTGTTGCGGTGGACGCCGGGCGCCGATGATAGTGGCGTACATGCTGTCGAAGTGCAAGTGTCTGACGAGCGTTTGGGTATGAGCCGGCAACGGTTCCACATCACTGCCAGAGTCGCTCCAGCCAACCGCGCACCGGTGTTTAGCTCGTTTCCGGTTGGGCTGGCCGAGGTGGGTGTTGACTATCCGTATGTGCCACAGGCAGTTGATGCCGATGGCGACGCACTCTCGTTCAGCATCGTTTCTGGGCCCAGCGGCATGAGCATCGATGCCACTAGCGGCGATTTCAGTTGGCAGCCGACAGCGCAGCAACTGGGCAATCAGGATATCGTAGTCGAAGTCTCCGACGGCCGCGGTGGCTCCGCACGTCAATCGTTCTCCGTACTGGTGATTTCGCCAGCGGACAACTTAGCTCCGGTCATCGTCAGCTCGCCGCCAGTGTCCGTCAAGCTTGGCTCGATGAACTATCAAACGATTGCTCACGACGGCGACGGTGAATCGTTGATTTACGCACTACTGGACGGTCCGGCGGGTATGACGATCGATAGCGGCAGCGGTTTAGTCAGTTGGACTTCGACGATCGCAGACCTGGGAGTCCATTCAGTCACGATCCAAGCGCTCGACACACGCGGTGGCGTCGATGTGCAGAGCTTTAACTTGGCCGTGTTCGACAACCAAGACCCGACGATCACCAGCCAACCGGTAGTGTCGGCGCAAGTCGGCAATGCCTACTCGTATCAAGTCGCTGTGAGCGACTCGGTCGATGACATGTTGTCGTACAAGTTGCTCGCTGCGCCGTCGGGCATGACAATCGACAATGCAACTGGATTGGTCAGCTGGGATGTAACTGACGCTGCTTACGAACAAGAGCGCGTGACAGTGGCGGTGATGGACGGTCGCGGCGGACTGGCCACGCAATCGTTCACGATCGATGTCACTGGCGGCAAGAGTCTGGCCAACAACGTCAATCCGTTCTTCGTCAGTGTGGCTCCCAGCGTGGCAACTGTGGGCACGAAGCTACTCTACGATGTCGACGCACGCGATCCCAACGGGGATGCGCTCTCCTACGATCTGCCGCTGGCTCCCGACGGAATGGTGATCGACCCGGTCACCGGCCAGCTGGGTTGGCTGCCGCGAGCCGATCAAGCGGGCATGCAACAAGTTGTTATCCGCGTCAAGGACGGCACCAGCTCGGGCGTCTGGCTGCAGTCTTTCCAAATCATCGTCGATGCTAACAACACCGCGCCAGTGATAACGTCCACGGCTATCGCTTCGGCCTCGGTGGGCAATCCTTGGGAGTATCGTCTACAAGCTCAGGATGCCGATGGCGACAATCTTATGTTCGAGCTACTGTCGCCAGCCAGCGGTGTGACGCTCACAGCGCTCGATGGCGCGGATGCCAGCGCGGTACTCAGCTTCACCCCAGGTGCAGTCGGTAGTGTACCGATTGCTGTAGCCGTGCGGGATGCCCGCGGTGGCGTGGCCCAGCAGCAGTTCACGGTGACGGTCGCCGACACGGCAGCCAACATCGCTCCGGTCGTGCATTCGTCGCCGCGAATGTCGGTGGCTGCCGGTCAGCCCTGGTTCTACTTGATCGAAGTCGACGATCCCAATGGCGATCCCATGGGAATCACGCTCAGCGGCCAACCGGCGGGCATGACGCTGGATGAGAATTTGCGAGCGGTCAGCTGGCTGCCCACGCTCGATCAACTGGGCGGGCACTCGGCGACGTTGACCTTTGCTGATGGTCGCGGCGGTGTGACCGAGCAGACATTTTCCATCGAGGTGATATCCACTAACAACAACACAGCTCCTCGCATCGTCTCCCCGCCCTCAGCCTTCCGGGCCACCGTTGGCAACCAGTTCGCCTACGATCTGCGGGCCGCCGACGACGATGGCGATCCGGTCGAATGGACGCTGGTCGAAGCGCCGCACGGTGCCTCGCTGGATCGGGCCCATGGTATATTGCGTTACACCCCGACCCTGGATCAGATCGGCTTGCAGCGGTTCGTGATTTCGGCCAAGGATCCGGCTGGCCTGGAAGCGCAGCAGAGCTTTTCACTGCTCGTGTCCGGCGCGAACCTAGTGCCGATCATTCTCTCACGGGCTCCCAGCGAAGCGGTTGCTGAAGAACGCTTCGTGTACGGCGTGCGTGCCGTGGATGCCGAGAACGACGTACTGGTCTACGCATTGACCGAGTCCCCTTCAGGCATGACCATCGATGCCCAGCGCGGTATCATCCGCTGGACCCCTACGCTCGGACAGTTGGGCACGCATCGGGCCACGGTCCGAGTTAGCGATTCGCAGGGCAATTCGTCTTCGCAGACGTTTGATATTCTGGTAACGCAAGTGGTTCGCAACCAGCCGCCGGTGATCACTTCGCGAGCGGTGTTCAAAGCTAGAGTGGATGCCGAGTACCGCTACCAGGTAACGGCCATGGATCCGGAAGCGGAGACGATTACCTACTCGCTGGTCGAATCCCCTGCGGGCATGCAAATCGACTCTGCCAGCGGTCTGATCACGTGGACGCCGACTGCGGCGCAGGCGGGAGCGCATCTGGTTCGCGTGGCAGCCGCTGATACTTCGGGCAACGTGAGCGTGCAGCGCTTTGGCGTGCAAGCTCGCGCCAACCAAGCTCCAGTCATCGCCTCGACCGCGCCCACCAGCGTCTCGTTGGGCGGCGTCTATCGTTACGACTTGCAAGTTACCGACGCTGAAGGCGACGAGCTGACGTACCAGCTGCTGGTTGGCCCCAGCGGCATGGAGATCGACTCACGGGGACGCATTCGCTGGGCGACAGCTCCAGGTGTGGAATTGTCCAATCCCGTGGCCGTCCAAGTCACGGACTCATTCGGTGCTTCTGTCATGCAGACTTACACGCTGGAGGTGACGCCGGACACGACCGCTCCGATCGTCACGTTGCAGCTGAGCGCCAATCCACTGGCTTTGGGGCAGGATACGGTGGTGGTTGTCCGCGCTCGGGACGATGTAGGCGTCGCCCAACTGGAATTGACCCTCGATGGCGTCCCGCAAGTACTCGATGCCAACAACTCGCTCACACTGCGCGGCAACGTAGCTGGCCTGTACAACTTGCAAGCCACCGCCCGTGACGCATCGGGCAACGTGTCCACCTCAGACGTTCAGCTGCGCGTCTTTGATCCCGCTGACACGCAAGGTCCAACGATCACCATCACTTCGCCCGCTCCCAACCAGATCGTGACCACGTTGACCGACATTGTCGGTTCGGTCACCGACGACAACTTGCAATTCTATCGCGTCGATTATGGCCGGGCCGACTTGGTGGACATCAACAAGCCCACCGAAGCCGATCCCGACTACAAGCAACTCGTGCGCAAGAACGCGGCCGCCGTTGACGAAGTGCTAGCCACGTTTGATCCGACCATGCTGCACAACGACGACTACGTCATTCGCATCTTGGCCCAGGACTTGAGCGGTAACGTGTCGGCCAAGACGTTGACGTTGGGTATGGACGGGCAATTGAAGCTAGGGCAATTCGAGCTCGACTTTACCGATCTGACGATACCGGTTGCAGGCATTCCCATCACGGTAACTCGTTCATACGACACGCGGGACGCGGGAGAGGTGGGCGATTTTGGATATGGCTGGACACTTTCAGTTTCCGATCCCAACATTCGGGAAACGTTGCCCGTCAACCAGTTCGAACAGCAGGGCCTCGCCCGTGCCGCCACCCCGTTCCGGGATGGCACGCGTGTTTACATCACCAATCCTGAAGGCCGTCGTGTTGCGTTTACGTTTAGGCCGCAGCGGCAATTCAGTCTGTTTGGCGGAGGTTCCTGGTCGGCGCGATTCGTGCCTGATCCTGGCGTGTACGATTCGCTCGACGTGGGCCAGCTACAGCTTCGGCAAGTCAACGGTGCCTTTTACCACGGCTTTGACGGTGCGCCCTTCAATCCCAACGCCTATCGCTTGACCACCAAGGATGGCACCGTTTACGAGTACGGGCAATTTGGCGGCTTAGACAACATACACGACCGCAACAACAACCGCATCGACATCCGACCCAACGGAGTGTTCAGTTCTAGTGGCGAAAGCGTCGAATTTCTCCGAGATGCGCAGGGTAGAATCTCTCAGATCGTGGATCCTGCGGGTAATTCGTTAACTTACGACTACGATTCGTCTGGGAACTTGATCGATTTCACGGACCAGGCGGGGCTCACACGCACATACGGTTACTCGTCTGTTCACGAACATTTCCTGGAAACGATCATCGACGCTAACGGTCAGCAAGTCTTCTCAGCCGTATTCGACGGCGAAGGACGCCTGTTGTCTTCTGCCAACGCGGTTGGAGCAACAGTAAGCAATGAATACGATCCACTTTCGCGAACTCAAAAGGTCGTTGATCCCGTTGGAAACGAAACCAACATTTCGTATGACGAGCGTGGCAATATCGTGCGCGCGGAAAGCCCGACTGGGACGGTCGAGCTGCAATACGATGATCGGGACAATTTGACGCGAGCCGTAGATGCACTGCAAAACGAGGTGCTGCAAACGTACGATACCAACGGAAACTTGACGAAAATCACGAATCCGCTTTTGGCTACGTACAAAATTGACAACAACTCTTTCGGGCAAGTCACCGGAGTCACCGATCCTCTGGGGCATCAAACTCAGCTAGTTTACAACGCTACTGGCGAACTGACTAAGTTCATCAATGCGCTCGGCGAGGTCACGACGGCCACGTACGACTCGCGAGGTCGTGCAATGAGTTCAACAGACGCGGTAGGGTTGACGACGCTGTTTGAATACGGCGGCGGGCCTCGCGCTACCATAGTCGAGTTTCCAACCAAGACATCCTCGGGCAGTCCATTGGTGGGAGGCGAGGATCCGCCAGCCGGACCACGGCAGCAATTCGACTACAACGCATTAGGGCAAGTCCGGCAATTCACCGACGCAAATGGCAACGTAACGAACTACGTTTTCGACGCGATCGGTCGGCCGCTCGAAAAGACCGATGCGACAGGTTCCAAGTTTTCATTTAGCTACACCGGTGATCAGCTCACCGTGATGACGGATCCGTTGGGGCGCACGACGCGCTTCGAATACGACTCTCAGGGACGACGTATTAGAACGATAGATGCCAGTGGCGCCATTGAGCAATACGTTTACAGCGCGAACAACCAGATCGTCGAAATCAAAGACAAACGTGGCAATTCCACCACGTACACATATCATCCAGATGGACAGGTCGAGACGGAGTCTAACGCGTTACAAGGTGTAACTCGCTATGAGTACAACGCAATCGGGCAACGAACGGCAGTTGTCGACCCAGGCGGGCATCGTTGGCTAACCGAATACGATGCGGTTGGGCGAATCACCAAGGTGATTGACCCCTTAGGAAATGCGACGGTATATGCCTACGATGAAGTCGGAAATCGCACGAGCTCAACAGATGCCAACGGGAACACATATCGTTACGAATACGATGGACTGAATCGCCTGATTCGGCAAATCGATCCACTGGGTAATGTGTTCACAGTGGGATATGACGCCAGCAACAACCCAATCACTTTCACCAATCCACGAGGCGAATCCACGGCTTTCGAATACGACGCGCAGGATCGCATGACCCGTTCTACAGACGCTAGCGGCGCTAGTCGTCTACTCGAATACGATCTAGTTGGCAATTTGATTCGCTATACGAATGAACTGGGCAAGGAGACTACATTTGAGTACGACGAGGCGAACCGAGGCATCCGATCGATAAACGCCATTGGCGGCCAATTTACCAGGACACTCGACGCATACGGCAATACAATTCGTACGCGCGACGAGCTAGGTCGAACAGTCAATTACGAATTCGATCTCATGAACCGGTTGGTGTCGGTCAGCAACACCAACGGGCAGGTGACACGGTACGCTTACGACGCAGTAGGCAACCAATTGTCTACGATCGACCCTGCTAGCAACGCGACCGAACGTGAGTACGACGCACTCAATCGACTGACCACACTCAGGGACCCTTTGGGCAATTCCAGGACATATGAGTACGATTTAGTCGGCAACCTAGTAGCGACTGTTGATCGCAATGGACGGCGAATCGAATTCAGCTACGATGCGGCGCGAAGACCATCGCAAGAAACCTGGCTTGACGGTTCGACGATCGTGCAAACGATTTCGGCAGCCTACGATACCGTAGGTAATCTGCTCGAACTTGGCGATGCGTCTGGAACTCTGAACTTCGCCTATAATTCACTCAACTTGCCGACAATGGAAACCCGCGTTGGAAGCATGGGAATACCCAGCTTTGAATTGAGTTACGCCTACGACTCACTGGGAAATGTCACGTCGATAGTAGATGGACTTGGCACGGAGTTAACGCGTTCGATCAACGAGCGGAATCTGAATCGAAGCACCAGTTACTCTGGCGGTGGTGTCGATCCATTACGCATCGATTATTCATACGACGAGCGCGGGGTTCGCAATGGAGTTTCGCGATACGCCGACTTGGTTGGTAACCAGTTGGTCGGTAGTTCGACCTGGGAATACGATGCGGCCGGGCGTTTAGCCAATCTGACTCACCTCGACTCGGTAGGTCAAATCCTGGCTCAATACGATTTTACACGTGACGATTTCTACCGAGTGACATCGGTTGAAACGAGCAGTGGCACTACCAGTTACAACTTTGACGATTTTGGGCAGCTGGTCGAAACAACTAGCGATTTGGCTCCGAATGAGTCCTTTGAATACGACATCAATGGCAATCAAGCTGGCACTGGGGTGGTAGTTGGCGACAACAATCAGCTGCTAAGTGATGGCATTTACGAATACGAATATGACAACGAAGGGAATGTCACGGTCAAGACTCACGTTGGCTCAGGTGAATCTATTCGCTTTTTGTACGACCACCGGAATCGCTTGATACAAGTTGAAGGCAAAGACCAGGCCGGAGCGGTGACATTCCTTGGGCGGTATACTTACGATGCGTTGGACCGCCGCGTGCTAGTTGACGAAGGAGGATCGGTCTATTCGACGGTCTACTTTGGTAGTACACCTTGGGCTGATTTGGACCTCGCTGGCAACGTGCAAACGCGTTATTTGGCAGGCGAGAGAATTGACGAGTTGTTGGCTCGCTGGCGTCCTGGAGAAGGTACTGCCTGGTATTTAGGAGACCATCTCGGTACGGTGCATGATGTTGTCAACAACGCCGGGCAAGTTCTTAACCATACAGTTTACAGCAGCTTTGGTGATATCGTTTCGGAGACCAATCCGACAGCTGGCGATCGATTCAAATTCACTGGGCGAGAATACGATGCCCTATCGGGAATGTACTACTATCGTGCGCGATTCTATGACCCTGATTCGCGACAGTTTATGAATGAAGATCCGCTTGGACTTTCGGCGGGTGACACCAACTTGCATCGTTTCGTTGGCAACGACCCCATCAACAACAGAGATCCTTCTGGCCGGGCAGCTACTTCTGAAGGCAGCGGTCTATTGGCATTCGTAGGTGTCTATTCGAGTATTGCCCTGTCCTATGGCAAAGATGTGCCGTTTACGTTCCAAATTGGCTGTAGTGGACCAGATTGTGGGATCGCTGGCAGCATCGACGGCTCGGCGCTGGCCGCTTCGGGCATCCCGATTGGCGGCGGCGTGAAGATTGGAGTTGGACAAACCACTGACTCCGATGGCAATGCAACCTACACTTGGAGCGTTTCGGGTGAGGCAGAGTTTCCTGACTACATTCGCCCCGTTAAACAATACGTCCCGTTCCATGACCAACTGGGAGTTTCGGGTGGCTTTTCGGGAGGTACGGACGGTAGTTTTGCAGCGAGCGCTAAAAGCAAAATTGGTCCGGTGGATATTGGTATCAATGCCAACCTGGCTGGCCCTAAAGCGGGTGAGGTTAGTCAGGAAATTGAACTGCCCGGTGTCCCTGCTCTCAGCACCGAAGAGGCAGAACTGCCCGACGTGCCCTTTTTGCCAGAAGACAGTGAATTCGAGTTCTTGGTAAAATCCCAAGCCAAATCCCCGCATTTGTTGATAAGTGCCAATGTCGCTATCTACGTTGGCGTGGCCCAATTGATTGAGTTGATAGCCAGTGTCGCGACTGCCGAGGACTGGGTATCGAGTGCGGAAGTCGAGTACGAGGCCAGCATCGACAATCCCAAGGCGAGCGTGAGCGCCTGGGGCTTCGCAGATATTCCGCCACGACCTATTCCAATTCCGCCTAGAGGTCCCGATGGATCTTCAAATTATGATCCCAATCCGCCAACCCCTCCCAAGCAGAGCAGTGCAAATGGAAACGATGACGACGATGATGATGGTGACAATTCGCCGCCGAGCCTGCCGCCGGGGACGCCCTATCAGCCGGGCAACGGAGAGCTATCCGCCTTGGGAGATCGCGTCTGGTATGACGACGACCGCGATGGTATTCAAGACACCGGTGAATTAGGTGTTCAAGGAGTCACCGTGCGACTGTATCAACCAGGCCTTGATGATCAGATTGGTGGCGGCGACGACGTCTTTATCGCGGAACAAATTACAGATGCATACGGACGTTATTTGTTTCCGCTACTCGCTCCGGGTGACTACTTTATACAATGGGAACTTGCCACGCTACCAACAGGCTACGAGCCTACACTACGGAACGCTACGGATGATGCCCACGATTCTGATGCAGATACCTTCGGATTCAGTCATATCGTCAGCGTGGGTGCTGGCGAAGTGAATCTGACCGTCGACCTTGGTATCAAACCGAGAGAGTGAAACAACTTCGCCGGGGGGGAGGCGAAGCCCATGGAGCTGAGCGGTGGGGGCTTCGAGAACGGCGATGATCGAATTGCAGTGCGGTGAGCCGTGACGCGTGAGTGGCCGGTTTCTGTTTTCTTGAAAACAGCACGCCGTGGTATCAGCTTCACTATTAGACGTGCATCGCGTTGCTGACACATTTGGGAGATGGATAGCAACTCACTTTGCTTCAGTTCATGCGGCGATTCCGTCGTAGGCCACAATGTTGCCGGCGTTGTGGGCGTAGCCGGAGTTGGGTGCAGTCAGGGCAGAGCGCAGTTCGTTGAGATCTGCCTGCGTGATCAGCTCGCCATGGGCCATCTTGTGAGCGATATTGTCGGCAGTGCGATAAACCGCATCAGTTTCAGGTTGCCCCGGAAATTCCCGACGCTTGGCGGTAACGCGACGGAAATAGTACGAGCCTCCGATGAAGGCGAGCATTTCCGAAAGAATATAATCCATGGAATGACCACGTAAATCGCACACGGCGTGTACGGCTTCATGCACGATGGAGGCGCGATGGTAAATCGTGGCTTTTGGCGCAGTCGAGAATTTGAACGCACTATCACCCGGCTCATATTCCAACGCCCCACCGATGCTCGGATCTACGAACACATTGATTCTGCCCTCTTCAATAGCATCAGCAATCTCCCGGAATTTTTTCGACTCGATGCGGACGCCGTCAACGACGTAAGTTAGCCCACCAAGCAAGCTAGAATTTAGCGTTTCTATGATCATCTCAACGGCCCAATCCACTGGTGTGTCAATTGGTAGCGGAGGTAGAATGGACCAAGGCACACCAGCAATCTTGGTGTCCAGTTTGGCAATCGTATCTTTGCCAACGATTCCGTCCTTGTCCTTGAGTTTTTCCTTGACCTGAAAGTCGTAGACTGCGGACTTGGTTTCGCTCCCGAATATGCCATCGGGCGTACCGTGTTTTTCGATGGTCTTGGGCATTGGATAATGCAGGTCAATAAGCGCCTGCTGGATCAACCGCACAGCATAGCCGACTTCACCTTTTTTCATGACAGGTGAATTGGTGGTTAGTTGTTCGAGGCGTGGATCGCCCTGAAAACGGGTGGCCGAAAAGACCATTTTCTTTCTCCTTTGCGGATGCTCCACAGTAAATCCCCAAGTGCTTGCAAGATTATCTACGCGATTCGGTCAATGTTGTCAGAAATCGCCGGGGAACTTTGAAAAATGACTGGGACCACTTAAGATACGACTGCCGTAGTTTGAATATGTACACCGCTCGAGAAACAAGTGTGGCGCTTGTTTTCGGCCAATGCCAAATGACACTGATGGGTAACCATGGATCCACCAATTCTAAACATGGACAAGATCTTTCGGAGCTTTGAAAACCACCACCAGGCCGAGCGGGCAGCGCTGGAAGATGACCAAAGGCTGGACTACCGTGAGCGATTCCAGGCATTCATGCAATTGATGGCACCGTTCTATGCAGCTTCCTCAGGATTTCAGAGAATTTATCGCGTTGATGATCTCAAACAACGTAAGATTCGTGATGATTGGAGGCTTCGCCCTCAACCTGTACCAGAATCCCCGCGCGACGGGTGACATCGATTTCTTGATCGAGACGTCCGTGCGGAATGAAAAGAATCTGCGTACGGTGTTGATAGAATTTGGATTTGGATCAACGCTCCCTCCGCCTTCCAGTCCGCTGATAGAAGAAGGCAAAATCCTTATGTTAGGAAGATCGCCCTTCAGGATTGATTTGCTCACCAAAATCGACGGCGTCACGTTTTCTGAAGTCGCCCGAACTTGCTTACAACTAGAAATTGATAGCCTACAAATCCCAGTGATCTCTCCGCGAATGTTGCTCCGAAACAAAGAATCCACGGGGCGAGCCAAAGACGAAGCCGACGCAATTGAACTCCGAAAATGGATCGATAGTGGAGGGGATCTTGGGTTTCCCAACCCTCAAAGCTAGTGAGGGTAGTTTCAGTACCAAAATGATTCGCTGCCAGCCGCCACATCGCACAGCCACCAGCTATACTGATGGACGGTGCAACGCATTTCGTTAAGGATCGCACGAGAAGTAAGTGCAGGAGTCATTTGTGCGAAGTACCCGCAGAGCTGGTTCCCGGAAATGACTCCTGGCACTTATTTCTCAAGCATTGCTAAATATCCGCTGTCTTTTGTTGTCCGCGAGAAAAGAGATGCAAAATATTGGTTGTCTGAATTGTGTACTCGCCGTGATCGCGTTTTGTGGTTGGCAGAGTTTGGCGAAGGCGGATTATGTAACCTTTGGTTCCAAATGGGGTGATCCAACCCTGGGTACGCCGAGCGACACGATCACCTGGACCTTTATGGGTGATGGAACGGTCTTGGACTCGACGAACAATACGTTTCTCCCAGCCGGGCTGAACAGTCTCACCAGTGGAATTAGCGGGTTGAGGACAAGTTTTGATTCTCTAAACGGTGGCACGGGAGCGTTTGATGCTGCTATCCAACGAGCCTTCAATACGTGGTCTCAAGCGGCGGCTGTGACGTTTCAATTTGTAGCGTCCGACACCGGTGCCCCCGCTGCAGTCAATTCCAATCTTCTCTCGTCACAGGTCGACATACGCATAGGTGCTTTTCAATTCGCTGGTACTCCTTTCGCAGGTAGCGGTGCGGTTGGCTATGGCCCGCCTGGCAATGACTTGAGCACTACGTTTCGTGACGCGTTGGCGGGTGATATCTATATCAATCTGGATTCGGCCTTCTTCATAGCACCCGGCGTGGAAGATGACATTTTCTATACCGGTGGAGCGTACACCAATGACCTGGAAGGTCTCATGTTGCATGAACTTGGTCATGCCGCAATTGGACTTGGGCATCCTGCCAGCGGACCGGGTGACGTGATGTACGTTGATGGCGGCCTGACCAATTGCTGCAACTTTGTCAACCGTCAGTTATCTGCAGACGACATTGCGGGCGCACGAGTCGTTTACGGAGTGCCGGAACCGGGGGCAGGCTGGCTGGCGATGGGCGTCATCGTTTGTGTTTTTGCGCGAATGCGAAGAACACCGAAAACGGTAAAGCTCGCGTACGCTTATGTCAGATGACCATATCGGAATCCGCGTGCGACCGCTGACATCGATTTCCTGGTTGATGCATCTGGACAGAATGAACGGAATCTTCGTAAGGCTCTGATCGAGTTTGGATTTCGGGCAACCAAAGCTTCAATTGCCCGGTTTTCCAGCTAGCAAAGTTAGCGACTCTTCGGCTAAACTAGCTGAATCAAACCTGTTGAAATTGATTGATTCCGCTAATTCCCGCCTTACTCGCTTTGGAATCGACATGAGCCAAAAAGTGTTGCTGTTAAGTTCTTGTTTGGTAGCTCTTTCTGCGGTCTCGCAGGCGGGCTTTGCTCAGGTAAGCGATCGTGAAAGGGAAGAGTTCTTCGAGTCGAAGATTCGTCCGGTTCTGGTCGCGAAGTGCTATGAGTGCCATTCAGTGTCCAGCAAGGAACCCAAGGGTATGCTGCTGCTGGATACACGTGAGGGAATCCGTACCGGTGGTGAAAGTGGACATGCGGTTGTCCCCGGCGATTTGGGCGAAAGCCTGATTTTGAGCGCCTTGAAATACGAGTCGTTTGAAATGCCACCGGACGCGCAGTTGCCTGAAAGCGTCGTCGCTGATTTCGAACATTGGATAGAGATGGGAGCCTACGATCCCAGGGAGGGCAAGAGTGCGCCCATCCGACGCGAAATAGATTTTGAACTCGCCCGCCAGTTTTGGTCGTTTCAGCCGATCGGCAATCCGTCTATTCCGGAAGTTGGCAACCAGGATTGGCCTCGCTCTAGCATTGACCGTTTCGTTGCGGCTACCCTCGAGTCTAAGGGCATCGTTGCTGTGGAAGATGCTGACGGTTACACCATGGTGCGGCGGATTTATTTTGATCTTGTCGGCATGCAACCCTCCCCGGCTGAAGTTACCGCATTTGTAGAGAACCACGCCACGGATCCCGAGGCAGCCATCGCTAACAAGGTTGACGAATTGCTGCGCAGTAAACACTTTGGTGAGCGTTGGGGCAGACATTGGCTGGATGTTGTCCGCTACGCCGAATCGACGGGCATGGAACGCAATGGCCTTTACCCGCACGCTTGGCGATATCGAGATTGGGTCATCAATTCACTGAACGAAGATAAGCCCTTTGATCAGTTTGCCATGGAACAGATCGCTGGTGACCTGATGCCTTACGACGATGTCGACCAGCGCGATCGCAACATGACGGCCACTGGCATGCTGGCCATTGGGCCCAAGTCGCTCAACGAGCCGAGCGCCGAAAAGTTCACCATGGATGTGGTGGATGAGCAGATCGATGTGGTCAGTCGCGCATTTTTGGGGCTCACTGCCAGTTGCGCGAGGTGCCATGACCACAAATTCGACCCAATCCCACAGTCGGAATACTATTCACTGGCGGGGGTCTTTACCAGTACTGAAACTCTCTATGGAACTGGCAAGACGAACGGCAATCGCAGACCAGGCGGCTTGCTGGCAGTCGATGGAGAAAAGGTCGAGAAAATTGCGACGTTCGGCAGCGCAGACAACGACCGACTAAGAAAGCAATACCAGACCCAACTGAAGAACGAACAAAAGAAACTCGCCAATTTGGAGCAGCAGTTAGAATCGGCCCAAAACTCTGCCAAGAAAGCGCTCGAAAAGAAGATCGCGCAAGCGAAAGATGAAATCCGTCGCAAGAACACCCAGATCAAACAAGTCTCAGCACCGACTGAAGAGGTGGATCCAAACGCGCGATTGATCATGGCGGTGCTTGACGCTAAACAAATCGAAGACACCTATCTGCGCATTCGTGGGGAACCGGACGAGCACGGCAGTCGTGTGCCTCGCGGATTCTTGACTATCGCTTCGTGCGGAGAGACGCCCAGCATTCCGGCGGATTGCAGCGGCAGGCTGGAATTGGCTCAGTGGATTACGAGCCCCAGCAACCCGTTGACGGCCCGCGTCGCGGTCAATCGTATCTGGCAACACCTGTTTGGCCGCGGACTGGTTACGACCGTGAACAATTTCGGGGCCAATGGCGATCGTCCAACTCATCCGGAATTGCTAGATCATTTGGCTTCGCAGCTGGTCACCGACGATTGGTCTGTAAAAACTTTGATTCGGTCCATCATGCTTAGCCGCGTCTACCGTTTGTCGTCACTGGACAATGCGGCGGCTTTAGAGGTCGACCCGGACAATAATCTGTTATGGCGCATGAATCAGCGTCGCTTGGAAGCGGAGGCGCTGCGCGATGCGATCCTGGTAGCTAGTGGTCGTATTGAACTGCAACCACCCGAAGGATCAATCATCGCCCGATTGGGTGACGGTTTGGTCGGTCGCAACATAAAACCCAATCAGATCCTCGCGGACAATCCAAACCGTAGTGTCTACCTGCCCATCGTGCGCGGCGTGCTACCGGAGATCTTGCGGATTTTTGACTTTCCTGAACCAAGTATCATCGGTGGCATGAGAGATGTCACAACGGTCCCAACTCAAGCACTATTCATGATGAACAATGATTTTGTATTTGGTGCTGCCGATGACCTCGCCAAACGATTGCTTAGCGATACCAATCAGGGAGTGTCACAACGCGTCGAACAAGCCTACATGTTGACTTTGAGCCGGCTACCTTCGACACAAGAAATCGATACTGCGGTAACTTTCATCGACGAGATTCAGACCATGCTCCAATCGCAAGAGAAAAGAGGTCGGCAACGAACCGAACAACTGGCTTGGGCATCTTTCTGCCAATCACTGTTTGCTGCCAGTGAGTTCAGATATATCAACTAGTTGAACCCCGGAAGGCCGCCGGAGCCGGATGGTGCTTGCGTTTGCACAGTTTCACAATGACGACGACTTCATAACGACGACGACATGGTGGCACGAAGCACCATGTTGGCGTTGGCTACTGGTTCGATTGTCATTTGACAAATCAATAGCCAACCTAAAAACCCGTTTTCAAATTCGCTTACTTAAACCGCGATTGCTCAGATAGCAGGAATTCCCCAATGATCTCACGCCGATTTGCATTGAAGACAGCTGGTTGTGGCTTCGGATACTTGGCGTTTTCGGGATTGGCCGCCGAAGCTGCTATTCGCGAGTATTCCAATCCGCTGGAGCCAAAGGAGACTCATTTTCCTGCCAAAGCAAAGCGAGTGATCTTCCTGTGCATGCGTGGTGGCCCGTCGCACGTGGATACGTTTGACTACAAACCAGCGCTGGAGAAATACGACGGTCAGGATCCCGGTTCGTTGGCACAAGGGCTCAATGGACAGCAGGGACGGACTTTGCTGAAATCACCTTGGAAGTTCTTGAATAGCGGTGAAAGTGGTTTGCCCATATCAGAACTCTATCCCAACCTGTCCCAGCACGCTGATGAGTTGTGCCTACTGAACGGCTCACACACAGATATTCCCAACCATCCGCAAGCGTTGGTGCAATTGCACACCGGCAACTTCCAGTTTGTACGCCCCTCAGTAGGAGCCTGGGTGTTGTATGGCTTGGGTACGGAAAATCAAGATTTGCCGGGCTTCATTACAATTAAACCTCCCGCTCAATTGGGCGGAACTCAGAATTATGGCAGTTCCTTCCTGCCAGCGGTTTATCAGGGCACGGCTATCGGCGAGAGCGGCAGTATTCAGAATGCGGAGATTGGTAACATCCGCAATGTGCAATTTGCGGGCAAGCTGCAGCGCAAGCAGCTCGATCTGCTTCAAACGATGAATCGCAATGCCGTCGAGCGCAATCCCGCCAACACGGAATTGGAAGGGGTCATCGAATCCTACGAGCTGGGGTACCGCATGCAAACGGCAGTCCCGGACATCATGAACTTGACCGACGAGTCTGAGGAGACGTTTCGTCGCTACGGCATCGGAGAAAAACAGACTGATGAATTTGGTCGTCAGTGCTTGATGGCGCGGCGATTTGCGGAAGCTGGAGTGCGATTCATCGAATTGACGCACGAAGGCTGGGACCAGCACAATAGTTTGAAGGCAAAGCTCGAGTCGAATTGCAGCGCTACCGACCAACCCATTGCGGGTCTGATCGACGACTTGAAGCAGCGGGGAATGTTGAACGACACATTAATCGTATGGAGTGGGGAATTCGGTCGCACACCTGCCGTGCGCCGCGATGATGGCCGTGATCACAATTCGACGGGCTTCACAGTGTGGCTGGCTGGCGGCGGTGTGAAGGGAGGCATGCGCTACGGGGCGACCGATGAATTCGGTATTGCGGCCACTGACGGCAAGATGCACGTGCATGATTTGCACGCTACGATCTTGCATTTGCTTGGACTGGACCACACCAGGCTGACGTATCGCTATGCTGGTCGAGATTTCCGGTTGACTGACGTATACGGTCGCGTCGCTCGAGAAATCATCGCCTGACGAATCGTGACCACTTGCCTGGCTTGTGCAGACCTGTCATTTGCGCGCGACCCCAGGTTGGTTAACAGCGCAGCAGGGCAACATCCCTGCTTGTCCCGCCTGCGCCAGTGCCGGAGAAAATTGAATTGACTTGGCATCGCGGGATCGTTAACTGACGTAGTGGAT
>JAGQPR010000770.1 GCA_020426625.1 Planctomycetales bacterium
CCCCCAAATCCGTACCTTGCCGTCTTAGCTGGCTGGCCGTTTGGTGTGCCGCGATAAGGGTACCGCCAATATCCCGAAATTGCTCGAATATCAGCTTGATACCGTCGCTCACGACCTGCTGGATTTCGTCAATGAAGAAGTAGGCACGATTCAAGTCTTGCGGATGGTGACTTGCGGCAGTGAACATTGCCCAAAGAAACAGACGTGCGATTGTCGGTGCGTTCGTTGGCTCAATAGCAGACCTTAGCCAGAGGTAGACCACTTGCGGTTCTTCATAGAGGTTGGCCACGTCAATGGCGTCGCGTGAAATACAGGGATCATTGGGGAACGATTCTGGTGTGACGTTGAGCGCTTGGCTCGAGGCCAGGCGACTAACGAGCGCTCCCAAGTGCCGCGCTTGCTTCCAATCCTCTTCGAAGCCAATGTTCTTGTACCAATCACGATCACTAAGACGCACGTTCAGCTCGGCAAAAGAGCGAATGCCAATTTGTTGCATGATCGTGTTCATCACGATCTCGTTCATGGCAGTAAAATATCCTGCACCGTACTGAATTCCGTAGTCGAGCGAGAGACCTTGCAGGATTTGCTGGGTCATTTGTTCGACGTTCAGCTTCACATTGTGCGACTGCAGAAATGGATTAAAGCCATAGGTTGTCTTGCCGACCTCGTTCGAGATCCATCGAAAACGCAGTTGTCGTGTCCGAGCAGCCTCTCGCCGACAACTTTCGAAAAGCGCCTTATCCCCTTTGAGGTCAATGATCACCACGGTTGAATCCGCACGGGCAATCAATTGAGTCGCTTGCGGCCCCATCGCCAATGCGGTCTTGCTCGCACCGCTGTCGCCCAGGATATGAACATGTTGGTCAAGGATCTCCCTATGGAGGAGAATTGGATAGTCTCCAACTTCACTGGCACCCAAGAGTAGATGCTCCCGCTCAGTTTTATCTTCCGAATTGATGATCCGGTCGACGTAGTTATCCCAGTCCGTCGTTTCCTTACACCGATGTGTGGACAATTCCTTTTCGAAGCGTGCTAGCAGTGTCCCGGTACACAACCAAAGCGTTGAACCCAAAACCAGCGGTCCGAAAACACAGATGATCGTGAGGTTCGCTAACGCCTGAAGTACCACGGATTCGCCCGCCCGCATGGCGTACTGCGGACTTGGGCAATACACGCCAAAACTGAATCCAGTCACTACCAGAGCGCCTATAAGCAGCGACCAGCGTCGAACAGGAGACCGCAACCATTCCGTCGGAAAGCGGAACATTCCGGCCGCTCGGCAGCCGTGGATATCGTACGTGGCAAAGATAGTGAACGCCCGCCACGAGGCCCGAAGACTTGCGCCAAGATTTGGGAGAGGCAAGATTAATATGGCGAGCAAATGCCAAACCAACCAGACCCCCAGTGCACTGGCCGAATAAGTGATGGGCCAAAGCCAAAGCCCACTATCGATAAACGACACCGAATAGATCGACAGCTTCCAAGTAACAAGCAACAGTATTGGGCTTACGGTGTAGGTCAGGAGCTCGGGGCAATCGAAGGACAGGCCGTGGGGGATCAGTTGGGGAAGGTTAACTCGCCATCGCTTCATGGTTTCGCGATCTACAGTTGGCGCGACTAATAGCCATGCTGCAGCTTGACGGGCTATTAAACCGCACGTTAGCCAGGCAGCGATGAGGGCTATCGGACCTGCATATTCGGCGAATCGCCAAACTAGCTCCCATACCATGCAACTGAGACACGCGGCGGCATACAGGGCAGCAAAATGCAAATCCGTTTTTTGTAAAGCCCCTGTGATTCGACGAAGGCCAACTCGTGCAAACAGAATGACAGCACCCGCAGCAACCATATGCGGTGCGAGTGGGATGGTAATGCACAGGCAGTGAAGCACAATCCCAAGAGATGCGACGACGGGGAACGCAACCAACAAGATAATCAACACTAATCGACGTTCTTGGGCATCGGAAAGTGGACGTGGTCGATAGTTCAGCTCGGTCTTGTCGATTGCAGGCAATGCCTTCGAATCGAGGGCGTCGTCGATGTGCATCGGAAAAAAATCGAAGATCACTTATTTCTTCCTCAGCATGAGCAGCTCTGCCAACTCGGGAATTACATAGGCGGTCACTTCCACGGGAGAGAACTTTGCTCGTGACACCCGTCGCTCGATTTTTGCTTGTTGCT
>JAGQPR010000771.1 GCA_020426625.1 Planctomycetales bacterium
GTCCTGAGGATTCACGCCATCTGGTGTGATGACGCATCACGCCGCCCCTGCCCTTTATTATTCACAGAGTTTCCGTTGACTCAGTATGCGACAACGCAAACCCCTATCAAAACGACAAGGATGTCACGATGAAAATACGATCGAATGGAATGCTTCCGGCAATGGGATTGATCTCAAGTTTATTCTTCAGCGCCGGATGTGCAATGCCGCAGCGACGAGTCAGTTCCATCGCTCAGCAAGGTGCGGCACAGGAGACTGTCAAACGCAGTGTTGCCAACATCAAGTATGACACGAGTGTGCCAGCGGTAGAACAAAACACGATGTATCCGTCAGCATCGACGGACGACTACCGAAGTCCCACCGCCTCATCGACAAGTCAAGCGACGGAAAGTAAATCCGGTGGAAGTTGTTGCCACTAACTCTACGACAAACTTGAGAACATGCGTATGGGCTTAATAACGCAGCTACGTTACCTACCGTATCGCGTCATTCGACGGCTCGGCACGGCAGATATTAGCTACGTATTTGGTGTCGAGTTGGCTCAAATCCGTCCGACTCTGTTACCAATCGAGTTCGAATTTGTCGAGATAACCGTCGAACGATTTAGTGAGTTAATCGACCTACATCCGCAACGATTCACGACATCTCGGCAAAAGGATCTGGAAGATGGAAGGGCCTATTGCTACGCGATTCTCTTCCAAGGCGCACTTGCGGCCTTCGCATGGGTAGCGATCGGTGACATTCCCGCCACATTTAATCACAATGGCGATCTACAAGCTGGACTTCCGATTACGATGCCAGAGGACACGGCCTTCGTTCATAACGTGTTTGTGATGTCGCAATTCCGTGGAAGAAGACTCTATGGAGCCCTAATGAGCGGACTCGAGCCATCGCTTTCCGCTGACGGTGTAACCCGCCTGATACTTACCACAGATGCCACCAATGAGAGCGCGCTAATCGCTGTTCGACGAATGGGTTTTCAGTATGTGGGTTGCGCATGGCTGTTCAAATGCGGCAGGTTCTCATTCGCTGGCTACCCGCCATCACCAGTATTCGATACAGTCTATTTGGGGCGCTACACAGGCGATCGCAGAAGTTCACGCACATAGTTCATCGTTGGTGGGCGTCTGAAGTTCAACGGCCAGCAATGTCGTGTCATCAAACGCTGGTCGCGTCCCACGAAACTTAGACAATCGACTCTTGAGGTTATGAACAACGTCATTGATATCACAATCAGCCGACAACTCTTGCAACGCCTCGCTAATTCTCTCAGTTCCAAACTGATTGTCCTCTGGATCAAAGGCTTCGGTTACGCCGTCTGATACAAGAAGTACTCGAGTGCCCATAGCCACAGAACGTGTCTCTTCATCGTAACAAACTTCTTCGTTGACTCCGAGTACCAGCCCGCCAGTTAGTAGACGTTCGACCGGTAGCCCACTTTGCTGAATGAATGGGGGCTCATGCCCCGCGCTGGCGCAACTTAGGGTCATGTTGATGGTGTCGATGACAAGCACGACCATCGTTGCAAAATGGCCCGGCATTATGATTTCTGCATAGCGACGATTGATGCGTGTCAGCATTTCTGCTGGGCTCGTAGTGAATTGGATCGCCTCCAATACCAGCGATTTGATGACCGTTGCTGCCATCGCCGCTGGTACACCGTGGCCTGCGACGTCTGCCAGACACAACAAGTACTTTTGCTCTGGCAGTGGGATGACGTCATAGTAGTCACCTCCAACCTCTTCGGCGGGCTCGAACAAATCCGCAACCGCTATTCCGCTAAGACCATTGCTCTTTGGAAGCAAATGCCTTTGAATCTGTCGTGCTTTCTCCATGTGTACTCGATGGTCCTGAGCCGTATTGCGTAGTTTTTTGGTCATTACGTTTATCTGGTCGGCTAGGTAACCGAGTTCTTTGCAGCTGCGTGTGCTGGCGATGACAGTCAAATTGCCATCTGCGACACTTTGCAGAGCGTTCACGAAGCCACGAATTGGTTTTGCGATCAGTTGTCTCAAAACGGCATTGACGACGAAAGCGGCAGCCGTTCCCATCAACAGGACAGCAACCGTCTGTAGAATCAACAAATGTCGTATCTCTCCCACGATTGCCCCACGATCTTCCGAGACATACACGGCACCTTGCGTTCCGCGAAACTCCCCTACTACG
>JAGQPR010000772.1 GCA_020426625.1 Planctomycetales bacterium
TCCTGGGTACCGTTCACCCCTTCGGCGAATATTTACCTGTGTCCTTTTCCAAGTGCTGTGTCCGATGTGCTCGATGTGTCCTCCGCTGTGTCCTTGCATTGCCTCATCCTTGCATTGGCTCATTTGCTCTCTCCGCATTTTCTCGTCGATCACTCGGGTGAAGTTTTCGACGACATGAGTCCCTGGGGACCTGGCTGGTCTTTGTCCAGTGCGCGGCGATTGATACTCGAAGAGAATATCGACACTAATCTGGGCAGCCCCAAAAGTGATCGTTCGTTTGAATGCGAGCGTGCCAATCCGCTAGAATAACGGTATGGAAACCACTTCATTGTCATTGCTTCGACGCGTCCGAAATCCTCTCGATGAAGCGGCATGGGGAAGGCTGGTTGATCTATATGCTCCCTTTTTGCATGCGTGGGGACGAAATGCAGGGCTGAGCGACTCGGACGCTGCGGATCTAGTGCAAGAGGTGCTCAGGGTACTGGTGAAAAAGTTGCCAGAGTTTGAATACGATCCGTCTAAGAGCTTTCGCAGCTGGCTAAAGACGGTTACTGTAAATCGGGCCAAAAATTTTCACCGGGCCGCTGCGAATCGTCCGACGGTAGGAGTCGATTCGGCAATTGTGCATGCGGCTGCTGTCGAGTCCGAAGTCGATCTTTTCGCAGAAGAGGAATACCGCACTTTTATTACCAAGCGATTGTTAGAGCTGGTCAAGGATGAGTTCAAAGAGGATGATTGGCGGGCATTTCAGATGCAAATGTTCGACGAGCAGCCTGCAAGTCGCGTTGCTCAGGAACTTGGAATCTCCGTCAACAGTGCCTATCTCGCCAAGTCACGCGTCCTCCAGAGAATACGTGAGGAAGCTGAAGAACTGCTGGAGTAGCTCAACCCGCTGCAGGCTCTTTTTCCTTCCTTCTCCTGGCCCAAGCATTGCCATTTAATCTTCAGGAAAATATAAGGATCCGCTAGAAAATCAAATTTTTGTGACAGACCTCTGCAGATGCCGTGTAACCGCCTTGGTGGGCATTAGACGTGCCTAAGACGTTTCGCATTCTGCACACGAGGTCACTATGAATACATCAAGCATTTTGCGGTTTTTCCTGGCCGTTATTGCGATTTTCCCAGCTTGTCACTGCTTCGGAGGCATCGTCTTGCTCGACGACTTTAGTTCGCCTGGTACTGCAACTCACATGTCGGCCCCAGGTGAATCTCGGGCAGTTTTCCCTCCAGGAACAACTGGAGGGGCCATTATTTCGCTTGGAGGTGGATCGGATATCGCGTCAGACCGAGGACTTTTCGGTTCAAGTAACAGCCTAGTTGCCGGAACAGGAACTCTGGACATTTCCATTGCCAACGGATTTGTCGAATTTGACTGGAATGTTGGAGGCTATGATTTCCACGCGAATGGAGTTTCAACGGTTGTCTGGCGGGACCTGACAAATCTTGGGGTAGAAGATATCCCACTAAGCATGGAACTGTTTCAAACATTTGATGGAACAACAAACAACGTCGGAACTGGCGTGATTGACATTGTTCTCGCGGCGGGTGAAACGCGGGACGTTGTTTTCAGTACCGTCGGCGGGGCGACCGATTTTGTGGGGTTTCGCCTTGGCAACGAATCGGCGATAGCGGCGTTCGCCGGTCGTCTGGGTTCGATAAGTGCTGTGCCGGAACCATCGTCTGCAATGGCTACGGGGTTGGGGGCGTTCCTCTTTTGGCGGCGGCGAAGGGCGGAAGTTCGCTAATTGGTAAACGTTCACAATGTGCCGCTGAATGAGAGGGGCGGGAGTCTATTTCAGCTTAGCAGTCAAGCTCCGAGATCGCCTGACACAACTCGTTGGGCACTATTTGTTGCCGATCTGCCTTGCAGGCTGAAAAGACTCTCGACCCTTTCTGGTCGACTCCAGATTTCGTTTACAATCGACTTATGTTGACGATACGACAGTTGAATTGAGCAATCTGCTACGGAACCGCAAATCGGCCAATAGCTTCAGCTTTGCTCACGTATCCACCAATATGCTTCGCAGCTCAATCGCCCTAATCCTTGCTCTTGACTCGACTTAGCCCCCTCGCGACGTAAATATTCGCCGAAGGGGTGAACGGAGCAATTGATCTGGCGTGGACTGGGTGCATGTATAACTCGAATGGCCCC
>JAGQPR010000773.1 GCA_020426625.1 Planctomycetales bacterium
AGTGAGACAAACTTGCTTCATAAGAACGACATTCAGAAGGCTTGCGCACTCATGATGAGCCTGATGATGGCACACTTTCACGGAGCGAAAGGCGATAGTTATTGATCGAATGTTCCTTTGGCGGCAGGCGTGCGGAAGTCACGGCAAACGGGAGCCGCAAGTCGGACCGATAGGTCAGCCCGATGTACCGTCGGCCAGCCATCATGGTCGCTGGAGGTCTGTATCTGTTTTGATATAGCTCGAAGCTCCCCCACGCGATACTGTGCTCAATGACAAGCAATAATGCCTATTCCATGTTCTAGTTGTCGATTTTGAGCGCGCAGGCAATGTGGTTAATGCGGCTGCCGGTTCTTGCAAAAAGGCGAAGTTGGAGCTGCCTTCATCGGCAACATGTCCGAGGCGACTCGTTGTATAATTGTCGACGAATCATAATTGTCCAAGTTCACCGATGCAAAGGAAAGAGGAAAGAGCGATGATGATATTGCGCCCGAAATGTCTTGGTAGCATACTCTTGACTGCAAGTGTGGTGGTCGTCTGGTTGTTTGTGGCAGCTTCGGATACGTTGGCTCAGCCTGCGCCATTGGCCTCCACAAAGGTAGGCGACCAGACGCTGGAGTTGCATGCTGTTATAAAGAAACCATTCGGCTTGGACGGCCGGCAGCCGTACTTGATCTTTGCAGACAAAGAATTAATGCAGCAGCTGAACAAAGAGGTGGGCATTATCCCTTGGGAAGAAACGCGTCGCCGAGGACAACGTGATGAATGGGTGCTTGGCTTTGTGTTGCGCAATCAAGATGGCTCAATCCCGTCATCCAACCTGGCAGTTGCATCTGCGTATCGCGCGCGCCTGGACGCTGGCGAGGAGTGCAACTATTGGCCGGGGCTAGCCGATGGTGTAGTTCAGGAAGTGAACACCTACCCATGGCCCTACAGCTTGGCTCCGATGGTACTCGAAGTTCCACAAGGCGCCTCGACACTAACATCTATCGAAGGTGTGATCCTCGAAACACCTGGCATAGAGACATCCTTCGAGTTTTCGATCGACGACATAGGTCAGGCGGCAGCCTGGGCTCCGGGAGTTGTCGTCATTCCAAACGGCTTCGAACGAGTACGTGATGACTGGCGCCTCGAGCTTACGATTTTTCGGGAACAAAGCAAACCGGTAAGAACGAACAGAAACTCAACCAAACAGTCTGAATCGATACGAGAGCGATTGTCTTCGATGAAGCCGGAACCGAGTATTGACTTCTTTGCGATCCCGCCGGATGGATCGCGTAAGTCTGCTAATGCAATGGAGGCAATCACTCTAGGGTCAAGCTCCGAGAAACAATTGGTTGCAAACGCTCGAAGAGTCTTACCCAAGTTGATCGAAGACAAGCAAGTGCCGGCAGACCGGGTATCTTTTCTTATGAAAAATAACGGAGCCAAAATCGATGCAGTTAGAGTCGCGTTTTTTAGGATCGGCGAAATGGACAAACTGCAAATACGGTTGTGGATTCCCTTTAGTGGACCTGTGCTGCACCGTTTTGAAATGAAGGACGTTGCTCTGAGGCCAGCAGGGGAATTGCAGCAGATAAACGACTTTGTGAAGCAGTTCAAGTTGCAGCCGACCGCACCGACCGTCGAAGCGAGGACTTGGCAGGACGCTTCCGGAAAATTTAGTATCGAAGCCAAGTTCATCTCCTATGACGGTATTACCGTTCGACTAGAAAAAGCCGACGGAAGTCAAATCTCGGTCCCAAGCTCCAAATTGAGTAAAGCCGACATCGAATACCTAGACTCTCGCAATTGAGTTTGCAGATCAGCTGTCATTCCGACTGTCCCCAGTAACCTGGGTTCCTGTCCGCTCGCCAAAAGCTGGCAGCTCAACTCTACCTGCAAACTTGCAACATCAACGGACGCGAACCGTCTGGAATCATGATCACGATGAGCTATTCTAACGCCATCACGGACAAGCACTGTCTTCATCAACGGCCCTCACCGCTCTTGCCGCGAATCCCCATTGGGAGCCAAGACTGATAGCGTGGTTGCCTGACACGCGTCTGCTTGAAGACAAGTTGTTCTCCCAAACGGTGCCAGGAAATGCGGACACAGCAGTCTGACGACTGAATTTTCTTAGAAAAAAGTGGGGATAGAGTGTAAGCTTTT
>JAGQPR010000774.1 GCA_020426625.1 Planctomycetales bacterium
TCGAGCGTGGCATTCCAAAGCATCATGACAGATCGCGTGGCGGCAGCGTGGCTGATGCGACTACAGATCGCGATGAGATGGACAGCGTGGCGTTGGAGGTGTTGCAAGAGGCGGTGACGCGGATTGAGGCAATCCAGGTCAAGGATCTGGAGCGATTGGCCAACTTGCAGACCAACACTGAAGCAGATGAGGATCGATTGGCCAATTCGTGGATGAAGCACGCTGGCCGATTGCACTCAGCGATCTTGCCAGCGTGCAAGATTTACTGTCGGTATCGCGACGATGAAAACGCAGAGCAATTGGCGGACAAGATTTCAATCAGGGCAGCTAATAATCGGGTGTTACTGGGCGATTCGCTGACTTTGGAAGTATTCGAGTAAGTTTGAAGTAAGCAAACAGGAAAGAAAAGCATGCTACTGGCAAGTGAAGCGGCAATGGAAAACTGGCTCTCGCGAGCCAAGCAAACAGCACAGCTACGGCTGATGGAATTGGCCAATGGCGTGCAGTCGGGCATCTATGGTGAATGGTGGGATCGCATCGTCAGCCAAGCTGAGGGTGGCGAGTTCAAGCGGCATGGCTCGACGGCGGTAATCGATATCTGTGGGGCCCTCGGGTACAAGTATTCGATCTGGAGCTACCTGTACGATTCAGCGTGCTACAAGGGAATTCAGGGAAAGGTCATCGCTGCAACCAATGACGCCAGCATTGACCGCATCGTGCTCTATATCGACTCGCCTGGTGGTGATCATCAAGGGTGCCCTGAGACCGGGGAGACAATTTGGCAAGCTCGGCAGACAGGCAAGGAGGTTGTCGCGTTCGTTGATCCGGAAGCGGCGTCGGCCGGCTATTGGATGGCTAGCCAAGCGGACAAAATCTACTGCATGGGCTCAGGCTGGGTTGGCTCGCTAGGTAGCCAAGTACTGCTCTATTCGATGTCGCGAATGTACGCGGAATCGGGAATCGATATTGAAGTGTTGCGAGCTGGGATCTCGCCAGACAAGAACCTTGGCCATCCGTACGAGCCGCTGAGTGACGCAGCTCGGGAAGAGCGGCAAGGCTGGGTGGACAAGGCCGGCAATATGTTCGTCGAAGCGGTGTCGCGCGGCCGTGGTGTCGATCGGGCGAAAGTGTTGGATCGATTCGGCCAGGGTCGCATGTTCTTTGCCGATGATGCAACCGAACGCGGCATGATTGACGGCGTGAGTACATGGGACGTAGTGCTGGGTGATGGCTCGAAAAAGGATGACAAGCCCGGCTATTCGCGAAACGCTCGACGGCAGAGCAACAGTCGATTTCGCAAGTGGGATTCGCTTGGCGTGAGATAGCGGATGGCTTGTGGCTGGGCGGATTGGTGGCTTGAGTGATTGGTTGGCAGTTGGTTAGTGCAAGCGATGGAGGTCGCGAGTTATGGAATGGTTGGCGTTGTTTTTTGATATTGGCGGCGTTGGTTGGCTTTATGTATCTGGCCTATAAGATTGGCCGGCAATTTGAGGTGAAGCTGGCAAATGAGTTGGCGGCGGAAAAGGCCGAAGTGGTGCGTGTGTCTGGTGAGCGAGATTCCGCACTGGATGGCAAAGAGCGGGCCAAGAAAGAATTGACTATTGCAATTGAGAAGTTGAACACGGTGCAATATGAGTTGGATTCCGTGAAGGCCAAGCTGGACGCCAAGCATGACAAGCTCAACGCGAAACAAGTCGAGATTGATGAGTTAGAGAAGTCGCTACACAAAGAGAAGGCCTCGCTTGCTGATTGCCTGTTTGTTCGCGGACAGCTCAAGAATGAGCACAGCAAAGAAATGAAGCAGCTTCAGCAGCAATTGGCCGATAGCGAGCAAAAGATCGAGATGTTCAAGCTTGCCTATCAAAAGCAGCGATCGGCACTGGCTCAAGTCGATGTCCTGGATGTTGAACTAGGCAAGATTCTCGAATCGCGATAAGCCACGCCGGACACGGCTCTGACTGGGTAACAAGCAAGAAAGTAACGCTCAACCATGGCCGACAATATCGAAGGTAGCTTTGTACTGCTTGACGGTCCGTCTGGGCGTTATCCATACGATGGCGTGGCCGCCAATGTCGTCTGGCCGGTAACGCTCGATACAGTCAAGGCTCATGCTCAGATTGACCACGATGCCGACGATGATTT
>JAGQPR010000775.1 GCA_020426625.1 Planctomycetales bacterium
AGCCTGCCTTCCGCCGGTGACTAAGCTCCAGAAGATTGTTGCAGCACATCCTGAATGGGCAGGAAATGTGGAAGTCATCGCAGTTAGTGTTGATGCTGATCCCGCCTCCGCGAAAGAAGTGATTGAAAAACTGGAGTGGCATCGGACAAAAAACGTTATTGCCAGTCGTGACGATCTTAAGCTACTGAATATTAGCGCCATTCCCGTCACTATCGTGTTGTCAACAGATGGAACGATTGCAAATATGGCTGGCTCCCACGCCATCCAGATTGAAGAGGCAGTCTCAATCCTCAATCAGGGACAAGCGAGTAAAAGCTGAGTGTTAAGTCGTCGGTCTTAGAAACAAGTAACAGCATTCGTCGACCTCTAATACCCCATCCGTATCACGATCCACTGCCGTACGACATCTTCATGGCGCTCGACACCAAGCTTTCAACATCCAAGATTAGTTTACTGTTCACAAATGCCGGCTGGTCATGGCGGATGTGTTCGTGGACGGAGCATGAAATCACGTCTGATTACGCCGAACTTGCCATTGCGTCTCAGTCACCCTTGTTGATTAGCGGCAGTGTCGGCCGCGCGCCAGCATCAGTTGACAAGCTGCTCTCTGCTCTCGACGCTGCAGGTGTCAACTATAAATGTCAGCTTTTCGACGAGAACGGTTGCGTCATACGTTTAAAACGTGAGATTCCGAGGCAGCTTGAATACATTTCGGTTGGGGTCATGAGCGTTACACATCTGCATGCTTGCCGACGGACCACGCAATTGCGTGAGCGGCGTTGGCCAACGGATAGTAAACTAACGTCATTCACGCTGTGATGTGATCGCGGATAAGTTCGTCTACCTGGAGGTTTCAATGAATCGAAGACTGATACCGCTTGCAATCCTAACATTGGGATTGGCGGGACCTCCTGCTGTTGCCGAAGAACAATCCGTTACCTCGTTGCCTTTTGTAACGGAGATTGCACCCATCAACGCGGACGGGCTCGAAATCCCGAAGCAGCGACTTGAACTGACTGATCAGGGTGGCTGGTTGGTCGTCTCACTATCTGCGGAACCGGACGAACTGGAATGGAGGATCGTGCTTGCGAGGCTTACTCCCGATTCGATGCCTCAGGTCTCCGTGCACCCGCAGTTGCCTCTGTTTGAAATTCAATACGGCCCCTGGTTTATTCGGGAATCGCTAGGACGACTTCGAGTCTACCGAGAGCCAAAGGACTTTGAGGGCGACACATGGAATCAGCTTGAGAAAGCGCCAATAGGCGACACGCCTTGCGAGGCCGGACACCTGTTCGTTGTAAAGAAAGACGACTGGTATTGGGTGTGCACATCGCCGAAGTACGACAAGAGCACTATTGACACTCTGATCCGATTCCAACACGAGAAGCTGAAGAAGAGCCATGGATCGATGATGTTTGCCGATGGCAAATTCGCGGAGGTTTTCTGTGGGGAAGCTCGCTGCCATGACGAAGGCGACCTGCTGGTAGCGGAGAGGATAACCGGCTACGGAGCTCAAGCAATGATCTCTAATGAGGAAACCAAGAAATCAATCGTTGGCAAACAAGTGCCGCCAATGGATGGGAAAGCGATGGGGCAAATTCCCATGCCAAGTCATGCCAAATTGAAGGGCAAAGTCGTCCTGGTCGACTTTTGGGCAACATGGTGCGGGCCATGCGTCAAGAAACTACCGGCGGTCAATGCTCTTCAGGAGAAGTTCGCGGATCGAGGTCTGGTTGTTGTGGGTGTTCATGCGAATCAGAATTCGGAGAAACTGCCTGAGTTCATGGCAGAACATGAATTCAGCTTTCCGGTCGTACTCAGCGATGGCGAGACAGAAAAGCGATTTGCCGTTTCGCAATTGCCGTCGTATTTCTTGGTCGGTCGCAATGGCACGGTCATATCTGCAAACATGCCCGACCCGCCAACGGACGCTGAGATTGAAGTCGAGCTCGCTAAGAAGGAGGAATAGGCCGCCGCTCATGGACTGCAGCCATCAATCGCGAACAGACAATCATGCTTAAATCAAGGCTACTTTGCCTCTTTGCTACTATTTTCTGTATCGGCCGTGACACTGCGGCTAAACAGCAACAAGCTAAGGACCTGCGGAAAAACAACTTGGGTATTTTCCATCGTAAATATT
>JAGQPR010000776.1 GCA_020426625.1 Planctomycetales bacterium
GGGAGTTGTCGGCGAACCGTCGGTACTGGGCGTCGCCGGTCGCGGTGTAGGCCATGCTCATCGCGGCGAGATAGAGTCCCGTATTGAATCCATCGTTATCGGAATAACGCGGAACCGCGGTACTCCTGTCCCCCGGGACTGACAATACAGCCGGATTGACGTAGCCGAAGCTCGTTCGACGGTGGTACTTCTCGATCTCAGCTTCGTAGAATCTCGCTTTGTCACTGAGCGTCATCGGGCGAAACTCGATGCACGAAACTCCTGCGGATGTCGCCAACCAAGCGGCGCCGTCGTCGGTAACCACGATATCACGAACTTGGTTGTCGAGAAGCCAGCGTCGGCCCTGCCTAAATTCCCAGACGCCGTCGGCATAGCGGATGGCGCCGTTGCTGGTTCCAAACCAAATTCCTTTGGGACCAGCGGCCATGCAGGAAAAATCGTTGTACGGCAGTCCGTCTGAGCCCTCAAACAGCGACCATGATCCGTCTGGGTTGCGACGCCCCACCCCCTGCGCTGAAGCGAACCACAGTCGGCCGTCGAGATCGTAGACAACAGCGCGTACGTCGATGGGTGCCCAACGTTTGCGTGCATCTCCCACGAGGGCCAGGCTCCATTGTTCTCCGTCGCCTATGTACAAGCCATTCTCAGCAGCGACGGAAACTTCGCCGTCACGTTCGGCCACAGCACGAACCATTTCGCGACGGCTAACATGTTGCGCTAGAGAGTCATACCAGGCTGGTTCCTCAAAAAAGTGCTCTGCTGCCTCATGTTCACTCAGCAACACCCAACGTGGATCTTCGAAACGCGCGTAACCTGCCTTGGTCTTTGCTATGAGTAATCCTTGGTCATCGCGCGCGATCTGCAGCACGTCGCTGGATGGAAGTCCCTCAGTAGCGGTATAGGAAACCTGGATCTGTTGTTCGAACTGCGAAATTGCCAAAGTCAATGGCTCCGCATTTTCAACTCCTCTGGCAACCACGCTGAGGAATACGCCAACAATCGCGACAAACACGACGCAAAGATTGAGGTCACAAAAGCGGCGAAGCGAATTGGAAAATATCATTTTGTCCTCCATAGACCGATTGTATTGGCCCAGCGATACATATTTATGGGTTAAGCGAATTAGCTTGGTTCGAGAACGCAACTGCGAATTTCGTGTCCCGTGTTTGAAAGTGGATTGGGTTGACTCCACGGTGTACCGCTTCATCTACCCACAACATAACTGTGGTACCGGTCAAAACAAGCAGGGTCAGCAGGGTTAGTACAACCATCGGACATGGCACTCATCCCGCGTTCGCTTGCCGCCGATTCGAGATGCATGCGCCGACATGACTGGCCCAGTTATGCTGAGACCAAGCTGTCCGCGATGCGAAACTCGGCCTGTAGGTGATTTCGTACCGTAGGGCGGCTTGAATAGCAGTCACGTCTGTACGTCGTATTGATCCGGGACGTGGAAGATGCGCCAGTAGGTATGAATTGCAATGGTCGGTTGACCATCCTGCGTTTCCAGCGGAAAGCCAGCTCGACACCAGCCAAGTATTCCATCACGATAGTTTTGGGCGTCGATACCGTGGGCCACCAGCTTCCTCGCGTACAGATAGCTACGTCCTCCAACGGTGCAGTAGACAATGACTTGCTTGTTCGCCAACGAACTCGAATTCGCTTCGTATTCGTCCTGCGTGATAGCTCCTGGGATTCTCGAAACGCGTTGTTCGGAAGGACTGCGGACATCGAGCAGAACCAGAGACGGATCTCCGCTGGCCATCCGTGAATGAAGCTCATCTGTCGAAATCGTTTCAACTGAAGGACGCCGCAACCAGCGGCGAACCGATTCGATCGTGCCAAAGCTGGTGTCGCACATTCGAATAATCAAATCGCCAAGTGATATCACCAGTCAACTCCCCTTACAGCACGTCCCACTGATACGAGGGCACGCCAAGCATTGTACTTGATCGACGTAGTCAAAGTGTTCCCGCGGATGTCGCTGACCCCACTGGAAATCGGGTTCCACAACCCCGACTGCTCAAATTAAGGGAGTATCATCACCATCCCACCATCGCGCATGGCTTGTGTTATAGTTCACCTCGCTTGATCCTGTTGGCGTCCACCCAGCGAACTCTCCGCTTCATCGCGTCCACC
>JAGQPR010000777.1 GCA_020426625.1 Planctomycetales bacterium
TGACACTAGCGCGCGGTTCCGTCAAAAACCGCGTGCTAGCGCACGGCGGCAAATATTGTGGAAGATTGCGTGGAACTGAATTTCCAAGTCTTGACACTAGTAGGCTACGAAGCCCCCCAGGCAGGATGCCTAGGCTACGGAGCAGCAGGAAGCTAGTGGGCTTCGGTCAAAATCTACTTGGCGGATTCGCGCTGCAAGTACCTTAGTCGCAAGCGATTGCCTGGCTCTTGCGGCATCGGTCGGGTCAACGCCTCGGTCGCCTTGGCCAATTCATCTTGCTCTTGATAGATTCGGCCAAGCAGATAGTAGCATCCATTGTGCCAGTAGGCGGCCCGATCGTCATTGAGAACGCGGGTGATGAAGGCCATGGATTCCGAATAGTTGCCGCGATCGTAGTGTAGCTCGGCCAGCAGAAAGGATGCGTCAATTTTGGCCCTGCCGAAGATCATTTGCGCTTGCCGCAGCCTAGCTTCAAACTGCTCGTCGGTATCTGTGACCGGGCGAACTATTCCAAATTCGCGTTGAACATCGGGATCATACATGATCTTTTCCAACCGTTCGTTATCGATTCGCGTTTCGATATACATGGTCAATGCACCTTGACCATCGTCCGTGTTTTCGAATTGTCCCTTCAAATGGAGAATTCTACCGTTGGCCGCTGGATTCTCAGAAAGCCAAACGCCATGCATCGCCAGATATCGCATCGCATTCGGATTGGTTGTGCGGAGCATTTCCCGCACTTCCGCCGCATTGACCTGGGCAAGAGCCGGAACAAGCCACAAGGAAACTGGAGCCTCAGGGAACAACCCCGTGAGTCGATTGGCCAGAGCATCGACATCGCGGTAGGTCACCATCCGCTCGGCACCCAATAAGCTTTCCTGCAGGATCTTCATGCGGGCAGTGGCGCTTGACGGTGGGGCGTCTACCAAGAATTGGAACGACTGGATTTGCTCCTGGTCGAGGGCGTATTCGAATTGTCCAGGCAGATCCAGGCGACGCAACACACGTTCGTTCTTGAGTGCATCTTGCAGGGTCGCCAGAGCTGGCTTGTCCGGATCCAGAACAGGAATCCCCAGCTTGGGTTCGAACACATAGATTTGTTCGCCAATCAACGCGCCGACCGCCCAGAGTTTGCCAGGACCTTCGCTAGGTTTGGTGGCAATCCAACATGTATCAATACCGCGTTGCGTCGCGAGGGCTGAAAATACGCGTCCGCGTTCGACAAAATCTGCGGCTGAAAAAAGCAAGCATTCCCAGGGCAAATAGTTGCATCCGAGAGTACCATTGCCCAACTGGCTAGGGTTGTCGCTCAGCTGGTCCACGGACGACGTCGCCCCATCCATGGCAACGTTGCGAATCGTCCAATCAAACAATTTGCAGGCCTCCTCCAACTTCATCCCATCGGCTGGGCTCAACTGCTCTTGGTGGGCTTTGACCATTGGCGCGATCAAGTTGTCGCGCAAATCGAACTGAGTTATCCAAGCGGACAAGTCATTCATCAGGCATTGTTCGAACAGGTAGTCCACGTCCCAATAGCCGAAGCGTAGCGAAAGCGGATTCTCGCACTCGACCGCGACCAACAAGTCTTGCGGGAAATCGCGGAGCAACCGGGGAGGAGAGAATTCAGCACCGCTTTGGTCGAGACCCTTCAACCACGTATTCAACTCAAGTTGCACTTCTTTGATGTAGTTCTCGCGAGTTACGGGCGTCAGCTGATTCAGGAACCGCATCGCTTTGCGTAGATTATCAGTCTTAGCCTTGCTTTCCTCGATGATCTGAACTTGCGCCTTGGTCTTGTCGCGCTGTTGCTTGGTAAAGCAGCCTTTGAAGAAAACTGGAGTCAGAAGCAAGGCTGCCATCGCGACCAAAATGGCAGCCAAGACATTGAGATTACTTTTGTTCTTACGGGGCAATTCAGATGATTGAGTCATGTGCAGAATGCTGGGAGGACATTGATTGATTTGGTAGATGTCTTGGGATTAGAAACTGTCCGGACATAAGTTCGTTATTCAGCCGAAACTCGCTAGTGTCAAGAATTGGAAATTCAGTTCCACATAATCCTTCCGCAATATTAGCCGTTGTGCGCTAGCACGCGGTTTTTGACGGAACCGCACGCTATCGCGCTAGAGGCTGATGTG
>JAGQPR010000778.1 GCA_020426625.1 Planctomycetales bacterium
GCGTCCACTCACTCATGACGTAACCTCTGTGCGCAAAAATTCGTTATGACGACTCTTATCGGCGGACGCCACCGCAGCGAAACCGTAACCAGCCCTCCCTTCGCAAGTTGCATTGCTTTCATGCAATTTGCGGAGGGGAGGGGCGGATCCCCAGCGGCAGGGAGAGCAATTCGCCTCCCTTGCCGTCCCGCTTGGTGTGCCCCCGCTCGCGACTCTCCCAAAGCCAAAGAGATGGTTAGTCTTGGGGCGATCAGCGAAAACTGTCGTTATTACAGCGTTAGTGTTATAGGGAACAGTTGTCATGGGCACATTATAGGTGCAAGCAGCCTCGTTCAAGAACAACCAGGTTGCTCCCATCTGGAGTAATCCTTACATTTTCGGGAGTCTCATTCAGCAGTCGCACAGCGATGTATGGAACGATTTCCCAAAGGTGCCTATTTAGAAACAGCCGCCGGTCGCTGCTAGTCGCCGCTGGCCCAAAGATTCGCTGAATTGTCGTTACAGACGCCGGAGAAAAAAACATGGCAAGCCGATCTTCGCCTATCCTCTCAGGCACAGTTATGCAACTCAAGGCCGTCATTGATGGCGTCGACTAAGTGGCACTATCACAGCTCATGGGCCACAAGAATGTGAGCACGCTTGGGAAGAACTATGCTCACCTGTCCATGCGGGCAAACTTGGCAGTCCGGCGACGCCCCCAGCGGATGTGCAGGTAGCAGATAAGCCTGCGATGTTGCCAGCTGCTTGACAATGCGATGTTGCCAGCTGCTTGACAAAATGTTGTTATTTGTTTCCAAGGGGAGCTATACTACGCAGACCATCAGAAACTTCCTGGCTGCTGTCATTTCGGTGATTTTTCTTTGAGGAGACACGGTGATCAAGACTTCATTTTTCAAGCATGCAATAACCACTGTCTTCATTGTCGTCGTCACTGCTTCGAAGAGCATAGCCGCGGACCATGCAGACGCGCCGCTGCTGGGAGCTATTGGTCGTAGCGACGCTCAAATTACAGATTTCTACGCGTTTACCCATGGCGACGACCTCGTGTTAGCGCTGTGCACTAATCCTGCCGTACCGCCCGACGTCTCCACGTATCACTTCGCACCTGATCTAACTGTTGACTTTCATATCGATCACCGTGCTCGCGTACATAGAAACGACCCACTCGATCTCGTCCGCTTTGGTGGTACCATCGTCCGGCCTCAGTCGATCACTGAGAACGTCGGATTTCGTGTCCAGTTCGACGAGAATTCCGTACCGGTCTTGCATACCAAGGGCGTTTCCGGGAAGCACCACAGGAATATCAAGCTTTATGCTGGCTTGCGCGATGACCCTTTCATTCGCAGACCGCGTGCTGGCAGAAACGTTGCGGCGATTGTCTTGCAGTTGCCGCTTGAAGCGGTGCTTGGCCCGAGAGACGATTTACTGATTTGGGCCACCACGGAGATCCCTGAATTCGAAGGACCGATAGCCGATCACGCTGGGCGAGCGTTGCGTTCTATGTTTGAAGACCCGATGAATGCACTCTCACCCCGCGATCAGTGGCGAATTTTGGAAATCGTTCCAGACGTGCTTATCTTGAATGTCGTTCAGCCAACTACGTTTCCCAACGGTCGACTGTTGACAGACGACGTCGTGGATCTGATGGTCGACATTCCGCTGCCGGGAGGAACCTTACCAGGCGAAGAACCAGATTTCCCCGCGACGAACGATGTGCCATTTCTCCCCGTATTCCCCTATTTGGCTCCACCCCACTTGGTTTCCCCAGTAGAACCGGTCCCTTAAGGTCACCGACATTCTGCCTTTAGCAATCCGCACCGCGGCGGACGCGACTCGCGCGAGCCGGGAAATCAGTGGATTCGTCCAGGATGAAAAAGCCTGGGCGATAGTTGGTAGCACCAAAGCACATATTCTGACACTTGGCGAGTAGGACGTGAACTTTCGAGGTTAGAGCGAGGTTTGTGTTGAACTGTTGCCACTGGTTTCCCGTTTGTGGTGTCACAATATTACGCTCGTGTTCAATTGTATCACGACCCCTCTCAGAACCGGACGTGCGCTGTTAACGCATCCGGCTCCCAGCTAACACCTGTCACCAACTAGCTGAATAGCCATGGCTGGCTATTCAACCGTGCGGTAC
>JAGQPR010000779.1 GCA_020426625.1 Planctomycetales bacterium
GAGACAACCCCTGATAGGTATTGCCGAATTGCCGTCGCTCGATTCCTGGGTTGACCGCGTTGGGCGAGCGTCGATCGATCACTTGCGATTGATTGTCGGTGGCAGCGGGCATGATGATCCTCAAAAGTGCATATCGGAGCTTGGTCTTCGCAGTGGTTTGACAAACATAGCAGGAAAGATTCCTACCAGCTTTATCGGCATCCTGAACAACGTTTACCAATCGAAGAATACCTTGTGGGCCACGTTTGGCAACGAAAACTGAAGTTTTATTTGTCAGCGCAAGACGTGTCCGGTAAGCATTGTTGGCGGTGAGCCGTTTTCGAACGTAGCATCCAAATGGGCTCGAATGCGTAGCGCCTGCGGGTCGTATGGATTTTGACGGATCGCTCGCCCCACACAGATGCGGGCTTCAGCCAAATCACCAAACTCGATTTGACTTTCCGCGACCTTTAGCAGTAGGGCGACATCCGAATCCTGAGCACATTGCGCTGCCTCTCTCAAGCAGAGTTTCGCTTCCGTACTTTCACCAAGATCGGCAAGGGCCTGCCCCTTAAGCAGCCAGGCGAATGGCGGAATTGCATCCTCAGTCCGCGAGTCGAGCATGCAGTCCAGCGTATGCAGCGCTCGCTGAGGCTGTTCCATGTCTTGGTAAATCTGCGCTATGGCAACTTGCACCTCGGGGTAGTATTCCTTAAGGTGCAACGCGCGATGATAACTGGATAGGGCATCTTCCAGATCCCCCCGTTCCTGAAGAACCTTGCCGCGCAATGCCCAAGCACTTGAAAGGTCTCTTTGGCCAGCGATAGCCGCATCAGCTTGGGCAATTGCCTGTTCGTATGCGCCTTCCGAAAAGTACATTTCACCCAATTGCACAAGCAGATCCGGGCGATCACCGCTAATGGCAGCCGCTCGTGCCATATGCTGAATTGCCTTGGCCCGATCACCTTGCTCCCAAAGCACTTGTGCCATTCCCCAATAGGCGCGTTCGTCGGCCGCGCTGTTCTGCAGCGCCTCGGCAAAATACTCCTCAGCCTCCGTGTATCGCTCTTGCTCCAGTTCACTGGCGCCATGCAGGGAGAGCTGGCGCGCGGTCGTCAGAGCTGCTGTTTGCCGCCGAGATCGCAATGTCTGACAGCCGGTGGACAATGCTAGCAAAACCAGGATTACGATGCGACGCATCGAGCGACATCTTATACAAGTCGCGTCCAGTTGTGATGCTCTGGTCAAGCGGGCCATTATTGCGCAAGCCTCACTCTGTACCGGGCAAAGAATTGGTTCGACGGCATATTGCGAGGATTGGCCATGGAAGCTCTGCTACATTCGGAAGCAACTGATCGACGATAGCAAATGCCATGGATTCAGTGTAAGGTCAGTAGCGCAGTTCACTGAATTCGACTTCTTAACGTAACTACCTAGAGTTCGAAAAGCACTTTTACAGGTCGTGTCCAGCTTTGATGCTTAGGTCAAGCAGACATCGTTGCGTAAGACTCATTCATCACCGAGCAAAGAATATATGCCAGAGAAATTCGAGGGCCTGGGAATCGCGTTGCTCTATCCTGATAATTGGCGATTCGAACAGGAAGAAGAGGATTGCATCACGTTGGAAAGCCCCGGTGGATCTTTCCTTTCCATTCGCCGGTTGGGAGATAAAACGACGCCGGAAACAGCTATCGAAAGCGCCAAGCAGGCGATGGAAGAGGAATACGACGCCATCGAATCCGAGGAAAGGCGCTACGAATTCGCAGGCATAGATTGTTGCGGGATTACACAGCGATTCATCTACTTGGATCTCATTGTCGCGGCCCACTGGATCACCATCCGTGGACCTATCGGCAGCTACATTGCGCAGATCCAAGGTGAGGACAGAGAGGTCGACAAACTGCTGCCGGTATTCGAAGCAATCCTCACCTCGATGTGCCAGAGTATGGCGACTGGCTAGATTCTTTCACCCGGCTGAATGCGAGGCCCGCGCAATGATACGAGCCCGATCGGAGCATCAAAGCTGGACGCGACCAGTTTTAGCTCAAAGGACCTGGGGAAAAAAACTTGGGCATTCTTCATCTGCCTCTCCCAACCCCAGGTTAGTTAACAGCGCCGCGCAGCAAAAAGCATGGGCGAGG
>JAGQPR010000077.1 GCA_020426625.1 Planctomycetales bacterium
TTGCTAGACGACTCCCACTGCGGGTTCGTTTCGCCGCGAGCTCGACTCGTACCGTCCGCGGTCAGAACAACGAAATGAACGAAAGTCGCGTTCGCCGATCGACTTTGCTAAACTATCGACGCACGCGACTTCGTTATTCCCAACGCTATCGGACGGCCTCCATACCGTGGCGCTAGCGTCGTGATCCCGTGCGAAAACATGTTGGGCACAAGCTTCATTGGCAGAGATGTCGCTGGGGTGGAGAGCCTGGCTTATAAAGGATGGTCGCTGGCTCCTGCCCAAAAACCTCAGTCGAACAAATACGTGAAGTGGAGACGTAGGCAGTAGTCGTCGTCGTCGTAGCAGATAGTAGTAGTCGTAGCAGATAGTAGTTGATCGCTCCGCCGATCAGACTTCTTCGTGGTGGATCGCTCCGCCGATCCAACCCCGACGCGCAGCGTCGCCGAGAATGAAAAGAGCAGAGAGTTGGATCGGCGGAGCGATCCACTACAAAGTTACCTATCAGACGTCGGAAGAATGAAGCCGAAAGCCAAAAGATTGAAGGCTGATTATTAAAGCTGAAGATTGAAGAGGAGTTGGATCGGCGGAGCGATCCACCACAATATGCTCGGCAACGTATTTGATCCAAAAGCTGATGTTCTAATTCTAGAGCGACTGCGACCACATTGGTCGCAAGCTGGCGCCATTGTGTTCGTTACGGCAAGAACAGCTGATTCGATTCCCAAAGATGTGCTGCTACGTTGGGAATCGGAAAAACATGAATGGCTCGATCGCTTGGAACTTAAGCTGGGATATCCCGTGCGTCGCGGTAGACATTGGAAAGTAGTGCTCGACGAGCTTAGTGATAACGATCGAACCATTTTCATAAAACACTTCAATCGTCAGCGGGAAATAGAACTTGATCTGTGCCACGGTCGATGTTGGCTGCGGGTGCCTGAATATGCGAAGATTGTGGCTGACAGTTTGCTACATTTCGATGGCTCAACATACCGCATGGGAGACTTTGTGATCATGCCAAATCACTTTCATGCTTTGGTATCCTTCGCAGATCCAGAATCGATGAAGAACCAATTTGACTCTTGGTTGCATTGGACGGCGACCCAAATCAATCGCAAGACCAAGATACGCGGTCATTTTTGGCAGCAAGAGCCCTTTGATCATTTGGTGCGCAGTGTAGAGCAGTATGTGTACTTGCGGCAGTATATCGCAGATAATCCATCAAAGGCTGGATTGCAGGAAGGCGAGTATTTTTATCGGAGGTTAGATTAGTAGCCCCTTCGATAAAACCCGAGGTGTAGCGTTGCCATAAGAGATTGGATTGCTGTAATACTGAAGAGAGTTGGATCGGCAGAGCGATCCACTACAGAGAGCTAAAGATAATTTGGATCGGCGGAGCGATTCACTACAAAGTGAGATACCTATGGATATGCGTTGCCTGATTGCCATTGTACTCCTGCTACTATCGACTTCATCAACTTACGCCAAGTACCCGTTGCTGGTCGGAGTCTCGACGTACGAACATGTTCGTTTGAATGAGACGCAACTCAAATTCCCGGAAGAAGACGCTAAGGCGATCGCCACGCTGTTGGAAGACTCGGGTTACGAAGTCAAGTTGCTGATTGGTAAACAGGCGACGCGACATGCAATTCGAGATGCCTTGGTCGAAATCGCGAAGACGGGGGGCGCCGATGATGTACTGGCCTTGGGCTTCTTCGGCCATGGAGTTCAGTACGGCGAGTCGTTTGTAGTTGATCGCTCCGTCGATCAGACTTCTTTGTGGTAGATCGCTCCGCCAATCAGACTTCTTTGTGGTGGATCGCTCCGCCGATCCAGCCTGCCGTAGAACAGCAGGCGAGCAATTTATTACACAACGAAATAAGCTGGGAGTTGGATCGGCGGAGCGATCCACTACACTAGGGACCTTCAAACGATGCTTAGTTTCCACCCACAGCTTTTCGCCTATCTGCTGATCTTCTCAGCGGCAATGGCAAACTACGCCGTAGCTCAGGACGGTCAGCCGAATCCCGAATTGGCGACGAAGGCCGGCGCTGTGCTTAACGACTTTTGCTTTCGCTGTCATCGCGGTGAGGGTTCGTCGGCGGGTGGTTACGCCTTCAACGCCCGCGATGTCGCCTCTATGACCGATGAAAGCGTGGTAACGCCGGAAAGTCTCGAAGATTCCGATCTCTACAATGCCATGTACCGCGGGCGGATGCCTCCGCGAAATCAGGCTGGTCTGCCGCGGCCAACCGCCGAGGATATCGACGTTATCAAACAGTGGATTGAGGCTGGAACTCCAGAGTTTCCTCCAATTCCACGGCGGGAGTTTATCCCATTAGTCGATGTCATGTCGAGTATGTTCATGCACTACCAACAGCTGGACCCGCGCCAGCGCAGCCACTATCGCTACTTTACGCTTACCAATCTGTGGAACGACGTGAATGTCGACGAAAGGCAGTTGCGAATGACTCGTGCCGCCTTGGCAAAGGCACTCAACAGTCTCAGCTGGGAAGCAAACTTGGTTGAACCCGAAGCAGTCGATGAGCATAAAACCGCCTACGCAGTCGACATTTCGCAGCTGGGATGGACGAGTGAACATTGGAATGCCCTCATCAGCGACTATCCGTACCACATCGAATCGGACAGCATTGTCGATGGTGGCAGCGGCGATGTTGTGGAAAAAATGCGCCGCATCGACGAAGACATGATTCGCTTGAGCGGGAACGATCGCCAGATTAAGCATCTACGAGCGGATTGGTTCGTAACGATCGGCCTGCGCCCGCGACTGTATCACAGCCTGTTGTACGAGTTGTCCCTCCCCGTGCTGCGGAACCGACGAGCAAACAATAGTCCATCCGATCCCAAGTCAATGACGGATCTCGACCTGGAGAATGTTCTGGGGATTGATGTAGCCAGCAACATCGACCGCCGCCCGGTCAAGGCCAGACGCGTTGGTTTTGCGGAAAGTGGCATTTCGGGTCAGAACCGGATGATTGAACGTCACCCGCTCGCTGGCGGCGGCTACTATTGGAAGTCGTATGATTTTCTCGGAAGTAACTCGCGGGCCATTTTAACCGAGTTTCCTTTGGGGCCGGCACGCGATGGTCAGGATGATTTCAGCTTTGAGCACGACGGGGGCGAGATCATCTTTACCCTACCTAATGGCTTGCAGGGTTACCTGCTTACTACTGCCAAAGGTGCTCGTTTGGACGCGGGGCCGATTGAGATCGTCGGAGATGCTCTCAAGACATCGGGAAACCAGTTGATCGTCAATGGTTTATCGTGCGTCGTTTGTCACCGCAAGGGTATGATCGAGCCGCCTGACGACATCGTGCGTGGTTCGGCCGGTGCGTTTGGCAACTTGGCAGATCGCGTTCGAGAGCTTTATCCTGAGACCTCGCAAATGCAAAAGCTCGTAGCAGCCGATTCAGAGCTATTCGTCCGCACCATGATGCGACTGCTCAAGCCGTACTTGGAAGACGACGACTTCCAAGCGATCGGCGACGGATTTCCCGCCGAGCCAGTGGGGGAAGTGGCGCGTTGGTATTTGTTGCAACCGATGAGTTTAGAGACAGTGGCTGGCGAGCTGTATCACCAGGATATCGACACATTGCGACTGATGATCAAGTCCGATGCGCGGGCCCGGCAGATCGGCATCGGACAATTGAAAAACGAAAGTGGCACAATCAAACGCGAGGCATGGCACCACATCGAAGGCCGCTCGCTGATGCAACAAGCTGCTGATGTGCTCGGTTACGCACCAGCTGAGTAAAGCTCTCGCTGGCACCCAAAGTCTAATCCCAATCGAAGTAGAGTCTTCTGCGGCTCGAAAGGCGCCCCCAAAATACGCAACTTGTCCAAAACATCAACAACGAATCTCCGGAATAAGCCCATGGATTGCAAGTCGATTTGCCTGATCCTGACTCTAGTATTTGCAGCGCGATCACATTGTGCATCAGCTGAAGGTGCCGTCAATCAAACACTGGAAGGTCAACTAGCTGCGCTGGCTGCAGACATTTCTGAGTTTCTTGCCGGAGACCGACTACTCAAAGGGAGCAAACTCCGGTTGGATCGCGTATCAAGCGCAGGGCTTCCTGACGCCAACTTCGACCAGTTTATCGAGCAGAAGCTTCAACTGATGTTAAAGGCGATGCTCGACGACAGCGCCAACATACTGCTGAAGGTAGAGTATTCCTACCTGGTCAGCGAGACCAAGACAAATCTCGACAATCGCGTGATCCAAATCACCGCAAAGCTCATCAACCGGGGACGAACGATCAAGACAATCCTGCGGGAGGTCAACAATACGAGCGACATCAACCGCGTTCTCGGCAATACGATTACCCCCGTCGACAGTCAGGATTATCTGGTGCGCCTGACATCAACGGAAACAGCTTTCGAAGAACCAACCTTCAAGGTAATCGGCAAGACGCAGGTTATTTCGCCGAGCAATGCCAACTACAGTGTGGAAATTCGCAAACGACCTAGTGGTCAGGGTGAAGCGCAGCCAATCGTTCCGGTCAGCGAGCACGGTCGCCCCTTTGCGCCGGTCGATTTTCAGGACACTTACGAAGTTGTACTTTACAATTACGACCAGGCAGCCGACGCTGTGGCAAAGATTGACATCGACGGGCTCGACGCCATCAACACCTTTAGTGCGGACCTGGACAGCCAAGGAAACAAGATCGTGCACGAAGGCTACTTCATTCCTCGAGCAACAGCAGCAGGTCCAGGGGTACACGTCGTTCCTGGTTGGCTGCACACGCTAAGGGCAGGCGACGACAATGTGTTTGAATTCGTCGTCAATGAGCTAGGGAAGGGAGCGGCATCGGCGCTGAAGGTTCGTGGCAAGACTGGCGTTATTACTGTCCGATTCTTAGACGCGTACGCTCCAAGCGAAAAGCCGCGAGCACGTAGTTTTGGAGAGACAGGTAAGGGGCGCCCGCGCAAGCAAGACTATGTACTGGTCGAGACGGTCGTCGGCTCCGAGCCCCTATCACAGGTAACAATCCGTTATTCACGCAGTCCTGAGTAGTGGATCGCTCCGCCGATCCAACTTTATTCGCACTGCTTGCAATCATGGGATATCACAATCGCTCAGCGGTAGGTTATTCCGGTTTGGAACTAGGTTTTGATGGTTTAGAAGGAGGAGTTGGATCGGCGGAGCGATCCACTACAGTTCAAGAAAGTTGGATCGACGGAGTGATCCACTGCAGTTTAAGAAAGCTGGATCGGCGGAGCGATCCACTACAAAGGGTATTCGCACTGATCATTCTGTTGAGGATGGAAAATGGCCTAGAACGCTGTTTCGTTTTCAGCTGTATCCTCGGTGACTACAACGGGACACTCAAACACTGGCAAGCCAGCGGCACGCTTGGAAAAAGAAAATGCGGCTCACCCCAAGTACCCTGCAAGGCGCGCAGCCGAAGAAAGGCTGGCGCCACTGCTTCAAGTTTTTCAATTGGGGGAAGTTCAATACTGGTTACTGCTCGGCTTCCCCACCTTCGGCTTCCTCGGCGAAGAAAATAATCGGAATGCCTCCCGCCCCTGATGATTGGTTGTAGACATAGTCCGCATCCAAAGCTTTGGTAATGCGTTGCTTCGCTTCAACCAAATGAGCTTTGGAATAGGGATCAGCTGTGTCTTTGGTTGCCTCCAACAACCGACCGATACCCTCCTGCAGCTCGGTCAACTGAATCATGCAAAGGTTTGAGATAGCTTTGTAAGCGGCTGAAGATCCATTGCCTGGCAGCGTCAGGTCGATCAACCGCTCCAGGTGCTCGCGTTGCAGATTACGCCGCAAGCTGCTGATCATCGGCTGGCGGGCCGAGTATTTCTGATTGGATTCAGCTTTCAGTTCGGACCAGATTTCGTCTGTAACCGCTTGTAGCAACTCTGGCAACGTAAACGCATCTTGCTCGTCCGGCGTCCGGAATTCGTTGTCGTAAACACCTCGCAGCGTCGCCGAATTCAGAATCGATGTCAACGTAGACGCTTGCATAGCCAAGATTCGGTCGTGCACTGGCCAGGCTGGATCTGAACCGTAGCCTGCAAAAAAGTCCTTGGTCAGTCGCGCCAACAAATCTGGCGACAATGCATAAGACTTGTCGCGGAACGTCGACTCCAGCACAAACTTCAGGGCATCACGCTGGGTTTGGGCGGAAACGACTTCAATCGGCAAACGTTCGTTAGGATCTCCCTTCTTGTCGCGATGAACGTATGCGCCACCCAGCCAGTTGGCCATCATACTCGAATTGCGCATTTGAAGACTTAGTGTCAACTCATAACCGCGGCGAGCCTTCGTCCAACTTTCTCCCTTCTTGACGTAATCATTCATCAAATTGGCGCGAAAACGTTCGATTAGCAACGATTGCTCGCGCACATAATCGAGTGGATTGGCGCTGAAGTCATAGCGTCGGGCCAGCGGATCGGGGCCAGCAGTATCTTCGTCAGTTGAGAACTGCAATTCACGCTCGCTTACCCGCTCCAAAATCTTAGGCAAAGCTTTGTTGTCGAACGTGTAACCGTACTCGATTGCCCAAAAATCGTAAGGACCAATGTCGATCATGGCGTAATCGCCTTGAACCTTTCCTTCCTTAAGTCGCAGATTAATGGGCAAGTAATCCATGACTGAGCCAGCGAACGGCTTCTTGCCTTTCACTTCTTCGCTATTGATCTCTTCCAGTGTGTAGATGCTGCTTGCTTTGAAGTTGTGTCGCAAGCCAAGCGTGTGCCCAACTTCATGCGCGACCAAGTCAGCTAATAGAGGACCAATGAATGACTCGGGCATGCCATCAAGCATGGTTTCATCGGACTTCTTCGAGTCATTGGGCTCATCTTTTTCGTCTTCGCCCGTTTCATTGTCTTTCTTGTCAGCAGATTCTTGACTGGAAGCTGGCTTTTCTGCGGCAGCTGACGCAGCTTGTGCTGCTTCAGCGTCCTTTTCCTTCTCTTCGTCTTCGCCGTCCTCGTTTTCTTTGTTAGCCTTCTTTTTCTTGCGTCCCTTTGCGGCCATCTCTTCTTCGGCTAAGAGAACTTCTGGTCCCATCGCCATGATCATCCGCATCACCGTTGTATCGATCCGGCGACCAGCGGCTGCCAAACACAGTCCGTTCACCTGGCTAGTCCGGCCAATCAAACCGTCGTAGACATCGTCGCCCATCAGCTTTGTGTTCAACTGAGAGGGCAGAGAGCCGGAATGTGGCTGATTGATCTTGGAGCGGATTTGACTTGCAACATGCTGCCGCTGACTCGGCTCGGCGAACCTAACACGGGGATCCCAGTTCGGATGTTCAGCGAGCCAAGCGATGGTTTCAGCACTCATGCCCTCCATCGCGAGCAGCGGCATGTAATCGGCAAATTCTTCATTGAAATAGCGAATCCAACCATCGGTAAGAATGATATCCGCATCCAAGATCTGTCCGGTCTCTGGATGAACGCGGCTGGGACCAATGGCGGTACTGACGTTGTTGTTCAGCCAGCGGATAAAGTTGTACCGCACGTCCTCCGGATCTTTATCCATGTGCGTGTTAGAAGATTTGTCTTGGTATTCAACGATGATGGCGTCGGAAATGCCGACTTTCTCAAAAGCCTTGTTCCAATATAAAACGCCCTCTTTCACCCAGCGGCGGTAACGCACTGGAGTCGTGTGCTCGATGTAAAAACGAATCGGCTCAACCGGTGGAGAGATCTTGAGGGAAGGGTCTCGTTTGACGAGATGCCAGCGATTGATGTAGTTGACTTCGACGTCGTCTTCCTTGTACTTGCCGTAGTCATCGTATGAGGTCGTAAAGTATCCAACGCGCTGATCGGCAACACGTGGCTTGTAACCGGTATTCGTAGGAATTTCACTGATCGAGTAGTAAAGTGTTTGCAGGTTCCCCAATCGATTGGGTAATTCGAACGCCAGCTCAATATTCTCTTTGAACGCTTTATGCTTAATCAGCTTTGCCAAGCCAGGATTTCGACTCTGCCCGGCCGATCCAAAGAAAACGGTTGCATTGGCAACCAGCAATTGGTCGCCATCGATGAGAATGCCGCCAGCGGGAGATTGAGCAAGAATCGGCAGGTCAAGCAGGACCCGGCCGGTGAATAGGCGGTTGACCGAATCGCGTGACTCCGTGTCTCCTTCAGAACGAATATCCAGATTGGGCGCGATCAATGCCATTCGTTTGTTGTACATCCGCCACTGCACGTAGAAATCACCGGCCTGCAGACCAGCAAAAACTTGACCGCTGGCAACAGTTAGGCCGACAAAGTACTTCTTTCCCTGGCTTGTTGTTACGGCCTTGGGCAACTCAATCAGCAACTGGCCCTCTTTGGGTTTGACGTACAGTTTGTACATCGACTGAGATTCGTCACCTTCTGGCTCAACCAGGGTGTAGCCTTCAATCACTTTATCAAAAGGCGGGTAGTCATCGCCAATTGCCAACGGCAAACTACAACTCAGAGCAAACGCGGCAGCGACTAAGCTGCTGGCAACCGATCTCGACTGCATAGCAGTTGACCTTTCAATAAACAAAACAACGAGCGCTATGGTTTAAGTATTTGTAGCTCGCGGCGAGCCCACGACAGCCCCTCTTCTGCTGACAAACTGGATTCGTCAAGGCGAGTTGGGCGCCGAGGATACTTTTAAGGATTGTGCCGATTATTCGGAGCACGGTAATCGGCGCGGCTACGAACTTTATGATACCTTGACGATTTAGGGATTGCTATCCGCGAGACCGCTCCGGCAGCCTGAATATTGTGGCGTTATTGCCAGTGGCCTGCGCAAGCGCGCAGCATGACCTTGACAGGTGAACCAGCACGCCGCAGATCTTATCTGCCGTTGAATTTCAGACGCTTCGATGACATGTCCAGTTCGCGAAGTAGGTTTTCGCAGAACATCCTGGTTTCATCGCGTGTTGCATTGCCGGGAAAGATATGGGTAGCTTGTCGCATCTTCTGTTCGAGGGAGATCTGCGACGCTTCCCGCAAGGCAAAATGCTCTGCCGTCCAGCCTCTCTTGAGCGCTCTTTCCTGCCGCAAGGCTAGGGGCGTATCCACGAAAATCAACGCAGTACACAACAGGTCTAGATGAGCTTCTATCAAAAGTGGCACGTCGAGCACGACTGCCAGCGGAGGGGCCAATTGCGACTGCAACGAGTTCAGGGTGTTGAGTAGTTCAACGCGAACTAAGGGGTGCAACAGATTTTCCAACCATCGTCTGGCCGCCTGGCCCGGCCTGTCCTGCCGGAAAATAATTTCCGCGAGCTTGCCGCGTACAATGGCTCCAGACGGGTCGCCAGCGGCTGGAAATTGCTCGACGACAGCGGCCGCAACCGACGGTTGCTGCAGCAGCCGGTGGACGATTTGGTCGGCGTCAATCGTCTCAATGCCACAGTCCGCAAACGACTTAGACAGCCAACTCTTGCCAGCCGCGACGCCGCCTAACAGTCCGAGCACATAAGGAGGCGAACTGCAATCGAAATCCTGCATAGCGAACTCGTCTCCCGATCGAAGTCCTCATTCTGTCGGGGAAGTCTGGGACGGAACCTCTGCGGTCTTTACAGGAATTGGCCTGATTTTCACATAACCGGAGATCGTCACGATTAGGGTGGCCGCAATAACCACCGCCCGCAACCACGTCGATCGCTTGTTGCGCATCCACTCCAGCCGCAGACTGCGACCGACCAAAGCAGAGGCAACAAAAAAGATGAAAAGTGCCAGAAGAATCTTGACACCGAGTAACGCATGGTAAGCGGAATCGCCGCGATGGTTTGGAATCGCCCGCATGAAGTTGTAAAATCCGCTCGCAAGCAACAATAAGATTCCAGTGTGCACAATTCTCTTCCATCGTTTCTGGACGCCAACCATTAGCGTTTTGTGAGCATCCGGATCAATGAAGGTTGCGACAGGTGACAGTACGAAGAGCATGAACATGCTACCTCCCACAAGCGCGATAGCGGTAAACACGTGGGCAATTCGCGACAAGACATCTAACCAAAACATACCGTCTATTCCAAAAAAAAATCGTACTTGCTGCTGGTCAAGACCTGACAACGGGCGAGGTCCGCTTCTGCCTGAGATTCAATTATTAAAGGAGTTTCATATTTAGTGCGGTTCAGCGGATGAAAGAAGTTCGTTCAGCCTCGACGAAAGGCGCGCCAGTTCCTCTGGGAAGGAGCCTGCCAGGTCTTTTCTTTCCAGCGGATCCACCGAAAGATCAAACAGTTGGTCGGGCTGATTCGGTGCTCGTACCAATTTTAGATTACCCACGCGAAGTGCGCTCCAATCATTTCGGTTCAATGCTTGGTGTGCACCAGTATGCCAAAACAGCTCTCGGGAGGAAGTCGCCGCTGCGGCTTCTGTTATCAAGGGCACCAGATTCAAACCATCCAAAGAATACTGTGTTGCATCGATGCCAGCGACGAAGCAAAGCGTTGGGAAGCAATCAACCCCGCAGGCAACTACATCAGTCTGCAGCCCAGCGGGTATTTTAGCGGGCCACCGCACGAGACAGGGTACACGCAAGCCACCTTCGAAAAGAGTGGCTTTGCCGCCTCGCAAAGGCAGATTGCTGCCCCCGTAGTCTGGGTCGGCGCCGTGGTCGGTCATGAAGATCACAAGCGTATTGTCAGCAACGGCTATCTGGCGGAGCGTTTCCAAAATCCGGCCAATGGATTGATCCAAGCCCATGACCTTGGCAGCGAATGCACGTCGGTTGGCGTCTTCAATACTAGCAGGCACTCGCGCCAAATCATCGGGCTTAGGTTGCATCACGTTGATCGCTGCGCCGTCGACGGCATCAGAGGCCTTGCCATAATGCGGTGCATTGTATGCCAGATGTAAGTAAAAAGGACGATCCGCAGAACTCTGTTCTTTGAGGAAACGAATCGCTTCGTCTGTGATTGCATCAGTGGCGTACGATCCTGGTTCGACCAATTCGTGATTACGGTACCAATCTGGCTGCGAGCCGTAATGGAGCGTAAAAAAATCCACGCAACCACCCGTGTGTCCAAAGAATGACTCAAAACCGTGGTTTGTTGGCCAGAATCGGTTGTCGCCATGTCCAAGGTGCCATTTGCCAACGAGAGCGGTCCGGTAACCGGACTCTTGCAGCAGATTAACATAGGTGGTTTCTCCGGGATGGATTCCTCGTTGAGCGTCTGCATCGTCTAGAAACATAAGTGCCGAGTTTAGATGGTCACGAGACCTGATGGAGTATCTACCGGTGAGCAGCCCGAAACGACTGGGGGTACAGATGCTACTGGCTGCATAAAACTGATTGAATTTGAGACCTTCGGCTGCCAGTGAATCAATGTTTGGCGTGGGGATCTCACTGCCATAACAACTGATATCATTCCAGCCTTGATCGTCGGTGAAGATCAACACGATGTTGGGGCGGTCATCCAGGGCGCAGGCTGGTGCGGCGTGGCTCGCCATAACAATCCAAACCAAGCAAAATGTGGCAGCTAAAGCCCAGTTCGTATTATGGCTCAGCATATCAATACGCTCTCAATTCTCGGAAAATCTGGGCGGGAATTCGTCTCGCAATGGTTCTGATTGGTTTCGCTCATTGCCGCTTACTTTCTGTTCCAGGCAGCGGATCAACAGGCGGCTACGCACCTCGACATTGTGCTCCGCCAATAACTGCTGCTTGATCGTTAGTGGTAGGCTTAGCGCGTACGTAATGGTGTCAGTCAGAATACCTAAGGGCAATTGTTTCCCAACAAGCTGCTTAAAACTCTCTTGAGCCGCTACGCCGCCTGGAACGTAGGTGGAGAACAACTCCTGCAAACGTTCCTGTATCTCTTTACGCTGAGAATCGCCTCCGCTGGGATAATAGTCTTCGAGCAGACTAACTTCAGCCTGGCGGTAAAGCGTCGCGGATTCAATTTCACGAACGATTCGGGCACGCTTTAATCCCACCAACAAGATGTTGTGCCGATTGTCGTCTGTGGGAGAGTGTGAAATGACCTTGCCGATGCAAACTGTATTTTCAATCGCTGGGCAGTCAAAAACGTCCGCTTCCCAACCTGGATGCAGCAAGGCAGAGGCGATCAACCGATCGCTGTTCAACGCATCTGCTAACATTTCACAGTACCGTGGTTCGAATATGTGCAGCGGTTGAACGACGTGCGGAAACAGAACCAGATTCGGAAGTGGAAACAGCTTAACGCGACCGGAAAAATCGTCCGGCCAGTTTACTGAACCTTGTATATCTGTCATTCAAGTCCTGGAAGAGAAAAGTCAGTTCCCGCCAAACTCCACACCGATCTGTGACAAACGTGTCCTAGCGTTGTCTGGCAAAGCAATCCGCAAGGAGAGCAGTTGCCTCACAAGCAATGTGTCTCAAGAGTATAGCAAAATGCTGGGCTCCTCTCGATCGGTTTCATCTCTTGTAATGAGTTCAAGCTGAAATCGTTCAGTTTTGGGACACTTCTCGCGAATCGCCACCAAGACGAACTATCTCCTTGGCTTTGGGAGAGTCGCGAACGGGCACACACAGCGGGAGGGCAAGGGGGGAATTGCCCTCCCCATCGCTTGGGCTCCGTCCCTCCCGTCCGCACGTTGCATGAAAGCAATGCAACTTGCGGCATGAGGGTTAGTTGCGTTTAGCCGCGGTGGCGTTCGCCGACAAGTGTCAAAAACTGACACTCCTTGCTTGTCCACCTCGTTGGTCAGCCACTCCGAGGTTGATGTCGCAACGCAGCGTTTTTCTGCGGGTCTCAGAGAGTCTCGACTACGTGAAATGCCGACTAACCCGCAATTGCATATAGCTAAACGGCGTAAAACTTGAATCGGTAGCGATCAGCGAGAAGCGAAGAACCAAAGCTCCGGCAAGTCGAAGCAGTCCATAGGCTTGCCGTTGAGATCGGAAAGCAATTGGATATAGCCCGCAAATGCGGATTGCAAGTTGCGATGGCCGACTGACGCCCAGTCCGACTGCAGTTCTAGGCTAGTGGTCTGTTACAGCCTAAGTTTAGGGTAGTGGGATTCGCCAGAATTCCTCTCAATCGGGGAATTCTGGCGAATCCCACTACGGACCAATCCTAATTTTTAGCTGTCCCAAACCACTAGGTGGTGCAAATGCCGTATAACAGGAGCAGTTCCGTTATACCATTCGTGCAGGCGAGACTGGCATGATTTTGTCTGGTGCAGAAATAAAACGCAGATTAGGCAGCGACATTCATATCCAACCGTTCGACGAGAACCAGCTGAATCCGAACAGTTACGACTTGAGGTTGCACAACGAATTGTTAGTCTACGAAGAAGTTGTGCTCGACTTCAAAGAAGCTAATCGACACCGCAGAATTGAAATTCCCCCTAGCGGCTTGGTGATGAGTCCCAACCAAGTCTACCTCGCGCGAACCGTAGAGCATACTGAAACGCACAACTTGGTCCCAATGATCGAAGGGCGGTCTTCAATTGGTCGTTTGGGATTGTTTGTGCATGCGACCTCCGGCTTTGGCGACGTCGGATTCAAAGGATATTGGACGTTGGAAATGTATGCGGTCCAGCCTATTCGTATCTATTTTGGCATTCCCATTTGCCAAATCATGTACCATACCATCGAGGGTGAGATCACGGAGTACAGCTCCGATAAATACCAAGACAACGACGATATTCAACCGAGTCTGCTTTATCAGGAGTTTGGAGGCCGAAAAGAAGATCCGCAAATGAAGTTTGATTTCCGTATCCCTTAGCCTGAATTTAGCATGAGTACATTTTCTCGTCCTATCGTTTCAGCGGATTGGCTGTCCGCAAACAGTAATCGTGTGCGAATCGTTGACTCGCGTTGGTCGATCCCAACGGGGCCAATGCGAGCACAGTATCAGGAAGGTCATATTCCCGGTGCGGTTTTTGCTGACGTCGACCGCGACCTTTCGCGCCCCGCCGGAAGCCAGGGACGCCATCCGCTGCCAACTCCAGAAGACTTTGCAGCGACACGCTCTCGTCTAGGGATGAATCTGCCGGTCGTTGTCTACGACGACCGAAGCGGAGCTGTCGCGGCGCGACTTTGGTGGATGCTGGATGTGCTGGGGGCCGAGGCGGCTGTTCTCGAAGGTGGCATCGCTGCCTGGCAGGGTGCGTTAGTAAGCGGAACCGAAACCGCCCCGCCTGCAGATTTTGATCCCGTGCCTTGGCCAGAAGAAAGGCTTGTCGATGTTAACGACGTTCCAAACAAGATTCAGCAGGGCACATTGCTACTGGACGCTCGTTCGGCAGATCGCTTTGCCGGTCGTCCCAATCCTATAGACGCCAGGCCGGGCCACATTCCAGGTTCGAAATCACGTCCTTGGGAATTGAACGTCAATCAGCAGGGCTATTTTTACTCAACAGAAGAATTGAGCGCTAGTTTCCTGCAGCACGGACTGGATGGCAGCATGCCCTGGATGGCCAGTTGTGGCTCCGGCGTCACAGCTTGTCACAATCTTCTCGCAGCTCGGCTCGCTGGCCTGGCCGATGGCCAACTCTATCCAGGGTCCTGGTCAGAATGGTCGTATGATTCTGGTCGGCCTCGGGAAACGGAATCCGAAATCTAGTTTGAACTTGGAGGCATCGAGAGACTGCCTCCCAAACGTTGCGTACTTCGAAACTGCAACTCAACTCTTCAAATGAAAGTAGCAGTGGATGTGCGGGTAGCCGCGGAAGTACCAAACCATATCGGGGCCTTCGATTTGCCAAGTGTCCCAGACTTGATCGGACCCGATATCGTATTTTCCGGTAAACCATGAAATGTGAAGGGAGTCGACGATTTTCGAATTTTCAATCGATGCTATGGTGGCGTTGACATCTCCCTCACGAAACATGGACAGCATCCCACGCATGGTTTCAATCAACAGCTTTTGCTGATCCCCGCTTAGGTCATTGCAACTGAGTCCGCGAGGAACAAAGTTCTTGGTCACTACCGCCTCGGGGCTTTCGCTCCTGGGCTCTTCAACAACCAAGCCTTTGGCTTGTTGATTACTGTCCAGCGCTTTCACAAACTTGTTGAACAGTTTGCCCTGGTACCAGTATGGGTTGCCTGGATGATCCTTGGCTTCTCGAAAGTTGTCGCGCATTTCTGCGACGGCATGGGGATAATGTCCGTAGAAAATTGGCGCTCCACCGAAGCCGGACCCTTTATCTGTATGCGCGTTGCAGCGGCGCGTTACGTGGTGCCCAGTGAAGAGAAATTCGAAATTCGCATCTTCTGGAGTTCCAAAAAAGGCGGCCGCCGGAGCATTCTTTTCCTCACCATACTGATCGATCAATACCTGCTTGTTGACGGCATCTTGATGTGCTTCGCTATGCATTGAATCGAAGATCTGCTTGATCAACTGCTGCTGGTCGGCTGTGAACGTGTTTGGAATCCTATAGTCGGGATGGATGTACCACCAATTGCTCACGTACTGGCGTTTGGGGTGATCGATGGGTAGGCATACCTTTTGCCTTTGCAGGTCAGTGAGACTCTTATACAACTGCATAGGCAAGCTGTCAGAACTCGTTTGATCTGCTGCTGCTGAATTGGAAAAACCGCTTAAGGTCGTTGCGGAGAGCAATCCAGCCGAGGCTGCAGACGCGGCCTTCAACCATTCACGTCGGTTGGTGTTTGCCATAGTGCGTCCCTTTGTTTGAGGAAACGAAAAGATTTTTCGTCCGTGCCGATCACCCTGCATTTTATACCGCCCACCGTCTCATGCAAGCATGATTTTTTCCGACAGCGTGTAGTTGCATTACAATAACCGCCAGTAACGCCTGGCGGTTCCACCCCAGTGGCATGTTGTACGTTAACTGTTCATCGGGCGCTGGGTAAATTCCGGCAATTGGACAATTTGGCCGCCCTTTAACGCCGACTCATGCGCACAAATTCCGACGCAGGTCCAGTTGGCACTCGTCACGGCGTTTGGTCGAGGATCGCGATTTTCGACTAGGGCGTTCACAAATTCGTTAACCAAGTGCGGGTGCGAACCACCATGGCCGCCTCCTTGGACAAAAGACAAATGCTCGGAATCATGAATTTCTTGAGGCAGGGTGTATTTTTGAATCTCCGGTGGAAGCAGATGTGCAAAGTCCGGAACCTCGATTTTTTCAGCGATTTCAGGTTCGGGTTTTTTCGCCGTATGTAGCACGTGAGGTTCGTTTTCAATCAAAGTCCATTCGAAACTTCGCTTGGTGCCATAGACGTCAAAACTCTCGCGATACTGACGAGCCACATCATACAGGAATCGCCAGATATGAGCCGTAAGATCACTATCCTTGATCTTAATGTGGCAAGACTCGACGGCGAACTTATTTCCCGACTTGGCAGCGATATCATCGCGAACGGTTCCGCTCCCAAAGCAACTAACATACTCAGCCAGCCCATTGACGATTCCCAGGCAGGGGCTGACGACGTGAGTTGCGTAGTGCATGGGGATCATCTTCTGCCAATACTCGGGCCAGCCGTCCATATCCTGCGGGTGCGAAGCGGCCAGATGTTGAATCTTGCCAAGTTCGCCATTTTCGTACATCTGTTTGATGAACAAAAACTCGCGGCTATAAACAACCGTCTCCGCCATCATGTACTTCAGACCGGTTTCTTGAACTTTCTCCACGATCTGGCGACATTCGTCGATGGTCGTCGCCATCGGAACCGTACACATCACATGCTTGCCAGCGTCCAGGGCTTTTAGTGACATCCAGGCATGGTCGTTGATCGGACTGTTGATGTGCACGAAATCAACATCCGGATCAGATAAAACGTCATCATACTGTTGGTAACGGCGTTCAATTCCAAACTCGTTGCCGGTTTTTTCAAGTGCTGCGCTATCGCGGCGACAGACGGCCAAGACGTTGGTGCCCGGGTGACTTTGGTAAATCGGTATGAATTCAGCGCCAAACCCAAGCCCGATCATGGCAACATTCAACGTCTTTGTCATTTTTCGAACTCCCGTAAAAAATAAAATAAGCAGGAATAGGCACCAGCGCACAAGTTTTCTGATACCTGAACAACCGGCGGGGCTAACGCCAAAGCAGCTAATTATGCGGAAAACATTCTGCGTGGATGCTTGGTCTGCCTGAAATAGCGAGCGAGATTCCCGCCCTACACGATCTTAGCGAGATAATGTACCGAGTGTTGCGGGCAACCGGTACCCAGTCCTCTTACTAGTCGAAAGAATGCGTTAGAATTCAACGCTGAACCAACAGACAATTCCCAGCAACCCACCGTACCAATCCTGCAAGAAACCCAGATCAACTAATTCACACAAATCGTCGCACGAGTGACGGAGATGTTTCAAAAGATGGCTTCCAATTTAATTCAATGGTGCACCCAAGCAGCTTGGCAAATCGCTTTGTGTTCCTGGTTCGTATTGACGATTTTCAGCTGCGGTTGCTCCGGAAAGAAGGCTGTGGATAGCGCCGAAGTATTGGATGTTCCATCCGCAGAAAATGGACAAGTTGAAATGTCCGCTGTGGATGATGCCGTAGCACTTGTGCTGGAGTCCGCTGGCGCGGTGTTGCAGCGTTCAAAGGAAAACCGGGTAATCGCTGCCGATCTCCGGGCCACGGATATGGATGATGAACTGCTGACAAGCTTGGCGTCTTTGTCCGAGTTGACCAAACTTACAATGCCTCAATGTACGGCAAGTGATGCTGGTTGGCAGCAGTTGGCAAAACTGACCAAACTTCAGCATTTGGACTTGCGCGACTGTTCGGTCAATAATCAGCAATTGATTCTGGTTTGTTCCCAAAATCCCAGGCTGAGATCGTTGCGTCTTAACGGGAAAACCGGGGCAACGACAGTCGACGATGATGGACTGGCTGGTTTGGGCAAGTGCGACCAACTGGTATTGCTTGCCGTAGATGGTTTGTGGATAAGCGAAGTTGGATTGGCCAAACTGGCCGCACCGGAAGAACTGCAGGAGCTTTACCTCGCGCAAACGCTAGTTGAAGATCTGGCTCTCCAAGACATTGCCAAAATGAAGAGTCTGCGAAAGCTGCGATTAGCTGGGACAGGTGTCAGCGATGCTGGTATCGGTCTGTTGGAAACCTTGCCTTTGGAAGAGCTGGACTTGAGCGAATGTAGCAAGCTGAGTGACGAAGTCATGGCCAGTATCGGCAAAATGACTTCGTTGAAACGCCTCAATCTTTGGCGAAACGCAATCACCGATGAAGGAGTCGCCCACCTTTCAGCTTTAACCAACATGGAATGGCTGAATTTAGACAACACCCGGCTTTCGGATAGCGGAATGCCCGCACTGGCCTCCATGAAGAAATGCACATTCATGCACCTCGGGTCCACTGGTATCACTGATCAAGGGTTACTGCATTTGTACGGGATAAAGTCTCTCAAGGATTTGAAGGTGACCCGGACGGCCGTAACCGAACAAGGCGCCCAAGGTGTTCGAGATGCAATTCCGGGTGTGGCTGTGCAATTGAAGTACGTCGAATCGCCCGAAGCCTAGCATCCTAATTCCGACCAGAACCAATCACTTGAGAGCCATTTGCGCGGACATGTTCGGCGTACTTGCAGTTAACAAACCCTGTGGACTTACTAGCCGTGACGTTGTGAATCGCATTCAGCGACTCATCCGTCCAGTCAAAGTCGGCCATACGGGAACACTCGACCCATCAGCCACCGGTGTGCTGCTGCTGGCAATCGGCCAAGCCACGCGGTTGGTCGAGTTTTCACATGGTCAGCCTAAGGAGTATTGCGCAGAATTCCAGTTGGATGCCGAGAGTGACACACTGGATGCCGACAGTGAAGTGCGCCTGATCCCCTCGCCAACTATGCCTTCTCGTGAAGAACTAGAGGCGGAGATGCTCAATTGGATTGGCGCCATCAACCAAACTCCGCCCAAGTACTCGGCGGTCCATGTCGATGGTAAGCGGGCATATCAACTGGCTCGGCAAGGCGAGACTTTTGAAATCCAAAGTCGGGTTGTTAACATCCATAGTATTGACCTAATTGACTATCGTTATCCTCGCTTGGAATTGAGAATTCGATGCGGATCGGGAACATACATACGCTCCCTCGGAAATGACATCGCCATGGGAGTTCGTTCGGCAGCGGTGATGACCCATTTAGAGCGAACTGCCATCGGCCCGTTTACTGTCAAGCAATGCCATGATTTAGAAGAATTGAGTAATCAAGTCGACATTGCGGCTGCCCTGCAACCGGCTGCCGAGCTTGTTAGTCATTTGCCGAGGGTTACCCTCGGCAGCGAACAGGCCCAGAGGATTAGGAATGGCATCCCGCTGAAGTTCACCGATTCAGAGTTTGAGCGCGCAGCAGGAGTCGCGGCAGGTCGCGAGCCGATCGTCGCGATGGGGCTTGGCTCGGAACTGGTCGCGATTGTTCAATTGAAGGAGCAAGGAACCTATCGATCTCTGAGAGTTTTCCAAATGGCCAGTGAGACCAACCAGCCGTAGAGCAAAAGAATGCCGCTGAGCCCCGAATCTTGATGCCGCATGCCGAAATGCAACATTTCAAAGAGACGCATCGAGACGGTGGTAACACCTGGCGGAAGGACCAGGATACTGCAGCTCAATTCACCGAGACTATATACGAAAACTAGTAGCCAGGCGACAAACAACCTTGTCGCGGCATGCGGAAGTATAATTAGCCTCAAGGCTTGCCAACGTGACATGCCATCGATCTGAATTTGCTCCCAGGTACTTTGATCGATCGTGGCTCGTACCGTAACGAGCAGTGTCCAAGCCAGTGGGAGCAGTCGAAATTGCTGGGCAAGTATCGGCGCAGCTAGAGTTGTGTCGTAGAGCAGGCCAAGCAACTGCGGGCTATCGCGATTCATCAGGTCGATCACCAGCATGCCAGCTAAAGGGCCCGGTACGGCGACCAACAACAACATGCTGAACGCGACGATGGCAGTGCGGTTTCGGGAAATGCAGGCAGCAATCAATCCGCTGGCAATTGCAAATGCTATGATCGACGACATGAAGGCTAGCAGTGAACTCCAATAGAATTCTTCTCCAAATAGAAACACCGATTCCTTGGCAGTCGTAAAGAACCGCCTAAAACTCCATCCATAACTTGTCTGCCCTAGACTATCGACGTACGGCTTCCACCCCGCCTTGGCAATTAAGCTAAGTATGGGAATGACAGTCAGCACAACTACGATTGCCAGAGTCGCGAGTGTCAGCGGTAACCGCCAAGTCGTAAGATTCAGTTCGTGAGGCGAGTAGTGAGCCGCGCGGTTGACAACATGTCTCCATGGCGGGGCGCGAAGATTCAATAGCCATCCGGCGACAATGATTGGCAGTATGCAAGTCAACACTGCGAACAAATAGGTCTGTGGACTGATCGATCCGCGACTTGCATCCAGATAGATTTGTTCGGCAACGCTGGGAACTTGATATAGATTCGTGACGACCATTTCAGTCAGCACGGGAATTGCGCACCATAGACAACTGGCACCGATCCAATACCGCATCCTTGGCAGCAACGAACGTCTTAACAGCTGCGAGTACCCACCCTCGATCGTAGCAACTTCCTCCTGGTTGCGATCTGTCCAAATCAAACCCAAGGCGTTGATGATGCATACCCAAGGAATGGCAGCCAACGCGTGGATGGCAGCGACTGATAAAAAGTTGCCAATGGACGAAGCGGCAGGAAAGAGTTCTGGCAACCAACCCCGCATCCAACCTTGAGTACCGATGGCCGCACTCCAGCCAGCGGCAAAAACATACAAAGGTACCGCCAATTGGCTGCACAACGCGACAAACATGGCTCGCCGAAACCGAATATTTGTGCGCACTAGCACGAACGAAAGAAACAAGCCTGTGGGCACGGCCATTCCAATGCAGCAACCACAAATCAGCAGTGTGTTGAGGATGGCGGTCTGGAATTCAGTTTGCATTTAGTTGCAGACACAGAAAGCCTGATAACGTTTGGTGAATCTACTTGTCCAGCTGATTCTTGCTGCGCAGAATGTGATGGTAGTGCTGCGCAAATCGATGCGCCTCATCGCGAATATACTGCAGCAGCCTCAGCGCGAAAGCATGCCTGCTAAGGCGGAGCGGAGCGTCCTGCTCGGGCAAGTAGATTTCCTCGTCTCGTTTGGCAAGCGAGAGAATGGCTGGAGGCGTGATTTGCTGATCTCGAAAGGCTGCCAAAGCAGCATTAAGCTGGCCTTTGCCACCGTCGATCAGCAACAGGTCCGGGAACGCCTCCTGGCGGTCAATCAAGCGACGGTAGCGCCGCGAGACTACCTCATGGATGCTGCGAAAATCGTCGATCCCCTTCACATCTTTAATACGGTACCGCCGGTAGCCAGGCTTGAAGGGAAGGCCATCAATGAATTGCACCAGGCTTGCTACGGTTTCGTTACCGCTCAGATGCGCGATATCGACTCCTTCGATGATTCTCGGCAACTTGCTCAGCTTCAGGACTTTCTGCAGCCCATTGACGCCCTTTTTCGGGTCCGTATAGAAGACCTCAGGCTGAACATGACTATCCAGTTCGCCCCGATCGTCCAGCTGTTCCAACATTTTGATCTCATCTCGCAAGCGAGCGGCTCGCTCAAATTCCAGCGCCTGTGAGGCGGCCGCCATTTCTCGACGCAATTGGCCGAGCAAGCGTGATTTCCCACCGTCTAAAAACGTTTGCAGCCGACGAATATCAGCACGGTAGTCCTCCTTGCTAATTCGCATGTTGCACGGGGCTGTACATTGCTGAATGGATGCTAACAAGCATGGGCGAAACCAGCGCCACGATTCGTCACCTGCTTCAATATCCAGTGAGCAAGTGCGAAACTTGAAGATTCGCTGCAAGACTTGGATGGCACCACGTAGCGATCCTGCGCTGGCAAAGGGGCCATAGAGTTTGACACCTGAGTTGGGTGGTGTCCGCGTTAACTCAACGCGTGGGAAATCTTCGCGGGTCGTGATCATCAAGTAGGGAAAGCTCTTATCGTCTTTTTGCTCCTTGTTGTGCTTTGGCTGCACATCTTTGATCAGACGACTCTCCGCAAGTAGCGCGTCGACTTCGCTTTCGCAGGCCAGATAATCGATATCGCAGATCTCGTGAATCCATGATGCAGTGCGTTGTTCAGTTTGAGCCGCTTTCAAGAAATAGCTTCCCGCGCGACTTCGCAGATTCTTTGCCTTTCCAACATAGATTACCCGGCCAGCGTTGTCCTTCATGAGGTAGACA
>JAGQPR010000780.1 GCA_020426625.1 Planctomycetales bacterium
AGTCGGACTCGTCCGTTGCGACAATCGTACTTGAGCCGTCCTGTAATTGGTTGGACAGTTTTATTTGCTCCGGCGTCGCGGTCAAAAGAAACAAACTACCAAGTAACAGGCCCATCAATGGGTGCAGTTTGAAGACGAGAATCGACAGCAAAACTATGGCGATACCACAACCGGCGATCAGCAGAACACTCATCTAGCTAAGCCTTGTATACTAGCGATTCAGACTCGTCGCTTGAGTCTTGAGGCGTCGGAAAGCCCCATTAAAGAGCATCTACGTTAATACAGGAACCATGCCATTGGAAAATCGAGATCCATCAACACTGCGAAGCTCAAGGTGGTTTTCGCCCGATGACCTACGCTCGTTCGGTCACCGTTCTCGAATGAAACAAATGGGGCTGGACGATACCGATTTTCGGAATAAGCCAATCGTCGCCATTTTGAACACTTGGAGCGACCTGAACACTTGTCATTCGCATTTCCGTGAGCGGGCAGCTGACGTAAAACGAGGCATCTTGCAGGCAGGCGGGTTTCCGGTCGAAGTACCGGTCATGAGTCTTGGTGAAATGCTCATGAAGCCGTCGACGATGCTCTATCGCAATATGCTGGCGATGGAAACGGAAGAAGTACTTCGCTGCCACCCGATCGACGCTGCCGTGTTGATGGGGGGCTGTGACAAGACTGTGCCAGGCCTGCTAATGGGCGCTATTTCCGCTGACGTGCCAGCTGTATTCATGCCCGCTGGACCGATGCTCAAGGCGCGATGGAAGAATGAAACTCTTGGAAGCGGCTCCGACGTCTGGAAATACTGGGCCGAGCGTTGTGCTGGTAATCTGTGCGATGGCGATTGGAACGATATTGAAAACTGCATCGGTCGATCGGCCGGAACATGCATGACTATGGGAACTGCGTCTACCATGGCTTGCATCGCCGAGGCTATGGGGATGACTATGCCCGGCGCCGCCTGCATTCCCGCAGTGGTGGCAGAACACAGTCGTCTGGCGGTGGCAACGGGCCGCAGGTCGGTCGAATTGGCTTGGGAACAACTTCGGCCGTCGGACATTGTCAACAAACAGTCGGTTGACAATGCCATCGCAGCTTTGTTGACGATCGGTGGATCAACCAATGGAATCGTTCACATACTAGCGATGGCTCGTCGCGCAGGCGTGCCACTGACGCTGGATCGCTTTGACGAACTCTCGCAACAGGTGCCTGTGCTCGGGGACATTCGTCCTAGCGGGCGTTTCTTAATGGAGGACTTCTACAATGCTGGGGGACTGGCCGCCTTGTTGGAAAGGTTGCGGGATCTACTTCATGTGGATTGCCAGACTGTCAGTGGGACATCTCTGGGACAGCAGATCGCAGGTACGGAAGTTATCGACAACGAGGTTATTCGCCCTCGCGACAAGCCATTGTCGCCGACTGGTGGGACTTGTGTATTGCGGGGCAATCTGGCGCCGGACGGCTGCGTCATAAAGACCGTTGCTGCAGACCCACGCTTGCTAAAGCACACCGGAACTGCCTTAGTGTTTGACAACTATCCCGACATGAAAGCCAGAATTGACGATCCCAACCTGCCGGTTACCAAGGATTCAGTTCTCATACTGCGCAGTGCGGGGCCACTTGGCGCTCCAGGGTTTCCTGAATGGGGTATGCTTCCCATCCCAAAGAAGCTGCTGAAAGAAGGCGTTCGCGATATGGTTCGTATTTCCGACGCCCGCATGAGTGGTACCAGCTACGGCACCTGCGTGCTACATGTTTCGCCCGAATCTCACCTAGGTGGACCACTGGCATTGGTTCAAACCGGCGATGAAATTCAGCTGGATGTCGCTGCCAGAAGCATCACATGGAATGTTCCTGCAGAGGAGATTCAACGCCGCCAATCAAGTTGGAAAGCGCCCGAAGAAAAATGGCAGCGCGGGTATCAAGCGATGTTTGCCAAACACGTGACCCAAGCCCACGACGGCTGCGATTTTGACTTCCTGGAGGGACGATCGCCGCAGAGAGAGCCAGATATCTTCTAGGAGATTGGGTAAAATCAGCATTTTCCGACACTTCTCGCTTCATGGCAACTCACCCTCCCACCGAAAGTTACGTCGTTT
>JAGQPR010000781.1 GCA_020426625.1 Planctomycetales bacterium
CAGGCGGAAATATATTTTTATTGAACATTGCAAATTGAACATTGCAAATTGGCTATTGAAGAATGACTTAATCGTCATCCGCACGGCTCGGCCTTTTGCATCTCCCCCAATTTACAATTTGCAATGTTCATTTTGCAATTTGCAATTCACTCCCTTCTTTGCCCCCTTGTTTCTGGCACAAAGCGATAAACCTCGGGGCGCAGCGCCCACAACAGTCTGAAATCCACCCACAGTCTGTGGAGGAGCCGTTGTTTATTTCCGCCTGCCTGAGATCTTTCGAACTGCTAAGTTCTTTTCTCTCACGGAGCCTCGGAGACCACGGAGAGGAATTATCTCGTCCGTCTCCGCTCCGTGCCTTTGTGTCTCCGTGAGATGCTATCGTGTGCAAGCGCTGACCGCGTCTCAACTGAGGCGGACAATGCCCCCCTCATCCAACGCCGTTAAGCATTTTTATGCGGCACGCAACAGCTCCCCGGTCGCTATTTTTTTGTCGAGCCGTTTCTGTGCTGCAGTTGCTTGCGTGACAATGGGTGGGCTGGACCTCGGTTGCTCTTTGTGGCGTGGGTAGTTTCGACTCTTCTTGCGCCCGAGGCGTTGATAGTTGTCAGTTACGGCTTGCGACATTTGATTGCGAAATGACTCACCTCGGGGCGAAGTTGTGTTCGGTCGGCGTAAGATGCGTTGAATGATCGCCAGTACCAGGGCGATACTCGTCTGTGTGCCTGGTTCAATCACGTCGACTTGGTCGCGGCGCGCGATTAACTGCATCATCCACAGTCCGACAAGCGACCAGGTCAGTTCTTGCTCAACGACATCGGGAGTGCGTCCAAGTAATTTGGAACGATTGTACGTTTGTTTCAACGCGCGAAATTGAAGCTCCACTCCCCAGCGTTTGCGGTAGATCGTTTGGCACTGCGAATCGCTGAGGCGTCGTTGGCAAAGTTCGTTGGTGACCAGATAGATCTCACTCTTGCCATCGTGAAATCGCATCAGCCGCAACATCAGCGGTGGCTGTTTACACTTTTGCTTTTCCTTGGGCCAACAGTAGACGATCCCCTCTCGCTCACGGACACGTCCGAGCTTTTTGAGGAACGAGCAATTGCTGCCAACGCGAATCAGAAAACGAAGGTCAGCTTCTTCGATAGCTTTCCAGAAATCGTATCCGACAAATCCTGCATCGCCGCAAATCAGCGTATATTCGGGAAATTCGAGCGAGTTCAGCAGTTCCTGGAAATGGTGACGCTCGCTGCTGTAGCTCGGTCCGATCTTCCACGCCCAAGGCATTTGTAGCCCCACATGCCACAACAGGGTTAACCACACCTGAGGTCCCACCGGTTGGGGATTGTAGTGTGTTTTCTTGGTGACAGGCTTGCGTTTGGTCGCTGTTCTACCACGCTTTTTGGCCTTTCTCCTTTTCTTCTTGGTAAAGCAGCTCTTCGGTTTGCAAAACCGTTTTTCGTTAGGCAGTGTCCGGCAGGTGCTGATTCGTGATCCATCAACTGCTAACGCCAACCAGAGGCCCACGCGAAATCCGCTCTCGTCAACCTGATGCATCAGCTGACGCAGTCGCGGACATAAAGCCGCTAGAATTGTGTCCGAGTATCGCTTCAGTCCATTCAGGAGGGTTTGGTAAGAGTTGATGTGCTCCACCTGGAATAGCTCTTTCGCATCCGCGATCGCTTCTGCAGCGGCCTCCACCATCTTGCGTTGGCTGCTCCACACCCACAGCACCGCCACTTGCACCAAATGAATTACCTGCCATTTCGTATTGCCATGGACCTCGATGTCCGTGAATAATGTCGGCAGAGCAATCCATTTGACAGCTACAGCGAGTTGTTGTCCGTGCGTCTTGCGACACGCATCGTTCGACGCGGCATCCTTGCCACCACGATTCATAGCCAGGCTCCTTTTTTGTTGACGACGTCGTCGACGGAATTTGGGGGGAGCCTGGCTTATTTCATTTCTCACACTCTCCTTGCAAGGCCAATTTGAAAAAACAACGAGAAAAAATGCTTAACGGCGTTGGGTGAGGGGGACTGGCTGCAATTGGAAGAGCAGTTGAGCAATCCCTACTTTGGAAGCGAGATGCTTCGTT
>JAGQPR010000782.1 GCA_020426625.1 Planctomycetales bacterium
GGAAAGCCATATGCAATTTATTGACCTTGCTGCCCAGCAGGCCCGAATCAAGACTGAAGTCGACCGCCGTATCGCCGACGTTTTGAAACACGGCCAATACATCCTGGGCCCAGAAGTTTCCGAACTCGAGTCCAAGCTTTCTTCGTTCGCGGGTACGACCTATTGCATCAGTGTTGCTAACGGCACTGATGCTTTGCAAATAGCCCTGATGGCACTTGGCGTTGGCGTCGGTGATGAGGTGATTACGCCAGGCTTTAGCTACATAGCAACCGCGGAGACCGTGGCGTTGCTGGGCGCGAAGCCGGTTTTCGTAGACATCGACCCTGAAACTTACTTGATCGATCCCCGTCTGATTGAGGCTGCAATCACTCCCAGCACCAGGGCGATCATTCCTGTTTCACTTTACGGTCAGTGCGCAGACTTCGACTCGATCAATGCGCTCGCCCAGCATCATGGCCTGCATGTTATTGAGGACGCCGCCCAGAGTTTCGGGGCCACATACAAAGGGCGTCGGTCGTGCGCACTTTCAAAGATTGCCTGTACCAGCTTCTTCCCGAGCAAACCATTGGGTTGTTACGGCGATGGCGGCGCCATATTCACCAGTGATCCTGATCTGGCGAAGGTCATCCGACAGATCGCTCGGCATGGACAAGATCGCCGTTATCACCATGTTCGGATTGGCGTAAATAGTCGTCTGGATACGATACAGGCAGCGATTCTTTTGGCGAAAATGGAAGTTTTTGAGGCCGAGCTTGCGGAGCGCGAAGAGGTAGCAAACCGCTACAGTCGCCTACTCGCAGACTCAGGATTATTTCCGCCTGCCAAGATCGAACACGGTAGCAGTGTCTACGCGCAGTACACCATCCAGGTGGATAGGCGAGATGCGGTTCAGAAACGGATGACTGAACTGGGAATACCAACGGTGGTCCATTACCCTATCCCCTTAAACCGTCAGCCCGCATTGGCACAGCAAGAGTGCATCCTGCCGATCGGAGATCGCGTCAGTGATCGTGTGTTAAGCCTGCCGATGCACCCATACCTGGATGCACATAGTCAACAGCAAATCGTAGCGGCCCTGGTAGCTTCGACTTCAAACTGAAAGTGATGAAATGCCTGCTGCTGGAGCTCGAACAAGCCTGTCCCAATCGAGAGCGGCCCTGATAGCGGCTGCGATCATTTATGCCGTCTTGCTGTGGGCATTGCATGCCACCTATTTGAATGATGTTTGGGATTATTACGGCTTCATTTATGAGCCGCTGTCCCTCGCGCGAGCAGCGACGGGATTCGTATTGGTTGCATCCATCGCCGCCTTCATGCCTTTGCAGTGGACTCGACCAAGCGCGCTGGTCGTAAATCTGTTATTCGGCATCGTTTACGTTCCCACTGTAGTAATCACACTAGGCCTAAGCGCTGCAAGCCTTGAACGTTACGGGCTTGAACTGGTTGCTTTGGCTCTAGGGATGGGATTCATCTCGTTTGCTTCCAGACTGGGAAGGTCTTCCGCCTCCAACCGAACGGTGAGAATCGCACCCCTGCTCCTCTTCTGGGGGGTGGGTTGCGTCTGGCTTGTGATTCAGTATTCATCGACCATGCGGTTTGTTGGCCTCGACCAGATGTACGCCCAGCGCGAACTTGGTGCAAGTACATCATTGGCCTCAGGCTATTTGCAGACTTACTTTGCCAACGTACTCAGCCCGGCCTTGTTCGCACTGGGCCTTCTGAGGAAGAACCGCTTCTTGTTACTGATGGGCTTGGCAGGCTGCTTGTTGATTTACATGATCAACGCGCAGAAAACGGTTTTGTTGCTTCCTCCGGCGATGGTTGCGTTGCACCTCGCGATGCGGTGGCGAGGGGCAATCTGGTCGTCCAGCTTTGTGATTCTCGCCGCGTTATCGGCATTTGCAAGCACGGCATTAGGCCTTCACCTTGTTGGCTTAAGATCGTATTTGCTTCAGGACTTTTTGATTTTCAGAATGCTGGCAATTCCCGGCCTCACATTTAGCCAATACTCGGATGTATTTCAAAAATGGGGATATACTTGGTGGAGTAATGTCAGAGGACTTGACCTACTCGTTGAGCCACCGCCTAACCTTG
>JAGQPR010000783.1 GCA_020426625.1 Planctomycetales bacterium
GGTCGGAGCTTGGTTTTCAACCGTTATTGTTCGGCCTATTTCTTCAACTTCGCGACCGTGCCTCGCCACCTCAGGGGGGGATGATGGCGTGGCATATGGCTGTAGCAATGGACCGCATTATCTTCTTTTAAGGGGAAAATCGGTTGCAATTGTCTTAACAGAATGTTAGTTTGATTACCGGCGTTCCATTCTGTTTGTTCCTTTTGGGAAGGAGTTTGTCTATGGCAAAATTGTTGAGGTTGCGTAAGAAACGTTCCTACGCCTTCACGCTTGTCGAACTTTTGGTGGTGATTGCCATCATTGGTATCCTGGTAGGTTTGTTGCTCCCGGCTGTGCAAGCAGCGCGTGAAGCGGCTCGCCGAATGCAGTGCACGAACAACTTGAAGCAGCTGACTCTTGCCTCATTGAATTACGAAAGTGCATATGGCAGGTTCCCCAGCGCGATGAACGGTCCAATCGTTCAGCCAGCGAACTGGGATGGTAGCTGGGAAAGCTCTCGTGGTCACCACAGTGCTTGGTTGCAGATGTTGCCCTTTATTGAGCAGCAGCCCTTGTACAATCAGATTTCTGCTGGTCAAGCCGAAGGTGGCATGACACAGAATCGTTCCTTTGGTCCTCACTCACTGAGACCTTATTCTGCTTACAAGCAGAGAGTTCCTGGCTTCGTTTGTCCTTCTGATCCAGGCGGACAAACCAATGGTTGGAGTAATGACCAAGCTCCGATTGGCTATGCTACCAATTGGGGTGATTCGACCCTAGGTACCGACGGTGGCCACAATGGTGAATGGGGCAGCCGTTATGCTCGCGGAATGTTCTCGATCGTTTGGACGGAGCCCGGACTTCGTACGGGTGGACCAGGTGCTGGTAAGACGATTGGTCAAGTTTCCGATGGAACAAGTAACACACTCTGTTTCAGCGAAATCACCGTCTTCAATGGCCAGGGCATCCTGCACGGTCACTACACGATCATGCCTAGTGCTACCATGCGCGCTGGACCAATCGCTTGTGCTCAAACAAAGGGACCCAACGGCACCATCGTTGGACCATTGCCTTCGTCTCACCACAGGCATGGCGAATCGTGGGCTTCTGGCTTCACGATGAACAGCGGTTTCTGTACCATCCTTCCACCAAACTCGCCGTCATGTGCTAACGAGCGCGGCGAATGGCAAGAAGGCATCTACTCAGCGAACAGCTACCACACCGGTGGTGTTAATGCTTCGCTAGTCGATGGTTCAGTACACTTCATCAGCTCGAACATCGACACCGGCAACCTGGCGCTGCCAGTGCCAACTTCCGGGCCATCGCCCTACGGTGTTTGGGGTGCCTTGGGTACCTCGGCTGGCGGTGAAGCTGCTCAATTGCCTCAGTAATTGCAAACCTGTTTACGACGCTTAACTTACGCTGGTGGTTCGCCTTCGAATCACCAGCGTTTTTTTGTGAAATTTATAGGCAAACTTGCCTCGTGACACAACAAAACAATCTATTTATTTGCGGCTTGGCTTGTGCCTTGCTACTTGCCCCTGGCTGCAACCAGCAGAAGCATGCCAACATTTCCACGACCGATCTGTACCGATTGCATTGCTCTGGATGCCATGGGGACGGAACCGGAAACGGTCACATTGCGCAGACGCTTAAAACGCGACCGCGAAATCTGCAGCATAAAGAGTGGCAATCCAGTGTCTCGGACGAACACATCCAAAAGGTCATCCGCGACGGCGGACTTTCTGCCAAGCTAAGCGAAGAAATGCCAGCTTTTGCTACCAAGCTGACTGAGCAACAGATTGCCGGGCTGACGCAATACATTCGTCGCTTGGGAATGTAATGCGCCGCGCACTCATAAACCGCTTGCTCCGCGAACAGAAACCTACCACCACCCATCAGCCGCCTGGCGATAGCCTGCGGTTCCTGCACTGCCGAGCAATAGTGTAGACAACCGCACGCTACCACCACCCATCAGCCGCCTGGCGATAGCCTGCGGTTCCTGCACTGCCGAGCAATAGTGTAGACAACCGCACGCTACCACCACCCATCAGCCGCCTGGCGATAGCCTGCGGTTCCTGCACTGCCGAGCAATAGTGTAGACAACCGCACGC
>JAGQPR010000784.1 GCA_020426625.1 Planctomycetales bacterium
CTAGTTCACCACTTGGAAGATCTGCGCGTCAGTGCAGCGAACCCGGTAGCTACCTATCTGCGTGCGCTAATAGAGCCAATGAATCGCCTGTTGAAGGTGAACTTCGCTCATCTCCATGAATTCATGCATTCGATGGCTGACCTCCCGTTCGAAACTCCGAGCGAGCGCCGTGAGCTGCTGAACGTATTCGATCAGGTTATCGCCGAAACCGGCGATCCCAACGATGGCCAGTTCGCCACACCGGTGAACATCGCCCACCTCATAGCTGCACTGGCAAACCCTCAACCTGGTGAGCGAGTGTACGACCCATGCTTTGGTTCAGGCAATTTATTGGTCGCAGCTTGGCAGATGGCTGAGCGCAGCCCCAATGAACTGCACCGCACTAGTTCGCTATTGGATGTCGCTGGCATCGAGATTGATCCCAATGCTTACCTGATTGGTCTTGTACGTATGCTACTGGCAGGTATCGAAACGCCCCGCCTAGAACACGGCAACAGCCTGGAGCGTGGGGCGTTGAGCAACCCCAACCAGCAGGGCTTCGATCTGGTGCTGGCCAATCCACCCATAGGCTTCAAAATCAATCGGGAGGCGTGGCGATTCCAGCATTTCGCAATTGCAACCAGCGACAGCACAGGGCTGTTCATCCAACACGCAATGTCACAGCTCAAGCTCCAGGGACGTGCAGTGATTGCCGTGCCTGAGGGCTTCCTGTTTCGTGGCGGAGCAGTGCGGGAGTTGCGCCGCCACCTTGTGGAGAGAGGGCAGGTGGAGGCCGTAATTGGTCTGCCTTCCGGGTCATTCGCGCCCTACACAGGCGTCAAGGGCAGCCTGCTTGTTCTGAACAAGGAAGGAGGTGCAAGTAGAGTCCGAATGGCCGATGCAAGCCCCCTGTTTGAGACGCGGGCTGGTAGGAAAGGGTCAGTGATTAGACCTGAGATCGCCGAACAACTCGCGGTCGAGCTTCGCCGCCCCGAGCTCGTCAAACCAACCAAAGGTCATGAGGAAGCTACTCCTGACCGGGGTCTAATCAGTCGCTTTTCCTGGGAGCTTAGTATCAACGAGCTTGAGGCTGCGGATTGGGACCTAACTCCCCGGCGTAGAGAAAAGGGTGGACTGGATGAACTTCTGTACAGCCTAAAAGCGGCCCTGGGGGACACGGGCTCTGTTGCAGCTCTTTCATCTGCGACCAGAGTGTTTGCTGGGCGGTTAGTCAAACCTTCTGACTTACTGGATGAGCCGCCTTCCGAACGGGCCGTGGGATATGTGCGTACTAAGGATCTGAGTCAAGGAAAGGTGGCCCGTGTAACTAAATGGCTGAGGTCGGAGTTGACCGCCGAGGAGCGTCGCTGGGCGTTGCTGCCGGGCGATGTACTAGTGTCAAAGTCGGGCACCATTGGCAAGGCAGCTCTCGTGCGCAACGGAGTGGTTGGATCGATTGCAGCAAATGGGCTGTATGTCCTACGTTCCGATCAGGAAAGGTTGGACGCGGGCTTTCTACTGGCGTACTTGGCCAGTCCTGCCTGCCAAAACTGGCTGGCCGCGCAATCACGCGGTACGGCAATTCAACATCTATCACGCAACATCATCGATAGTCTGCCGATTGCGCTACCACCACTTCAAATTCAGGCCCGTGTTGCGGCTAACTTTCGAGAACATGGCGGGGACGCGCTGTCGTTCTTGGCACGGTTAACAGGCGGGACACGTAAAGAGAGCCTGTTCAATTGGCTTGCTGCGCTGGAGAGCAAAACTCGATTGCTAGTGGGAGAAAGTCGCGGAGATGAGGTGCCTGCGCTACTACAGCAGCTCGCGACCCTTGCCATAGAGCCAACGACGTGGGGCAATGCGCTAGCGAACAATAGTTCCATGGAGCTTTGGCTACCAAAAATGATCGAGTTACTCGGCATGCTCCATGGACTTGCCCGCATGCCTCCTGGGCCTGGGTACCTCAGTTCGCTCCAACAAGTGAGACTGATGGCGGCTGCAACCCTGTCAACAGTTTCTGCGAACAATTCAATCGGAACTCAAGTTCGCACGATTTCTGAACAGCTCGGAGTGTGGGCAGGGTCCGAAGCAAGAGTTCTGGCCTT
>JAGQPR010000785.1 GCA_020426625.1 Planctomycetales bacterium
CAAGACGTGGAAGTAACTCCTCTCGGGAGGCAATGAAACGGGGGTCGCCCGGTGCGGGAAAGCCGCACGCCGGTAAATATGGGGAATCAACCCCATCGCGACAACGGGGAGGTGGTGGTTGGACTAACCCTCCAACCACTGCTTTACCCTCTCGAGTCGAGCAGTCTTCCCGTAGCTTGACTCTCTGAGTCGAGCAAACGCCCCACGTACACATCTTCCAAACGCAGCGGTGCAGGCTGCGCGTGTACGCGACGTAGTTGCTCGACTCGGAGAGGGGTGCATCCTGCGACCCGCGTCTTAATCCCGGAGAAAGTCGGACCGATTCGCGAATGTTTCAGGTCAGCTAGCACGGTTTTGATGCTAGCTGCACTACACAAACGGCCTCCAGGGGTAAGAATGAAGTTTTGAGGAAAGCTCAATCTACCAAGGAGGCCATCATGTCTGTGAAGCTGGAACAACAAGAACTGCACTTGTCGCATTCGTTGAAGGCTTATCAGAGAATTGTTACTTTGATTCAAGAAGCTCACCAAGATTCAATACGATTGGACAAGTTCGAGCGTCAACTGTTTGCCGAGGTGATGAAGTTGGGCCATGCTGGCCTACAAGACTTTATCGAGGCGGCTGGCGATGGCGACGTCGGTGAACAGATAGATATCGAAGGGCAGGTCGTCCGCCGGTCTGAGGAGAAGCAAAAACGACCTTATCGCTCGATTTTCGGCGAGCTCACCATTGAGCGGTACGTCTATTGCCGCCGTAAGAAATCCAAAGCACTTGCGAAGCCGCTCGATCAAAAACTAGGGCTTCCAGCTGATGAAGTTTCCTACGTGCTGGAAGACTGGATGGGAGAACTGAGCGTTGACCTTCCTTTCGCCCCAGTCGCTGATTGGCTGGAGTCTTCCTTGGGGATCCAGGTACCGGCCAGCATGGCCCATCGGCGGGTCGATAAGCTGGGTAGTTACGTCGAAGAATTCAATGAACAGCGTGAGTCGGTCCCACTAAAAGACGAGCAAGACATCTTGGTTGCGCTCGCGGACGGTAAAGGGGTTCCAGTTCGAACATCTTTTGATCAACGTGCGTTAGAGGAATTGGGCATCAAGCCTTCACAACGGCTAAAGAAGCAAAAGGACTACCCCACGTCGAAGCATCGCCATGTCCTGGGCGATCAGAAATCTCAACGCGCAACTGCCGGGGCGTTCTACTCTATCGCCCCCCACCCCCGAACGGTGAAAGATGTCTTGGATGGTAAATCGCGCGACGCATCGGTGAAGAATAAGCGGCTATGGGCGGAAATGAATCTACTTGGTGAAGAAGAGGTATCTCGCGGAGCGGAGCGTGTTTTTGAATCGTTAGCTGCTGAGCGCGCGGAACGTGATCCCGAAGGCAAGAAGACATTAGTCTGCTTGATGGATGGTGATCGCCATCTAAGGTCTCTACAACGAAAGTATCTGCCTGACGCGGTTGAAATCCTCGACATATTTCATGTGATGGAGAGGCTTTGGCTAGCTGCTCACTGCTTCCATGCGGAAGCGAGTTTGGAAGCAGAAGAGTGGGTGCAACGGCATTTAGCAATGCTGTTGGAGAATAAAGTTGATTCGGTTCGTGGCTTGCTCCAGAGAGAAATCAATAAAGAAAGACTAAGTTCTACCAAGCTGAAGAACCTGACGACGGTCCACCAATATTTCTCGATCAATCGACAACGCATGCAGTATGGCACGTATCTGGCAGCCGGCTACCCGATTGGTAGCGGCGTCATCGAGGGTGCCTGCAAGCATGTGATCGGCGATCGGATGTGCGGCACCGGCATGCGCTGGGAATTTGAAGGCGCCCAACGAATGCTTGATTTGCGAGTGACAAAGCTCAACAACGAATGGAAAGAGTTTATTGAATATCGGATTCGGGCTGAACAACAACAGCTCTACCAAACCGCTGTCTAGCCAACGCGGGTCGCAGGATGCACCCCTCTCCGAGTCGAGCTGTCTAGGAGAGTCAAGCTACCGCTGAAGTGCCGCGCGCAACTTTCCTCCATTCTGCTCAAGCAATCGACGTGCATCCTCCGGGGTGA
>JAGQPR010000786.1 GCA_020426625.1 Planctomycetales bacterium
GACACCACCGTCGCCCCGCCGGAAATCGCTGATTCCCTCCCCGCCCTCAAAGGCCCCGGCACCACCACCGGCCCCCAGTTGCCGCAAGGCAAACCGTTGCCTGAAAAACCCTCGGGTACAGGTAAGAACAACCTGACGCCAAATGCAAATAATCAATTGCAGTTCTACAGCGATCGGCTATCAGTCATCGAAAAGGAAATGCAGCAGATTGAAAATAAGCTCAACAAGTCCGGACAGATAATTATAAGGAACAACACCGCAAGGTACTTCCGTAACCTGAGCGATGAAGAACGGCGTCTGACAAGACGCTACAAACAATTGTGGGATGAACGAAATGCAATCATTAATGCCTTCAATGGAGGAACCGGCAAGGGATCCATTGTGGAATGGCTGTCGGACATTATGCCCTGGAACTGGGGGGCAGACAACAAGACGGAAGAAGTCATCAAGCTAATTAACTCGGAAATGCTGATTGTTGCTGGCTTCAACGATCTGCTGGGAACAAGCCACCGTTCAATTGCCGATTTCACGGCGGAAGAGCGCAAGCTGATTGAACAATACCTCAAGACCCCAATTGACTGGGAATCATTCCCCTCCGTTCAGTTCAAGAACGCGATGGGTGATGAATGGATGCTGGATGTCGGCGAGATTGCAGTGAATATCGCGATAACTGCTGACGTAGTGATCAGTGTCGCAGAAGGGGGAATTCTGCTGAAGCAGGGAGGCAAGTGGCTATTGAAAAGAGCGGGGCGAAATGCCACCGAAATCACGCCGGCTCAAGCCAAGAAAATACTGGAGGAAGCAACGGAAAATACAACCGGCACAGCTTCCAAGGGTTTGGATGACGCAGTAGAATCCGCCAACGGGGTTGTTGCCCCAAGCGGGAATGTGCAAGCAAACCGTGCTGCTGGGCAAGTGGGCGAGGATTTTCTGACTCGAACTTACGGCGGCCAGAATCAGGTCACTCGTAACACGTCATTAGGTCAACGAGTGATCGACAATCTTGCCAACGGGATCTCAAGGGAATCTAAAGTTGGCAGAACGTCATTGACTCAGCGAGTACGTCTCCAAATTGCGAAAGATGTGGAACTGTTGAACAATGCACGTAGCGGCATTACCAGTGTGGAATGGCACTTCTTTCCGAGCAGCACGGGTGTCGGACCAACCGCACCGCTTCGCAGGGCGTTGGAACAAGCGAATATACGTATTGTGATACATTGAGTAGGTGAGCGACGATGCCAAAGGATTACCCGCTATTTATTCCGCCGAAAGGCTTTGCTGAAACGACGCCGAAGGAATGGACGAAGCGTGAAGCCGATGCCTACATGCGGTGGTTGATGGATACCGTCGAGGGGCGAGTTAGTGCTTTGCTCTCGTATCTTGGAGAAGAAACCTGTTACGATCCAGAGGATTTGCTCTTGCGAGTCGGCAAGAAGGTGGAAATCCTGCTTCGTGATGACCAATTTGCAGCGGAAAGCGATGTCGGATTTCAGTTGACAAACCAAGGATATGCGCTTGCTGCTGACGTCGGACTGCTCGTCGCAAAACTGCTTCTTCGTGATACGGGGTCGGCATTGAAATGGTCAGTTGTTCGCAAGCCAAAGAGCGACATGTCCTACAATCTACCGGTTCTAACCGGGATTGGAAGAGGCGATTATCTTGAGCCAGTCGGCGTATCTATAGCCGATTCTCATGCAATTCTTCGTGGAGATCGCTCATCGGATGTGTGGGCGAAGTTGTATTCAATCTGCAAGAGTGATGTGTCCAGCTAACCCGGGCGGGATGGCCCGGAGGTTTACCTCCGGGTTGCGCAGCAACAAGCCGCTGTAAGTTTGCGTTCAACTCAGGGAATTGATGGTCGTGATGTCCACTCCCACGAAACGATGCCATTCATACCGGTGAGCCGAACTCCACCTCCAGTCCACTGCGGTTTCAACCAGTCTTGCACGGACTGGATTCCCATGAATGTACTGAAGTTTCTCCAGATACTTCGTCATGCTTTCAATCGGAAAATCATCATACCGAGGTTGCCAGAACGGATCGTTTACTGGAATCG
>JAGQPR010000787.1 GCA_020426625.1 Planctomycetales bacterium
GTTTTCGTCGCCTCATCATTGCTTCGCTTAATGTATTCCGACGATTCTAAGGTGTTTTTCCCTCCGTACGCCCGTCTGCTTCACTGCATCTTCCGCTCCGGGACGCGCAGTTACCGCTTCCCGCAAACTTCTCCTACCTTATTTGTCTAACACTCGCCACAAAAGGACAACCCCCCGATGGTATGGGCGGGTGCAGGAACGCACTTCCGTTAGGCATTAGTGGAGATGTTGGATTCGCGTTTTATATTTGGGCGAAATGGGTTGCCGGGGCGGGATCGCATGTGACGCCGTAGTCGGTCATCGTCGCTCAGCTTGGCGGCCCTGAGCTGGAGAATTGCTTCGCCGCTGGGGCCGTCGTTCCAGAATTTCTCGGTTCCCTTGACCCGATAGTTCATTTCTTTCACGAACGATTCCATGTAGGCCGAGGTAAGGGGGAGGCCTTCTTTGCGGTATCGCGGATAGTCCATCCTGGAGACGTTGTTCTCGAAATAGGTAATGGCTTCGGCCAGCATCTTGCGAGAGTCTTTTTCTTCGCACTCTTTCGGTGGTAGTCCGAGGGCCTCTTGATGCTGACGCATTTCCAACAGCATCTCAAGCACTCTCCCGTGCCAACAGGCTGTTGCCCAACGGACATAGCAGGCCCATGCCTGGTCGGAATCAGCCTGCACGGATCGAGCTGCTTCATAAGTTCGCTCGATGGCATGAGTGAAGTCGAGGATCGGAGTGAAGTCCTGAAAATGTCGCTGCTGAATCGTCCAGTTGTATTGTAGGCCATCCCCGACAAAGGCGCGTTTTTGAGCGGCGAAGAAGCCACGCGAATCCGCCTCGGCCTCCATCATCCGGCCAAAAGAGTCGCTATCACAAAGTGAGCTGAGGCACGTACGAAATAGTCGCTCCGGACGCCACGACTTTAAATCGGATTTAGCAACTTCCGAGCAATCAACGCCCGCATCCTCCAGGCCTGAAAGCCGCGTCTTCATGTATTCGCGATCTTGAAAGCAGTCGGGAAGTTCCGGGTGTGGGTCGCGATCGAACTGAACTCCCGTCATACGCATGAAAACAGCGTTTTTGGTTTCGCGCCAATGTGGCTCATGCACACCATTGGGTCCGCCGTCCAAGCGAGTTTGCGTTCGTCCTCCGTCGACACTGACACTGGCAAGTGCAATCGGGGTACTCGGAGCTGTCGGCACACGTGGCAAGGGTTGTTCAAAGTACGCTTCCGCTTTGGTGTCCCTCACATCCTCCAATTCCCTGCCAATCTCTACCGCGAGGTTGCGGAGGTGCCTCGCACTAATCTGAATACCTGCTGTTTCCTGCAACGTTTCCGCAGCCAGCTTGTAGGCCGGGTCACGCGCCACGCAGAACATCGCAATCTCTAAGACCTTCGGGCTGTAAGACCGACCATCTATTTTCAATGCACTACGCTGAGGGAAAAAAATCCCGGTTACAAACCGGGCAATGGCAAGCCGGTTCGTGAAGTGAGACATCACCATCGGTTGTCTGAACATCCCGAGCCTTCGGATGCTCCGCGATGGGGCACTCGGTCAGGCAGCGTGGGCAAGACGCCGAACCGGCAAAATGCGCCGCGTGCTGATGCGCTAGTTCCTCATCGAGAGCTCGAGCCAACAACCTGCCCATCTCGTGCCCGAAATCCTCAATCTCGGCAAACGTCGTATCCAATGGCGGGCCCTCCGGGCCAAACCCGCAAGACGCCAATGCCGCCACACAATCCGCCAACTTTTTTCTTGCATCGTCCGTCAAGTTGACCTGTTTTCGAGCGTCCTTGCTCATGCTAGTTTCCTTCCTAAGTAAGCCAAATTGCCCAACCGCTGGGAAAATGATAGCACGACGCACCAATTTCATGAATCCGAATTTCGCCTGCCAAATTGTCGGAGAAGTGCGTTCCTGCACCCCGTGATTCCACGCCTGGGAAATCGACCTTGCTTGATTTTCACGAAGTCGGTATCGTCCGCACCGTCACAGCACATTCCCGGTGACTGGAGTGCTAGCACGTGGCAAATTGCCCAGACGGAAGGCAAAGTGAAT
>JAGQPR010000788.1 GCA_020426625.1 Planctomycetales bacterium
ATTTACGACTGTGACAGTAGCTCGAAGCGAATTGGTACGAGGAAGGGTACTGTTCTCCCGCTGATCCAAGAAATGCGATAAGATAGTCGGAATTTGGATTAACGCGTGATGAACATATGGTGTCCAAGATGCGCATAGATTATTGCAATGGTCACTTTCAAACGGACAAACCTCGTTATGATGTCCTGTCGAATATTGTAAGCAGGCTACAAAAATTGCTGACACGCATGGTAGTCTCTGCAGTAATGTTTTTTTGCGGAGCGATGGGAATCGTCGATCAACATCTTTGGGCGGATGATTCATCGGCTCAGCCAGGTTATCGCGGTCCGGTGGATCTGCTGCTGATGCAGAACGACACTCTAGCCTTAACTGCCAATGAACTTTCCAGTTCCGTGTCGTTGGTCAGTCTGCGTGATGGGCGTGTGCTGTATGAATTGCCTGTAGGTGAAAAGCCGCAGTCACTGGCAAAACTGAATGCAAAGGCCATGTTGGTCACCTGCCAGAATAGCGGAACTCTTGAATTGCTGGAGATCGTCGACCAGAAATTGCAGCGGACAAGCAGCATCACTATCGGTTATCATCCCAAAGGCTTAGCGGTAGATGCGGTTCGCATGCGGGCTTTTGTCAGTCTAATGGCCACAGGTGAAGTTGCTGAAGTTGATCTAGTCGAACGGCAGGTCATTGCACGACATGCGGTTGGTCGTTGGCCGCGTTATTTGGCGCTTTCCCCTGACGGCAAACGACTGGCGGTGGGATTGAGTGGTGACAGCGCCATTGCCGTCCTGGACGCGCACCACGGAGAAGTGTTGTACGAAGAACCGTTGAGTGGCGGCATCAATTTGGGTCATATGGAAATATCCTCGGACGGGCAGCAAGTCTACGTACCTTGGATGGTCTACCGCAGTAATCCTATTACCGTCCGCAACATTCGACTTGGCTGGGTGCTGGCCAGTCGAGTGGCTCGAGTCCGATTGGACGGCCCCGCTTACCGTGAAGCCATCTCGCTCGACGTGCCTCGCCAGGCCATGTCCGATCCATTTGGTATTGCGATTACGCCCAATGAAAAGCGACTAGTGGTCACCTCTTCGGGCACTCATGAATTGTTGGTTTATCGTCTGCCCGACTTACCGTTTGTTGGTGCGGGAGGCCCAGGAGACTTGATCGATTCACGTCTATTGGGCGACCGAGACCGGTTCCATCGTATCGAGCTAGGCGGGCGTCCGCTGGCAGTCCGGGCGATGGCCAACGATCGGCAAGTAGCCACGGTGAACTTCACACGAGACTCAATTCAGATTGTCGACTTGGAAGAATCCCAGGTGCAGCGTAGTATTGCATTAGGCACGCCGCCCGCTGACTCCAATCAACAATTGGTCCATCGTGGAATGGAAATTTTTCACGACGCAGGTCGAAGTCTGGATCAATGGTACAGCTGTCAATCCTGCCATTTGGATGGCGGCTCGAATGCTAAAGCGATGGATACGTGGAACGACGGGAGCGAACTCACGAGCAAGACAGTTTTACCGTTGGTCGGCGTGGATGAAACCGGCCCATGGACGTGGCACGGTTGGCAACAAGATTTGGATGATTCGCTCCAAAACTCGTTCGTTTCGACCATGCAAGGAACTGAAGCGACTCAGGAAGATTTGGCCGCATTGAAAGCGTATTTGTCCAGTTGCCGTTCGGCCCCGAATCCTTTCATCGCGGACGGGTTGAGCCAAGCTGCCGCAAGGGGCCGGTTGCTGTTTCACCGATCAGACGTTGGCTGTTCCGAGTGCCACAGTGGCACTCGTTTCACCGACGGTGAAGTACACGATGTTGGCCTGAACTCGTCAGCAGACAAGTACCAGGGCTACAACACCCCCAGCTTGATCGATGCCTATCGCAAAGTGCGCTATTTGCACGACGGACGTGCAAAATCGCTCGAGGCGGTGCTAACCGAGTGGCATCGCCCCGAGGACATCGGGGGTGGAGCTGAATTATCGGAGGGCGAAATCGCTGACTTGGTAGAGTACATCAAAACACTCTGATGT
>JAGQPR010000789.1 GCA_020426625.1 Planctomycetales bacterium
AAGGCAGCGGGCTGAAGTCAATCCGGGCTTTACAAAGTTTGGAATAGACAACGCGGACACAGCACCTCAGCGAACGTGGAGCAAGCCGAGGCCTACTACAGTTTCGAGCCGGAAGGGTGTTGCGGTTCGAATAAGACAAGCGTGTTGGAGACACAAGCCCTCACCGCTTATTTCCGGGAATTCCGCCCCGGGGTTCCGTTCCGCTCGCCGTAAGCTCGCATCACTCACCCCGGGCTACTAGCGCTACTAGCTGCCGCTACTCCGTAGCTAATTCAACCCGCCGCAAGCTGTTGTATAGAGGGAGAGTGAGTTGCTAGGCTTGAATCCCCACCACCAGTGCTGTGTTCGCTTTCCTCTACTGTCCGCTTTCCCCCACCGTAAGACAACAGCTTGCTGCGGTGTGATGAATTGGCTACGAGCTTATGTCACCAACTGGTTTGCCTTGTTCGAACCGCAACACCAAGCAGAGATCGCCATCGGTCTTTCGCTTTGCTCATAGTTACTACTTCTTTAGCGACTCCAGCAACTGACGGATGGCTAATTGAAAGTTGGGATCATCTGCATCCTGCAGCATATTCTCAGCCAACACAATCGCCTGTTGGGTTCGGCCAGCCAACTGGTGCAGTTGAATTTCCATAATCAGCAGCTGAGATCGTGCCAGCTGTTGCATATTTTCCGGCATACTCGTTAGCTCTGCGGATGAAGTGGCGTGCTTAATGCGTTGTAGTGCGAGTTCTGCCACTCGTTTGCGATCGATTCTTGCATCTTCGGTCAATTGTAAAAACATGGAAACCAAAAGGCCGACTGCCTCCGCGTCTAGCTCGGGTGCTTTCAGACTTTCGAGAAGTAAGGCTTCCACTTCGTTGAAATGCTCCAGTTTGACTAACATCTGCAAGCGAAATGCATCTAGGATTCGCATCTGTGGATGAGTGATACCCTCGAGCTCGACTTGCTCCTTGGCGATGGCCTCCAAGACAAACTCGGGGCGGTGAGCTTCTCGCTGTCTTAGCACTGAAATTTTTCGCACTGCAGCCAGAACTTTTTGTCCTTGGCGAAACTTGACAGCGAACAGTGAGCTGTTCCAGCGATCCTCAATCACCGCCTGCAACGGTTTGTCGATCAGTCCGGGATGGCCCGCCCATTCCAAATGACCCGATTTGCCGATGAGAAATGCCATGGGAACGCCAATCAATTGCGTTGCATTCAAGTAGTCGTTCTCGACGCTGCGGTCAGGATCGGCGGCAACCCAAAGGTCACTAGTGAGCTGGCGATAGGTCAATCCATCTTTGCCAGGAACTTCGCTAGCCAAGAATGACTCCACAGTCTCAACTGATTCACTGCTCACGCTGACCAGCCGTAGCTTCTGAGGGCCATAACGCTCTTGCAGCTTAACCAAGTGAGGAATTTCAACGATGCACGGCGGACACCAAGTTCCCCATAGCTCAACCACATAGACCGTACCGGGACGAAAAGCCTCAACTTCCCCTGGACTTCCTTCGTCGTCTCCTAGCCAGTGATCAATATTCAGATGGGGAGCCGAGTCACCAATGGTTAACTGCGGCTGATTGGCGTTGCCAAGATTCTTCGTCGATTCTGACTCGTCAGCCAGTAACATTGAAGGCGAACACCAAGTCAACAATAAACAGAGAATTTGCCGTTGCCATGGCACTGTCGTGGTTCCTTTTACCGGGTGCCCATGAAGTGAAATTGGCGGCAACGGATGGAAAACCTCGCCGCCTGAGTACTGGTGTGATAGTACACTGGCCTCAGGTCTTTTTCAAGCTCTTTTTGACGTAAGTTGTTAAACGGGCGAAGAACTGCTGCGGCCACTGGGCACAAGACACCAGGAATTGAGCGCATTGGCAATTCCAGCGTTTATGCCTCAAGGGTGCGCCGACTTACTCCAATATTCTGGACATTTGGCGCGTCGTCGGGTTTCGAATCACGCTCTGAATAGACGACGCGGTCACAGCACCCCAGCGAACAGCACCCCAGCGAACAGCACCCCAGCGAACAGCACCCCA
>JAGQPR010000078.1 GCA_020426625.1 Planctomycetales bacterium
TGGCCCCTACCCGCTCGCCGACCCGCTTCGCGTGTGCCCGCTCGCGACCTTCCCAACGGGAAGGTTACATCCCGCAAAGCCCCAAAGTAAGGTTCCTGGGTACCGTTCACCCCTTCGGCGAATATTTACCTCGCGACGGTCTCCATGAATAACTCGGGCTAGAAACTGTCGAGACACGTCAATCAGACGGCTATGTTACCCTGCTTCGTTAGCTCCATTCCGACTTTTGAAATTGCCATGGTTGAAACGCATTGTCCCTCCACAGAGACCTTGCAGAACATTTTGCTAGGTCGACTGACACGCGAAGAACTAGAGCGTTGGGCAAAGCACATCCTGGACTGCGACGGGTGCGTGGAGCGAGCAGAAAACTTGCAGAGCTCAGATTTTCTGACAGAGGCTCTCCAGAAACAGTCTCCAACTTCTGTTGTTCCTCACGACATTGAAGAGCTCCTTTCGCGGGGCCGAGCGGTTTACCACGACACATGCGCTCAAGCCAACGATGAGACATGTGAGATTCCCAATGGCATTCCGGCAGACGGTTCGGATGCCGAATTCGATGAAATTCCGGAGTCATTCGACTTTCTTGAACCTGCTCACCGAGAAGAGGATTTGGGGCGGCTTGATGAATATCGCGTCTTGAAGTTATTGGGGAAGGGAGGGATGGGGATGGTGTTCTTGGCTGAGGATGAATCACTTCGACGTCGAATTGCATTGAAAGTCATGATGCCGAGGTTGGCTAGGGAGCAGTCGGCGCGAGAGCGGTTCTTGCGTGAAGCAAGGTCGATGGCGGCCGTATCCTGCGATCACGTCGTGCCTATTTACCAAGTCGGCCAGCACAACGGCATTCCGTTTCTTGCAATGCCACTTCTGGCAGGGGAAAGCCTGAAAGACCGTTTGAAACGCGACCAACAATTGCCAGTTCGGCAAGCGTGTCAAATCGGACGAGAAGTAGCAATTGGCCTGCACTCCGCCAAACAAAAGGGGCTTATTCACCGCGACGTGAAGCCGGATAATATTTGGCTGGAATCACCCAATGGCCGAGTCAAGATCCTGGATTTCGGATTGGCTCGCGGGGACGGAGACGCCGATCTAACCCACTCAGGAACTGTGCTGGGGACGCCTCGCTATATGTCTCCTGAACAGGCGGAGGGGGAAAAAGTCGATTTTCGATCGGATCTGTTCAGCCTGGGCTCAGTGCTCTACCACGCCTTGACCGGGCAGCCGCCTTTCGGCGGTCAATCGCTGACCTCGACACTGATTGCCGTCGTCAAGTGTGACCCCAAACCGATCGAGGAACTGCGAAGCGATTGCCCGACTGAGGTGGCTGACCTGATCATGCGATTGCTTTCAAAGGACCCCGAGGAGAGGCCACAGTCAGCTGAAGAGGTTGCTGATCAATTTCAGGCGCTACTAAATGATTTTGAAACGGCTCGCCCGCACGCGTCAACACCGAGTGTTGCATCTGCAGAGGATCTGCCTGCTCCCGCTACTGCGAAGCAACTGTCGTCCAGCCGAAGTTGGCTGGGTTTTGCTACGGTGCTCACTGCGATCGCAATCGGTTTCGTGGCGATTCTAGCCACCGTCGTTCTTAAGTGGGACACTCCCGCAGGTACCATCTATGTCACCATCGATTCGGCAGACAAGGCGGTTGAGGTTAGTATCAAACATGACTCCATGCAAATAGTCGATCCCAACGATGGTAAGACCATCAAGCTGACAATTGACGAAATCAATCAGCAGATTCGGATGGAGAAAGCGGGCTTTCTTGCCCAGGTCAAGCAATTTGATCTCAGTTCGCCGGATGGCCGAAAAATAAGCGTCGAGTTTGTCCCCGCATCTGTCGCTGGCCGTGCGGGTAGCCCTAACGTCTCGGGCAAGACGAAATTGAGTCCACCAACCACAATCGCTGCAAGTGAACGTCAGATTGCCGAGTGGGTAATCGGTCACGGCGGCAGTGTCCAGCTGCAGTACGGCGACGCGGAATGGCATGCCGATTACATCAACCAAATCGACGATCTGCCCACGCAATCATTCGTCATTAGCGGAATCACGCTGCAGCAAGTTGAGCGGGAGGCGGAACTGGAAATCTTGACTGGGCTCAGTCGCGAAGTTTCGGTAGGTTTTGCAGGCTCTGCCATCACGGGTGACTGTCTTGAATTTGTAGGACTGATCCCCAAACTCGATAGTCTAAACCTACAAGGCTGTCAAAATATTGACCCGGCATTGTTGGTTCATCTGTTGCAAGCCAAACGGCTCCAATGGATTACCGCACTCGACTCAAATTTGGGCAATGAACTTGCGGCCTTGGCAGGCAAGATCCCGTCGCTAAGCAAAATCGAATTTGGGAATCGATTGACGGGACAAGGCCTGGAATTGTTGAAGAACGCCCCGCATGTGACTAGCATCGGCGTCGTTGGCTGCACTCATTTGCGGGACGAAGATTTTGGTTTGTTGAGCGACTTGCCAAATGTAACTTCATTATTGGCAGATGCAACGCAGGTGACTTCGGTAAGCGTAGGTCATTTAGCTGCGATGCCCAATCTCCGCAAGCTTCAGGTCTACGATCATAACGCTACGGGTGAACTGGATGTATCAGCCCTCACCCGCTTGGAGTCGCTCGAGGAACTAGACATCTCCTACAATGAGCTTACGTTCGAAGCCTGCGAACCACTTCGGGAACTGCAGTCGCTGCGTCGTCTTGGGTTGCGAGCCTGCGGGCTGGACTTAGGGCAATTGTATGCACTCGGTCAAGAATTTCCGAAAACGGAGATCTACTGGGAGCATGGCATCATTGCCTCAGGCGAGAAGCGGTTCGAGGGGCAAACCGCGTTCCTGCAATGGCTCACGGGCCTGGGCGCTTCTGCCACATTCCAAGCCAGCTTGCAAGGCGAATGGTTTGAGGTTAACAACCCCGAGCGAATCCCAGACAAACTGGTTTTCCTTGGACAAGTCACGCTTGGTACCGCAAGCGATGCCGATCTTAAGAACTTTCAGGATATAGGGGTAATTGGAGGGCTGAATCTGCAAGGCTCACCGCTGACCGGTCTTGGATTCAAGTACATCAATTCCATGAAGTACAACATTTGGCCCCGCGGGCTATTTCTGGAAGGGTGCAATAATCTGCGCGACGAGAATCTTGTGCATCTTAAGGCGATGCAGGGATTGGAGTACCTGCATTGCAATGAAACGCCAGTAGGTGATGCATTAGTCGATGTTATCCTGGAACTGCCTCATATCGGGTCCGTTGGACTGGGACGCGGTATCACGGGGGAAGGACTTGCCCGTATGACGCCAGCTACCAAGCTATGGCAACTGAGCTTTAGTTCGGATACGGAGATTGCTTCCCGGGATCTTCTGCCCTTGCAGCAGTTGCCTGCGTTGCGGTCTCTAGGGATTAGCTCCCGACAGGCAACGGACGAATCGCTGCGCCTGCTTGCTGGGATTGGGTCTCTAAATACGCTGAACGTGGTCGGCCCATTGCCCAGTACCGACAGTTTTCCTCACTTACAGAATATCGAGCACTTGACATTCATGGACTTGGATAATCAAGCCTGTGATTTTTCGCGGTTGGAAGAGATGACCTGGCTCAAGAGTTTGACGCTAAATAATGCCCACGAAAGTACAGTGAGGGAATTCGTAAATCGTGTACGGGCTGCATTGCCCGCGTGTCATATTGAAATCAGCAATTGAGTTCACTGACGCGACGCATCGAATGAATGACAGAAACAACAGGCCTTTCCAAGTCGGAAATTGTGTTGTGCTACCTGCTGCTCGCAAAGCGTAGCTTGAGATTTACGTGCGGGTTACGTAGCGTGTAACAACCACAATGAACTGCAACTGTGAACAGCTACCCACCGCCAGTGTCGATGCAGTGCTGCGCCTCTTGGCGCACACATTTCGTGGGTGCTCAGCAAGTCCCCGCCGGGCAGGATGACCAGCCTCGCGCTAGCCCGAATTATTCATGAGCGACCTGCTGCGGAACCGCAAGTCGGCCAATAGCGGCGGCTTATGACAATTCGGCTTTGCTCACAGATCTAGACTTGCTCCATGCGACGCATGAGGCGTGCCGCGGCGTGATGCGTGGTATGTGCCGCCAACAGGGTGACTCCTGAGAATTCTGAGTGGAATCTGACAGCGCTCGACTTCGAGCGTGTACTACTCACACATCGCTCGCTCCCTAACGCTTCTCGCTGCGTTCGACGGCGTCTACTTTTGGAGCAATGGGGATCACGCTTATAGGGATATCTCGATATGACGTACATTTTTCGCCGCCCCAAACTGCCAACGGCAATCCTCTGTATTTGGGCAACATCGCTACTCTGCTTGCAAACGCAGGCTCAATTTACGCCTGATAACCGACGAAGCCAGTTGTCCATCACTATCAATGACGATCAGATAAACACGCTGCGCGAGAATCTGCTTTATGTCCAGGCAGCTCGTAAGCTCAACACAGCAAGCTCAATTCGTCGTGCTTATGATGCAACGGTAACGGGGTGGCTGGATATCGGCGAAGCAATGGCTGACTCGTATCGTCTTGCAGATGCGGAGCAAAACGCAGACATCAAGGATGCGATGCTACTGCCGTGCCTGATGGTGCTTTCAGTAGATCCCAATCCCGACGTCGGACGCATAGCGGGAGACCAAGCCGACCGGCTTTCGACCCTTAGTCGGCCCCAAAGTGTACAAGTTGACTTGCACCTAGCAGTCGTGAAGGCACTGCAGACGCTCGCGAAGAATCACAATTCCGCCTATCGCATCGCGGCGATACTCTGTTTGCGGAAAGACTATCCATACGCAGAATGCCCCAGTTTATCTTTGGAGGATTGGCTGCAACTTAGTCAACATACAGCTGGTCCCGTGCGGTCGTTTGCGATTAGGCAATTAAGAAACTTCCCAGAGCGAGCGCAAGAACTGGTTGCAACGCTCATGGCAATGGACGACTCCTACACCAAGTGGGATGTTTGCCAGACGATTGCGCAGCTAGCTCCCAACCGAGCCACGATCGATTGGTTGAAAGCGAGAATACTTGAGGGGCGGTCTGACCCTGTCGAAGCACTGGTTGGGTTGGCCATTATCAACTCCGCCGCTCGACAAGCCGTGAGTGAGCTACTCGCGAATTCTCCAAGCGAGTTTCATCTGAATAGTCAGTTAACCACAGAGCAACGCGACCGATTGATTGTGGCAATAAAATTAAAGCTCGTCCGTTCGCTTGTAACTACGAACGGGTTCGCGAGTGATCTCGTGAAGAACCTTGGTGAACTATTGCTATGGCGGGCAGGAGAAGAAGTCAGCCTCGAGCATACTCAGCTGAAAATCGCCACGGTGCAAACGATGGAAGAGATTGGCACGGCCGCGATACCTTTCTTGCAACGGGCAGCCAGTGCGGGCGTCGAAGAATCGCTCATTGGCCTGGTTTGTCTTGACACCAAGAATAGCAAATCACACGCTGATGCAATACGCACAATCGTCTGCAGCACAGACAAGGAAATTGTGTTCGATGCGGATCGAGTCATTGCATTCTATAAAGCGCTAGGCAAATCCGGACCACTTGATGAAAACCGGCGTCTGTTTCTATTGGAGCGTTTTCGTCATCACGATGAAGTTACGATTGTCGAAGCAATTGTTGACATACTGCAGCACGGCGACCTTAAATCCGCTGAGGCAGTCACTGACGAATTGTTGGAACGCATTGAGGAGCTCGAGGGCGCTAAGGCATGGGGGCGTCTGACTGCTCCACAGCTCATTCGAATGCTTGGGGATGGCGGTATGGGGGCTTTGTCTGCAGCCCGCCTCTTGAAGAAAGTGGTCGAAAGCGACAATCCTGCTTACGCTGAAGCTGGAGGCTACTCATTGATCCGCCTGGCGGTCCGATGTCCAGCGTACAGATCGTCCATTGCTGACGCTCTGCAACCTGCATTTAAGAGCGAGAATGTTGCCAACCAGCTGGTGCTGGTTCTAAAACGCGAGTCATGCCCCATGCCGGAGTTCAATGACATCCTGCGTCTCTGGTTCGGCAAGACCCAAACGGCGCGACTCAAGCTAAACATTGCTGAGGCATGCATGGCAATGGGTGCGTATGGCGTTGCCGCTGAACTTCTCGCAACGGCGATTGGTGGTGGCCAGTTTGCGGGATCAAACTTGGCAGAGGCAAAAGAGCTACAAGCTGAAATTGACCTTGCAACTCATGCTACGACCAGGGAGCGAATCGATCGAGCCGTTCGGCACTTGGTAGCAAACGTTGAAAGCCAGGATGCGTTGGAGGCGTTGTCCTCGCTCTCAGCGGCGGCTAGCAGCGCATTACCACTACTCGAAGCCTCACTGGCAGACGTCAGCGATCCCTATCGGACATCTCAAAGCGCACTCGCGATTCTCGATATTTCCCAGGCGCATCCGTCAGCTCAAGCGACTATCCATCGACTGTCGCACATCCCGGATCTGCCGACGCAGTCTGCATTGCGGTTAGCTGGTTTGAGCGGCGATTCTCCAGCTGAGTAAATTGACTCTTCTGCACACTGTCACGCAATCGCTCTTATGCGGCAGTTTTTTTTGACAGAAATAGACAGTGCGAGTGTAGTACCTTCAGATCGAATCAATCATTCGGTCGTCGACACGCATTCTCAGCTTCACGCGACACGGTGCAACAAAACACTCGGAGGAATCAGATGAATGAACAATTGAATTTGAGGCTGAAAACATGCGCTTCCGTGATCTATAGAGTGTCGCTTTCGACCCTAGGCGTCGCCATGCTGTGTGGATGCTCGAGAAAAACTGAGCCAGCTCTGAGCGCACATCAAGTTACATTCCCGACAGTGCGAACAGGCGAAGAAGCAGTCACAGTTGAGTCATCCCCTACCGTTGAAGCTGAATTGGGCAGCGAATTGAATAGTACAGGAGCACAATTCGTCAACGACATCCCATCGCCACTGTCGAACGCGGCGGCGTCCGGTCGCGTTGGCAAGGCATCCACAGAGCCTGCTACAGACGCCTCCCACTTCAGCGGCTCTCGAAAAGAAGCATCAACAAAGCCCAGGGTAGAAACGTCGCCGTTGTTAGAAAAATGGTCTGGTGACATAACCGTACTGCCCGCAGCTGAGCTCATTGACGAAGGCTGGGATTCTCTCACTACATTGGCGAGCGAGGGTGTGGCGGAGGCTCAGTTCAGACTGGGGCTGCTTATGCTGACAACCAAGCCAACGGGCAGCCGGATCTTTGAACAACTTGATGGACTTGACTGGATACGAAAGGCGGCCGAAGGTGGGCATACTCTTGCCGCTTCGGAACTGGCTGGTTGCTATCTGGAAGGAGCTCTTGTCGAAGTGGATTTCCAAGAGGCGGAGAGACTGTTCGATATAGGTGCCAGTGCAGGCGATGCAAAATGTCTATGGGGAGCGGGGTATCTGAAGTTTCAGCGAGGCGATATTGAAACTGGACTGGAACTAATTCGAAATGCAGCGGAGGCGGGGGCTGCGGACGCTCAAGTCGCCTTGGGTGAGTTCTATCTTGAAGGGAACCACCTCGAACGAAACTTGGAGGAAGCCAAATCTTGGTATCTGAAAGCCGCTAAGCAGGGGCACGTTCTCGGGCAGTACAACCTTGGCACCATGGCCTATATGGCTGGGAATGTGATCGACGCAAAACTCTGGCTGACCCGGGCAGCCGACCAGAACCACGCAGACGCAGCTCAGAATCTAGCCGCACTCTACTTTGACGAGGGTGAGCTCTATCAGGCAGAGCGGTACGTGAATCTCGCGATTCGTCTTGGAAACTACTGGGCTACTCAGATGCGCACTGGCATTAAACGCCAACAGCAACTTGAACAGCAAATCCAAGATTCAATCTACTCCACAGGATTTTCAGGTTACTGATTTCCAGCTTTTTACGAATCGCCTTTGGACCTAATACAACGCTCAATCCTGAAAACAATGAAGGAACCAAACCATGACTTACACGAAATCCCAAGAATTGAATTCTCCAATCCGCACGCGCAAGTATCCATTTCCAACAGGGAAGGTCGCTCTAGCACTCGCCAATGCGTTATTGTCCATTGGCGTCGGAGCGGTCGTGGTTGGACAAGAAGCGATCAGCGAAGTCGCATCCAGCAAGCCGACTTGGCGCGTTGATAAGCCATTCGGAGAAGCAGTTACTGCGACCCATTTCCGCCATAACTATGTATTGACAATGGACTTTGTTTTTCCGAACGGTTGGGAGGCTAGTCGCCTTTCGCCGGATGCAGAGGCGGCCATTCGAAGTATAGACCACAGCGAGCCTCTGACTCATGACACGGTCATTCCTCACAGTCAGGTTCAGGGAGGCGCTTTCTTAGTCGGTCGCGACAAACACCAAAAGTCCAGCGTCAGTCTAACAGTTTTTCTTGAACGAATACCCGCAGAATCCAGCGACGACGATTTTGTCGACGATGATCAAAAAGTCCGCTACTACCAAACACTGGAAGAGACGCTTAAGCCGGAAGTCGACCGAGCGGTGGCCAAGTCACACGCTTGGATTGCTGGTCGTTCATGCCGAGTCGTTGACATTGATGGCATCTACCGACGCGGTGGATTGAAGGAACGGTATTACTACATACCTACGCTACCTCAGGCCTACGTCGACGCAAAGAAGCTTGAGCATCCGCGTTATATGTACGTGCTCCGATTCCGAGCCAATTCCTATGCAGCGCGAGAGCGTCTTGCGTTGAGTGTTCCGAGTATGGTTCGCATGGCTGGGCCATTGCTCAGCGACGGCTATATGACTGAAGAAGACGTAACGGCGCAGAACCTTGTTTTCAAAGCGCTCAACGAAGGCGCAAACCTGGTGAGCAATGCACCGATGAATCGGCTGCTGGACTCCTGCGTCAGAATGGATTTCTTGTTTGAGACCACGATGGACTATGTCGCCGATGCATCATCTGGCGGTGTAGGGTTGTTTGGTTCCGCTTCACGTCGCGGTGCAAACGCTGCGGTTGGACAGGCGTGGACGGATCTGAAGAAGGGCGTCGAGGAGCAGGCGATACTTCGGGAACTGATGCACGATCAATTAGCTTTAGCCGCTTGGGATGCGATTACGCCGTCCGATCAGCTCATGCTTGAGCAATATCGGCCCGACTTTATCGCTGCAATCAACGCCGCTCGTGGCCGCATCGCCCAATCTGCCCTGATAGGAATCGCTAACTGACACACGCAGAGTGCAAAGAAAACTAAACACATTTCGCAAGAGGCCACCAGCATGTTTCACCGAAAAATGAAGTCCAACATACGTAATAAACGTCTGAATCGATCAGTCTTGTTCGAAGCATTAGAAGCTCGCCGATTACTAACTCACTATTTTGTAAATGCGGAAACCGGCGACAACGGCAACACAGGTACCGAAGAAGCACCGTTCAGATCCTATCTGCCATTCGTGGAAGCCTACGGTCAGTCGGACGCCAATATTGGCAAAATTGAACTGCAACCTGGTGATATCGTGGAGTTCGCACCGGGCCTGTACAGCGATTCCTTTCGCATTCCGAACACCGATGGTCAGGGCTTTTATCTGCGTGGTGTTTCAGGCACGGAAGAGGCTCCAATTGTTATTCGTGGCAATCCCGGAACGGTGATCGACGCGCGGCCAGCTGACGGTAAAGAATTTTCATCAATCTTTCTTTTCCAGTCCGAGCACATCGTCCTAGAAGGGTTGGAATTCACCGGCTTGGGCCGAGGACTACGGCTCATGGAAACCAACAATATCACTGCCAAGAATCTTTGGTTTCACGACATCGACGGCAGAGCTGAAGGCAATATCGCTGCCATTGAGATTCATAGTTCATCCGATGTTGAAGTGTTTGACAGCTTCTTTACCAACAACTACGACCATCGCCAAAACCATCAGAACAGTCGGCATGTCGTCTTATTCCAGAATCCCGGCCACATCCATCTTCATCACAATATTTTCCAGAACGACGATCCTCCGGGAGGAGCCGTCGGTGGAGCTGGCGTTGATGTGAAGCACGGCGCAGATGGATCCTACGAATTTGACCACAACATCATCATCAATGCTACCAACTCGTCGATCGGCACCTCGACGCCGCGCACCAAGATTCACCACAATCTGTCCATTGACAGCGCCGCCATTAGTGTCCGCGACTTTGGCGGTGCCGCCTATTTCAACGATATCTTGATTAACAACAACACTCAAGTATCTCAATCCGAGTCTGTCGGTGGCGGACTGTCCTATTTCCCGACGGAGTGTTGGTATGTCCCGGAGGAAGGTAGCATCTATCCTGGGTGCAATCCGAATATCCATCCTGGTAATAAGCCCATCGACAGTTATCACAGCATCGGCAAGCTCCAGTACTCGGACAACATTGTCGTAGACACGCGATCGTATCGGCAGGATATATCTACCGTCAGGGTGAGCACCTATGGCACCGACCGCATTTATCAAGAAGTGGTGGAGCGCGGTAACTTGGTGTTAAACGACAACGTCTACCACGTTGTGGATGGTCAGCCAGAATTTGATCTTTTCAGTGTCAACGGCGGCACACGAGGAGAACTTGGTGCCCGCTACAGTTTTACAGAGTGGCAACAGCAAGGCTACGATGAAAACGGACTTGCTGCGGATCCTATGCTAGACGATGCGTTCCTTCCGCTCAACGTAGCAGCATCCACCTCCGGCTGGTATGACGAACCTGGACGTCGACTTACTGTTTTTCTGGGTGAGGACAACATCGTTTCGGAAGGCCATATGCTTCCAGCCGTAGTGGTGCGCTCTGGAACAGACCTGGACTTGGCACAACCCTTGACAGTTCAGCTTATCGCTGCGGATGGTACGGAAATTGCCATCCCTCAAACCGTTTCTTTCCTCCCTGGGGAATCAAAGGCATATTTTGCCATCTCAGGCATTCTCGATAATGAAAACGATGGCACACGCGCATCTGCCATTTATGCTAAGGCGGAAGGCTTCTCGAACAATATTGCGGCGTGGGTACGAGTGGAGGATTCCGGGCAGGCTGGTGAGCCGGAATTTTTCTTGTTCGAGACGCAGGGAGGGAGTTCCGTTGGAGAAGATGGCAGTACCGATACCTTTACTATCCGATTAAACACTGCACCTGCATCGAATGTAGTCCTTAACGTCTCGAGCAGCGATGAAGGCGAAGTTGTCGTTTCGCCAAGAGATTTGTTGTTTACGCCTACCAACTGGGCGGTGGCTCAAACAGTTACCTTGACCGGAGTTGATGACGGGGCCGTAGACGGCCAACAAGTATCCAATGTTACCGTAGCGGTGGATACAACATCGGACCTTGCGTGGCGAGGACTAGCGGACCAGGTAATTGCGGTTACCACCGCAGACAACGACGATCGACGAGATGAACCTGGATACCAGGGGGGAGTTTTGGTTCTTCCAGGCAACTCGGCTGACAGGCTCACATTGAGTTTTGATTGGATAGAACGCTTGGGTGACTACGACAACGAGTTGGGGGTGCTCGTGGTCGACGATATCGACGGCACCGTCGATGGTATTGCCCCGAATCAACCCAATTACGCTCAAGTAGCCTTGAGAGATGAGTCTCGACAAGTGCTGTTTCGTAGCGGTACAGGGCAGGGAGCGTCTACCGAGCTGGAATTCCATGGTGGCAATAGGCTCGTCTTCTATTTGATTCAAAACGCAACAACGGAATTGATGCTCGCGGCAAATCCTACTAACGATTTCAACGTTCAGCCAATGTCATTCTTTTCGCTCGTTGACGCAAATGGAGACCAATTTAACCACGTTCAAGTCACTGAGACCGAACCCGACTATTGGCGTTTTGGATGGGAAGATCTGGTTGCGGGCGGAGACCGGTCGTTCACGGATGCTGTCATCGATGTGAAAATATTGCCTTCAGAAACTGATGAACTCGTCTTTCTGGACCTGGTGCTGGCAGATCACGACGGCAACTCGCTGACAGAGGTTGGTCAAAGCGAGGTGTTCTTCCTCGACATTTACGCCGAGGACCTGCGGCAAGTGCCTTCGGGAGTGTTCTCTGCTTCGCTAGACGTCGTATTCGATCCATCACTCGTCGAGCTTGTCGAGCCAATTGAATTCGGTGAAACTTATGTAGTGGGTAGGCACGTAGATCTATCATTTTCTGGAGTTTTGAATGAACTCGGTGCGGCCACAAGTTCTTTCAGGCTCAATCAACGTGAGCTACTTGCACGTGTTGCGCTGCGCGCCGTAGCTACCGGCGAACTGCAAGTTTCCGCCGATTCGGCTGACATGCTGCCGGAACACGACGTCACGTTGCTCGGCATGAATAGCGCGGTACCGACAAGCCGAGTCAGGTACGATACAGCACGTCTAACCATCAACCCGCCAGCTGCCCAATGGCACAATTCTGCCTTTCCCGTAGATGTCAACGACGACGGCATACTCTCGCCAATCGATGCTTTGCTGATCATTAACATGATCAATGCACGAGGGGCCCAGTCGGTCGACTCGCTCCCTATCCCGCCGTTTATGGCTTTGATCGATACGAACAAGGATCAGTTCTTGTCTCCGCTAGACGTATTGCTTGTGATCAACGCCTTGAATCAGGCTAGCGCGTTCCCACCACCAGAGGGCGAGAATTCGCCTTGGGATGAAGACGATTCGAAGCGGCAATTCGCAGACGCTGTCGACCAGTTACTTTCCAACACCTAGCTTAGTTAGGCACTTTCGGCAAATGTCCATGGAGCTAAACGTAAACACGCGATTGTGACCGGCGCAGCCACGACTCGTGGCAACTTGGAACATCGGCGGTGAAGACGACCGACGTCAAACATTTTCTGTCTTGGGTGTTTTCTCGATTAAGTGGGCAGACGAAAGTTTTTCTACGGCAATCGCTGGAGCGACGAGGTGCCATCTTAATCGCCATGGAAGAAGCATGCACGCCGAGCAAATAGCCGGAGACTAGTTGCCTTGGAATAAATAGGGCGAACAACGGAGGCAGCCAACGACGGTGTATTTCCAAGTCGCTGCATGTCTTGCTCACCAACTGATCCCTCACGTTCGACTAGCGAGAGTTTTCGAATACGCCGTAAAGAGATAAGTCTCCTTTAGCATCGGGCGTGTACCCCGGCAGTTCGGTCGGCCTGCCACGGTTGTCCACTTGGTCGGCGCCAACACTGTACAGAACAAACGAATCGCCCGCGACAACGTAGACGAGGGATGCTCCGTCCGCGGCAAAGCCGTCGACAGGCACACGTGGTAGAAAGTCAGGAACTAGATCGTCGAGCGATTGCGGCAGGCTGCCATTCTTGTTGACATAGCCGTAAATCGCTAATTCGCAGGCGAGTAACTCGAACATCGTACGCTCATGCTGCAACATTCCTTGAAAGTGTTCTCTCGTCAATCCCGTAGTTGGTCCTCCGGCGTACTCTGCGAGGAGGACCCACAGATGGCTATGCCAGCCTTCGCGCATCATCGAAATCCGGTTCAATAGGAACGTCTTCTCCACGCTGGTGTGCTGCTTGGATATATTGAGCAATTCAGCGATTAGCTTGTTGCGAGAATTGTTATCAAACTGCTTCCGCTGGTTGCAAATCTCCCAGAGCGCGTGTGATGTGAATGCCCGGGATACCAACGCTTGGACTATCAACCCATCATTGCTGATTCGCATTCCCAACTGAACGGCGGAAAGGTAATCGTCCACAGCCGAATTTGGATTGCCCGATACGAGTCGTAGCCTACCCCGCGCGAGCAGTGCTTTCACCGCGGTGCGAAAACGACTGTTGTCTTCAAGGGGCATCTCCTCCCAGGTCATATCGATTGGAGCGAATACAGGCCGCTCAAGTTGCTCACATAATTGTTCAAGCGCAGGGTCGATTTCCGTGAAGACTGCCCTGAGACGCTGCGGTGGAATCAAGTACCAAGCGCCAAACTGAGTGCTCGCCGTATCAAAATCAGAATTCGCGATGCTCGCCGACAATTGGGCCAAGTCAGCGTACGCATTTTCTTTCACCGGATTTTCCGGAAACTCGGGCACGTTTATTAACTGCAACGTGATAGCCATCGGAGGCGCGATCAATATGGATAGCAGGGCTGTAATTCCAACCCGCGATAGCCGCCACGACATCGTAAAGGACATAAGCCACAGCAGGAGACCAACCGTAATCATGATGAAAACCGGAAACCAGAGCCACTCGGGATGAAACACGGGGCGTGCAGCGCCAGCGGCACCAAAGGTCCACATGGAAAAATTAGGCGGCCATCCAAGGTCGCTGTACAGCGAGAAGAGCAACCAATCGAGCAGGGAGGCCGGGACGGCTAATATACTGCCGAAACCACACGCAATAGCAATTCGTGATGCGATCGAGAATTTGCTGTGGTGGATGTAAAAAGTAAACAGGATCGCAGCAACAGTTGCCACAGCCAGGACAGCCAAAGAGCTCCACGCGCGAACGTCGAGAGCGGGGGTATTGTGCATGACTATCAGAGCGCCCGACGCACACGCGGTAACATAGAGTACCCCGCCGATCGAAAAGCTTGGTCTGCATTGATTATTCGCGTTCGATTGTCCTTGGTCGCGACGCATATAGCGCAGACAATCAATTGTGAATGCACCCAGCGTCGCCGAAAATGCAAGCATCCAAAACAATTCGTGAGCTTGCGCAGCAATCAATGGTACAAACAGCAGATTCATGAGCGTGTATCGAATCATCCAATGCCCGTTGGACATGACGAACACTTGCGCCACTGCCGCAGCCAGAAACAACCAGACAGCCAGCATCCAGGCTGCAAGTAGGCTTTGCATTGTGTATTCAGCGACCATGGATCATCAGCTTCTGGAAGAAAACCGTACAACCAGCCTGCGTTTGCTTCATTCCTACTTATAACAAAATCTGACGTATGCGTGCTCTACATTCAGCACATTCCGCCTCGTACGCCGAAGAAGCAAAGGTGTCACAAATCTCTCTCTGTGCAAGTGCGGACACAGTAGTCTGCTCAGCGGAGACACAGCGTCATCCCCGCAGAGGCGGGGAACCTGCGGAGGTGTTCCGACGCACGCGGTTGACCAGCGGATCATCGCACGGGACGGGGTTCCCGCATGCACGGGAATAACAGAGAATGACAGAGAATGATGCGGGAAAATCGAATAGTTAAGGGCCGACCATATCCACAAACTCAGTTGGCTTTCCAATGTCTCCAAGAGCAACCAAACGACTTTAGACGAACCAGGTGATTGAAAATGCAGATAACTTCCCCTGTTGAATCATCGCAACTCAATGTGGTTGGAGAAGCATCGGTCTCTTGGGGCAAAGTGCGCGGTATTGTCCTCCTGAGCCTGACTTTTTTGTTGTCTATTGCAAGTGCATCAGTAAAGGTTGCGGAAGCTGATAGCCAACGACCAAATTTCATCGTCATTCTTTGCGACAACCTCGGCTATGGCGACGTCGGTTGTTTCGGTTCGCAAGCACACCGCACACCCAACATCGATCAACTGGCAGCATCTGGGTTGAAGCTTACGAATTTCTATTCGACGTCGGGCGTGTGCACACCCGCCCGTGCTTCGTTGCAAACCGGTCGCTATCCGCGCCGTGTCGGCCTGCATGAAACCGATATTGACGGAGCTGTACTTCGTCCTGTTTCTCATAACGGGCTGAGTTCCAATGAGATTACTATCGCAGAAGTGCTCAAACAGCGCGGCTATGCGACTACACTCATTGGAAAATGGCATCTTGGCGACCAGCCTCAATTCTTGCCCACGCGTCAAGGTTACGACGAGTATTTTGGGCTACCATACAGCGACGACATGGTTGGCGACAAGCGGCCAGGCTGGCCACCGTTACCCCTGATGGAAGGCGAAGATGTGATCGAAGCCCCCGTCGATCGCAACCTACTTACCAAGAGATACACCGAGCGCGTAATTCAGTTCATCGAGACTCATCAGCAGCAACCATTCTTTGTTCTCCTTTCGCACGCTATGCCAGGCTCAACGCCACAACCATTCGCTAGTGAGGAGTTTCGAGGAAAGTCACTGAACGGAGCCTGGGGTGACTCTGTGGAAGAGATCGATTGGTCCACGGGCCAAATTGTGAACAAATTAGAACAGCTGGGAATTGATGACGAAACTTTGATCGTGTGGACCTCCGACAATGGGGCACCTCGTTTTAGGACACCTGCGGGTAGCAATGCCCCATTTGCCACATGGGGATATTCGGCAACGGAGGGCGGACAGCGAGTTCCCTGCGTAGTTCACTGGCCAACCAAAGTGCCAGCAGGCAGCGTCAGTGATGTGCTTTGCTCCATGATGGATATTCTCCCGACCTGCGCTCGATTGGCCAATACATCGCTGCCGTCAAATCACATTATCGATGGCTACGATCTTTCTGAAGTATTGCTTGGTCGGAAAAACAGCTCGCCCTACGACGCGTTTTACTATTACTTGCGCGGCGATCTCCAGGCAGTGCGGGGACCTCAATGGAAATTGCAACTGACTAATGGCCAACTGTTTGATATGCGCAGCGATCCTCTGGAGCAAGTCGACGTTTCAGCGGAACATCCGGAGATTGTCGCCGCTCTGCAGGACTTTGCCGCCCGCGCGCGCGACGAGTTGGGCGATGGCGAGCAGATAGGAACAGGGCAGGGCACCGCTGGCTACGAGGCGAGCCCGCTGCCACGACTGCTGCGTTAGCGCTCGCGATACATACCATCGATTGAATATCAGAGCGTAACGACCTCACAAGTACAGCGTCAATGCACCGCCGAAGTTTTCTGGCTCCGATAGAAAATGAGTTGAAACTTAGCTTAGACGGTGAATTTACCCCGTTCTCGAGTTTCCTGCTGTCGCCGCTTCGCGGCTGTCCTAGGTTCTAATCGCTGTTTTCCATGAGCTGACGCTCACGGCTACATGCTGACGCGGCTTCGCCGCTCAATACAGATGCTGGCTGTCCCCCTGCATTTCCCCCCATTCTTCTCCAAGCTGTTTTCCATGAGCTGACGCTCACGGCTACATGCTGACGCGGCTTCGCCGCTCAATACGGATGCTGCCCCGTGTGTCTGTATTTCCCCCGTGTGTCCGTATTTCCCCCGTGGTTATACGGGGCGGACTTGAACTTGGATGCCCGTCGATGGACCAAGCGTTACGTTGCGCCGCCGAGGAACCACGGGACGATTCTCCAACAGGCGAAAGTCATACTTGGAGAAAAGTGTGCCTAGTATGATAGCCATTTCGTACAGCGCAAATGCGGCACCGGCGCAACGTCTTGCTCCACCGCCAAACGGCAAGAACTCTGCCGCAGAATATTGCTTCTCCAGGAATCGCTCTGGTTGGAACTGTTCTGGACGGTCGTAAACTGACTCGTCGTAGTGCACCATGACTGCGGCTGGCGCTACCGCCACACCGGCCGGAATGTGGAATTCGCCAAGTTCCATAGGAGTATTCAACACTCGCAAGACTTCAGTGACGATTGGATTCATGCGCAACGATTCCGAGACGACTGCTTTCAGATAAGGCAATTGAGCTAAGTCGCCAGGTCGACTGGCGTCTATGCTCGACAATTCAGCTTTCAGCCGGGCCAATTTGTCGGGATGGGTCAACAGATAGTAGGTCGCCCAAGCCATTGCGATCGCAGATGTTTCGTGTCCTGCGAACAGGAATGTTCCCAGTTCGTCATAAAGATGTTCTGGTTCCATGGCAGTGCCATCGTCATAGCGGGCTTCCATCAACATCGATAGAATGTCCTCGCGCGGCGCTGGGTCTTGCTGGCGTCGCAGCAATTCGGCATCAAAGGCATTGCGCAATTGGGTTTTGGCCCGGGTAAATCGGTCCCATGGACTCAGCCCAAGGAAGTGAAATTGCATCTTCGGCGAAAAGAAAAGAACTGGATGCGATTTTTCCACCAGGCTTCGGGCTCGGCTCATCAGCTGGTCAATGGATTCCGCTCGTTCTCCGCCGAGCACCGCTTCTACAATAACTTGCAGTGAGATTTTCGTCGTAAGGTCGAGCATGGCAAAGGGCCCACGTTCAACTGTCTGCATCTGAGTGCTGGCAATGCGTTGCATGATACCGCCGTAGGCACGCATGCGATCGCCATGAAACATGGGCATAATCAATTTGCGTTCCCGCCGGTGTCGCGGGCCAGCCATCAGCAGCATCGATCCTGCCCCTAATATCGATTGCACTGCGGCCATTGCAAACACGTCGTAATGTGCCGGATCTTGAGAGAAGATCTCGCGAATCAAGTCTGGCCGTCCCGTAACTACGATCGGACCATTGAGTGCATGAATTAAGAATGGATCTCCATACCTGCATGACCATTTCTGGAAAGCTTTGCGAGGACTCCGTAGCACCTGCAGCGTTGTCCACCAACGACCGCAACGAGGCCCGGGAGGGAGCTTTTTTACCGGTTGCCTATCCGCCTGGATCATCTTGCTTCTCTGGTCCGCAGGAATGCGTAAACTCCCCCCCCGACTCCACGACCTATTAGAGCAACCGGCCACTTGGTTGTTTAGTCTTTTTCGGAAGCCTGGTGTTGGGCAAATTGTCGCTTTGTGGAAACATGTCAGCAAGTGTCGTATACGGAAAACATTTCCGCGGTGGTTTGCTTGCGTCCAACTGACCGATCCGTGGGGCTACCAGCGTTCGACGAGCCACCGCCCAGCCAGCAAAAACGAAAGGAAGGTTCTCGAGAGAATGTCTAGCTCTCTGCGGTTGTCGAATCGCTGGGGACAATGACTTTGAGATCCTCGCTTGCCGCCCACTGAAAAATGTCTTCACGGCGTAAGGCCGAGGCCATCAAGTCGGGGAATTGATCAGGTGTACAAGCAAAGACGGCAATTCCAAGTGCGGCAACTGTACTGGCCATTTCTGCATCGTAATACGGACGTCCTTCATCGCTGAGTGCAAGCAAGACGACCACGTTCACGCCGTCGGCAACCATCCGCGCCAGGCGCGCAATGAGCTCGTCCGCGTTCCCTCCCTCGCAGAGATCGGTGATCAGAATTAAGTGTGACTTGCGAGGTTGCTGAATCTTCTCGGCGCAGTAACTAACGGCTTGGTTGATGTCGGTCCCGCCGCCCAGCTGGATGCCGAACAGCACATCGACCGGGTCGGAGAGTTTTTCGGTTAGGTCCAGAATCACTGTGTCGAAACAAACAAGCTGCGTGCGCACTACCGGCAATGAAGCCATCACAGCGGCAAAAATTGACGAGTAGATGACCGAGGGGGCCATCGATCCCGATTGATCGACGCACAGGATCACTTCGTCCAAGTCCACCAGTCGACGCTGCTTGCGCGCAAAACCGATTAGTCGCTCGGGTACGACCGTTTGGAACTGGGGAAGGTATTGATGTAGATTCGCACGAATGGTCCTCGGCCAATCAATATCGGCTGCCCGAGGCCGTGTCGTCCGCTTACTGCGATCCAGTGCGCCCCGTAAAGCTTCGGCAGTTTTTCGTTCGAGTCGCTGCATCAACTCCGCCACGACCTTTTGAATGACTTCCCGCGCGGTCTGCTTGGTCTTTTCCGGCATCATCCCCTGCAAGCTCATCAAGTCCGCAACCAAGTTCACATCTGCTTGCATGGCTGCCAAGAATTCGGGCTCAAGCAACATTTGTTGCAGTCCCAATCGCGTGAATGCGTCCTTTTGGATGACTTGTACAACCGACGTCGGAAAGCATTCGCGGATGTCGCCCATCCATTTCGCCACTCGTGGTGCCGAACGCCCAAGTCCGCCACGACGAGCATTCTTTTTGCCGCCCCTAGTGCCATCGTCTAGTTCGTACAAGGCATCGAGTGCGGTGTTGATGCGAGAATCCTTTTCGCCCAACCCCTCCGAATCACCACCCAGCATCATCTGCCAGCGTCGCTGCAGCTCATCCATTACTCACCTCCCCCTTGAGAATACTTGAGATCCGCTGCATGTGCTCAGGCCAAATCTCATCAACGCCTTCTACCACTTGATAGCCGGTCTGGGAGGTCTGGCGACCAAGTACCGCTTCCAGCAGCCGACGGCGTTCCATGCGATCCATATTTGAAAACACGCGTCGAAACAAAGGCAAGGATTCGACAAAAGTGTTTTCGTCCAGAGCCGTGATCCATTGACTAACGCACTGACGGAGTTTCTTGTCGTGTATCAAGCGAATTCCTGCTCCTTCCAAGAATCCTTCAAAGAATCCGGCTGCGTCGGAAGTTGTTGTGCCGGGCGAGAGTTTTTTCGCCAACAGGCCGACGGCATTTTCCGAGTTGATGTGTTCGCCTTCATAGAGGACTCGAGCTGCTTGGCCCGCTACCAGTGGCGTTGCCTGATCATCGCCGATCACTTGGCGAAGTGATTCCAACCAAGCCTCGATGGATGGAGATTCGATTAACAATATCGCTCGATCTGCCTCGCGTATCGCTTCACGCAGCATAGCCGCCGCTTCCTCGTCCAAGCCACGTGCCCCATGGTGAAGGGCAATGGAACCGCCGACAGCAATTCGATCGAACAGAGCAGCCATTTGGCCAGTGTCCACCTGGCGCGCTTTACCGTAACGCAGAACGTCGGCAATGGGTGGCAAGGCACACAACAATTCCAGGCAATCCGTGGCTTGCCCTGCGCGATGCTCGAGCGCCTCGCTTGCCCTGGCGGCAGCATCGGGCAATTGCGCAGTCAGAGCTTCGAAAACGAGACTCGACAATGCACTCAATCTCCTTGCTTCCTGCAATCTCGAGATGATTCGCCCCGCGGCCGCCTGCGCAATAGTGGCACCGTAGACTAGATTTTCAACCAATTGCACCGAAAACTCGGGTTCCCACTTCAGTACCCAACGCTCACGAAACGTACCACGGCTACGTCCTGGATCATCCAACTTACCCCATGGTACCTCGAGGGCGCACAGTCGATGCAGGAGCGTTGAACGAAACAGCCCGCTCTCGCTGCGCAAGTCTATGGACAATTCGCGTTCCAGCGCTTCGGGCTTCAACCGTGCTGCCTTTTGTTGTCGTTGCAAGTCCTCCAGCAGCGGAGCCAGCGGCACGCCTTCCGGAATACTGCCAACATCTGTGCCAATCAGCAGGTCCGCCGCAACTGATTGCCAAAGTGTGTGATTGCCGAAGCACATGCAGGCCACGGTGGCATCCGTCAATTCGGCGAATCCCGCTTGCGGCCGTCCGCGAATTGCTGCCAAGGCAACCGCCAATCGCTCGGTTTCGATCAGCGAAGCCGTCGACACTATTTGGCCTTGTTCCCTGAGGCAGCGAGCGATTCGCGCGATCCAACGAGTCGCCTGTTCATGGCGTGGCGTTTCCCACAGATGCCGATTCCAGCCTGGCGCGGCGACACCAGCGCCGTAACCACTTGACATGGCCAGCCGCGGCGCGGTCCAAGGAGTCCAGGTCGCGGAGATCTTGCATTTGTCGACGCCCTTCAACACGGCTCGATCATCTTTGGCGTTATGATTCTCTGTCAAGGCTGGTACGTGCCAAGCACCGCAGACAACGGCGATCGGCCCTCCGCATTGTTTGCGTGACTTGGCTATCTCCAGCCGCATATGTGCCTCGCGAGCCGATTCATATTCTCGTGGCGGTGGCACGTCTTCACGCAAAGCACGCATGGCATCGGCGACCGCAGCAAAAATGGGGCCCGGTTCAGGGTTCTCCTCGATCACATGTTGCCACCAACTCTCGCCGTCCTCATAGCCCGCCGCAAAAGCAAGCGCTCCAATCGGGTCTCGCTCGACCTGAGCAATTGGTCCCACCAGAGGGCCAGCATGCGATGCAGACTTACTTTCGTCACTTTCTACGTTGTATGCGTTGCTGCCTTGGTTGCTTTCCGGTCCAAGTTCCTGGTCGAGGACGATAGTTTCTTTTTTAAACCGCCAATTGACTGGCAGGTCAATGAACCGAGTTGGCACACCGTTCCTTGCAGCCCAAACGATCGCTTGATACTCGGGTGAAAACACGGAGAATGGCCAAAAGACGGACCGTTCCGGTTCACCTGCCGGATATGCCAACAAGGCTACTGGCGGCACCATATCTTTGTTGGCTAGCATGGGCATCAAGTCCGACAGATCGGCGGGGCCTTCAATGAGGATCTCAGCTGGGTGTAGTTCCTCGAGCGATTCCACCAATCGCCGCGCCGAACCAGGACCGTG
>JAGQPR010000790.1 GCA_020426625.1 Planctomycetales bacterium
GGGCCAGAGCTACCTTGCGGCAAATCGTCGGGATTGCCGTACACGTCCCAGTAATACTCTTTATCAGAAACCGTCGCGCCCGCCTTTACTGTTTGCTCCGATTCAATCTGCCCATCGGCGTACATGTCGGAGAGTGGGTGTCGAATCCGTCGATCGTAACTACGTTACATCCGTGCGCAATTGGTGTTCTGGCAATGTGCCGAATTGGGATTACGCCGAACTGTACGCCAATACCCGGCCGCTTACGCGTCGCGGCTCACATAGATCGACAAGCCCCTCGATTGCGCCGGTCTGCTCAAGCAATTACTGAAACTCAGACAAGCGTCGCATCCGCCTATTCTATCAAATCCGATCGTCCTCATGCAGAACTTGCGTGGCACCTTTTATACTGCGCACAGATGCAACTGTACGTTACTTAGTCCAGCCGTATATCCCGTCGGACTCGCACGGCTTTCTCTAACTGCTCGCCACTCGCACCATCGCACTCGACGTTAATTGGTCCGAAAGCAATGGGGGCGATGTCGTTTGCAATTAGGAACTCAAGAAACTCGCCAGTAACTGCTAACCAATTCGAACCAACTACAATATCATCAAGAGTCCATGTCGAAAGTTGCCCTGGCCAATGCGTTCCGTCGAGAGAATTTCCCGATAAATCAGTGAAGTGAGATTCTTCATACTTTAAGACTCCATCGCATTCATTACATTTGCTCTTGAATTCGCCACAGAAAGAGCAGGCAGCTTGAGGGGAGCGACAACGGGGGCACGAGTTTTCACCATCCATAAGAATCCCAGGCACCCCATACAAGAAACTATTCGCGTCCAGAAGCCAATAGTTAAGCTTCAGCCGTGACTCGGACGGCACAGCAACTGCGCTGTTCGGTATTAGGCGAAGACCTGAGAATCCCTGCGACTCAACCTGAAGCTTTGACGCTGAATGAATGAACGCATCTCCGACTCTGTGGATAAAGGGCTGGGCAGAATCATTCCTAAGTTCAAAATGTATGCTCTGAACCCGACTAAGCGTTTCAGTGCAGTAAGAACAAAATGAGACGCTCGAAACTTCCGCAAGGTCGTCCACTGCCTCGTTGTAATCAAAGTCATCATAACCCAACTTTGACCATGGCACGAACCTGCTGACCAGCCCTTGCGACTCCCATGCCACATCGAGGCTATCCGTTACCCAGATTTGACCTGGACAGATCCAGTAAAACACGCCCGTCATTTTACTCTTCAATTCTGGCCTAAATACCTTCATATCATCTCCCAGTGGTTCCTTCCACATACAGTCCAGCCTGAATAGAATTGCTAATTCGATCGTCAAGCCCCATGGCACGCGCCCAGTTTGAAGCTGCATCTCCTAGATCCATAATAGATTCCCGGCTCGCACTTCCCATCGGTCCTATCTTTTCGAGCAATACCGTTCTATATGCATTAAGAAAGGTGTCCAAATTCGCCTGTTGATCCGGTGATGGTGCCGCGACCGCTGTTGCAGTATTCAATCCGCCATACACGGTCACGAGAATCCCAAATCGTTGCAGCCACTTTGACCAATTCTGGGCAAAAGTGGGCTTGTGATCAATCAAATCTTTAACTTGCTCCTCAGCTCGCTCGATATAGCGTACCCGACTTTCATTGAATTTCTTACCATACTTCGCGCCAAGATGAATTGGCGTTGTGTTTATTGCTTTGTGGTGAGCATTCGCAATATCTTCCACGCTTGCATCTACCGATATATAGTAGCCTGACCAATTAGCTTGTTGTTTCTTGACGAATTCTTGGTAGCGAAGAAAGATATCCTTTTGCACTGCCGAATCCGCGTTTTCCAACGCATTCGTTACGTCTTCATACCGGCGAAAGATCAATTTTTTTCGCTTCTCAACATTGAGCTCCGCACCGATCTCATCCCAAAACTCTCTTTGTTCTCGTGTTATTTGAGGGTGCAGATTCGTTTCTACGTAGTATTTTCAGTTGTGAGTGATGCTTGGATTTGTTTGTATTGTTCCCACATCGCG
>JAGQPR010000791.1 GCA_020426625.1 Planctomycetales bacterium
CTATCCAGTGGGCAGCAGTCGCGCCACAACGCAATCAAGCATCATCAACATGATGTATCAGATCAACCATGATCAATTGGCCATTCAAGATCTGCAAACGCAAATCAGTACCGGTCGCCGATTGGCCACTCCTAGCCAGGATCCAGCGGCAGCCATTCGTGGCTTGGCTGCCCAGCGCCAACTGGAATACAAATCACAAATTGACGACAACCTAAGCAGTGCCGACACGATCCTCTCGGCTACGGAATCGACGCTGTCGCAGTCGCAATCAATTCTCAATGAGATGCGTGGAGTGGCCGTTGCCGCCAGCGGCAACACGCTATCGCCTGAAGAAAAGGAGGCCTATATTGCGCAGATCAATTCCGCCATCAGTAAACTCACCGAGCTGGGAAACTCCAAGTTTCGCGATCAATATGTTTTCGCGGGGTCCAACTTGCTCGCTCCTCCCCTGCAAAAGGTCGGGGATAGTGTCCGTTTTAGTGGCAATGCCGAAGGCTTACGCACAATTTCCGACTATGCGTCAACGATTTCCGCGAACGTGACTGCCGCCGATGCCTTTGGAGTGACGTCCAGCAAAGTGGTCAGCACCGTCGATCTCAATCCTGCGCTGACTTCAGATACTGCACTATCTTTGCTCAATCGTGGTGACGGAATCCGAGGTGGCGCGATTTCGTTCAGCAACGGAGTGACTTCGGTTGCCATCGATTTGGCCGATGCCCACAATCTGTCAGATGTGATGGAAAAAATCAATGGTACCCAAGTGGGGTCGCGAACCCTGACCGCGACACTCAGCTCTCAAGGGCTGAATATTGGCTATCAAGACGGGCTCGGCGGGCTGCTGCGCATTGATGAGGTGGGCTCCGGTAACATGGCTGCCGACTTGGGCATCAACAATACTGCCACCGCAGGATCTAGCCCAGTCACTGGTAAAGATCTCGATCCCATTGTCACCAAGACGACGCGGCTATCGCAGCTGTTCGCCGGCACAGGAATCACCATCGGTGACAGCTTTCAAATCAAGCAAGGAGGCAAGACGTACGGGGTTTCCACCAGCAATACTTCGACGGTCGAAGACTTGATCAATCGCATTCAGTCCTCCGGTGCGCAGGTACAGGCTAGCCTTGATCCGACGGGACGGTTCTTGCAGTTGCAGAGTACCGAGAGTGGCACGGCCATGTCGATTGGCGAAACCGGGGCGAATCTAGCATCGCGACTGGGCCTGCGCACCTTTGACTTGAGTACGCCCGTGAAGCAGCTCAATTTCGGTCAAGGCATTTTCTCCAAAGACCAAGGAGACGATTTGGTGTTTGTGCGCAGTGATGGGAGCGAGATGAAAGTCAATCTCGATGGGGTCCAGACGGTGCAGGACGTGCTCAATCGAATCAATAACAACGTTGACAACTTCAATCCCGCGCTGCGCATCACTGCTTCGTTAGCTAACTCGGGCAACGGTCTTACTCTTTCGGCTCAATCCGGAGCGCAACCGATCGCAGTCAAGAATGCGGGCGGAAGCCAAGCGGCCTGGGGCTTGGGATTGGTCCCGCGATCGGCCGAAAGTGCAACTGGAGCTGCCAGCGGCGGCCTATCGATTATCTCAGGAGCGGACGTTAGCGGCGTGGAAGTCGAGGGAGTGTTCACGTCGCTCATTCGCATGCGGCAGTCGATTGAAAGCGGGCAGAACTTAGATATGGGACGCGTTACTGCTTCGTTGGACCAGGACGTCCAACGCATGTCATTGGCGCGAGGTTTAATCGGTACTCGGCAGCAGTCCATCGAGCAAGTGAGAGATCTCTCGGCCGAGCAACAATTGCAGCTTAAACAGATCGAATCGGACCAGCTCGATGCCGATTTGGCCAGCGTGATCTCCGAAATGACCGCACGCCAAGCTGCCCTGCAAGCCTCATTGCAATTGATGGGAAACATTTCCAAGCTGACGCTGTTCAACTACATTTAGAGATGGCGAGGCAATCGTTTAACCCGGATTATTCATATGCAACGGCCAATTCAGCGC
>JAGQPR010000792.1 GCA_020426625.1 Planctomycetales bacterium
TTTAGGCTGACTGCCAAGCTCTCCCGCAATCCAGGGTTCTTTGGATTGAGCTTAATCAATCGATTCGTATCCGTGATTATCGTCTCGTATGCTTTCCGAATCACGGCCTGATCCTTTCCCAGCCAAAAGTCTCGATTCGTTAGCCCGGCCATCAATGCGATTTTTTGGTCGAGGAGCTGTGGATCCTCAATGTCTTTGAAATCCCATTCGGATAGTTGCTGATGGACGCTTTGAAACCATTTACTAGCCTCAGTCTTGCCAAGCCTTTCGCACGTACGTCCAATGCGGTACTGCAATTGGAGGGCTTCCATCTCGCAGTCGGCTACCTTGTGGCCCTTGTTGGAGATTTGTTGCACAAGGTTCAGAGCTGCCTTCGATGCGTCCATCGACTCTTGCCATTTTCCAGTCGTGTACAAAACGCTTGCGATTCCGTTTTGACTTGTTTTTAACCCTATCATGTTTTCAAGAAGATGGTCAGGCTGGCATTGGTACAAGTGCTCAAAGGTCGCTCTCGCAGCTTGAAATGCTTCGAGGCTCTCGGTGCTGTGTCCAAGCCAGCTGTGAATTTCCGCGGCCTTCAACGCGGCTATCCCCACGTTGCGTTGAACTTCCACAGAATCGGAGTTAATCGTTGAAATTTGCTCGTAGTATTTGACCGCGTCAATCAGGATCTCACGCTTTAGTTCTTCGGTCTCAGGAAACTTTTCCAATTCGTCGGCGACTCGATCCAACATGTCGTCAATTGCGGATCGCGCCACCAAAAGGTTCTGCTCTGCAAGCACTCGTTGAGAGTTCGTACGCTTTTTTTCCCGGATAACCGCAAAGACGGCAACGGTCAATCCAATCATGAATACGAGCAGCGCAAAGACTGTCACAGCGGTAATTGCCGCGCTGAACTTATGTCGCTTGACGAACTTGGTGCATTGGTAAACGAAGGATGGTGGTGCAGCTGTGACGGGTTCGTTCTGCAGGTAGCGGTTTAAGTCTTCCGCAAATGCACTAGCCGATTCGTATCGTCGATTGCGGTCCTTTTCTAATGCCTTCATCACGATCCAATCCAACTCACCGACTTGCGACTCTCGCAGTTTGCGGGGATCGTGTTGCCGACGCTCGGCGACTGTCGAAAGCGCTGCCGCATTCAGCGTGCTGACCAACGCACTCGGTCGCGGCGGTTCCTGTTCGCGGATGATGCGTCGCATTTCGTCAAAGCCCGCCGCCTTGAGCGTATCGGAATTAAAGGGGGTGCGACCGGTCAACAGCTCATACAACATGGCTCCCAAAGAATAGACATCACTGCGAGTGTCGATGTCGATTACCCCCAGTTCCGCTTGCTCGGGACTCATGTATAGGGGCGTTCCGACCATCTGAGAAAACTGCGTGTAGACCGTTTGCTCGCTCATTTTGTGGCTGATGGCTTTGGCAATCCCAAAATCGATGACTTTCGGCACGGCTTCGTCGTCAATGCGAGCTACCAACACGTTGGAGGGCTTCAAGTCGCGATGGATAATGCCCTTCTGATGGGCATGCTGGACCGCCCGACAGACTTTGTTGAACAGCTGCAGACGCTGCCGCGTATCCAACGAGTGGGTATCGCAATACTCAGTGATGGGCAGACCTTGAACAAGCTCCATTACAAAGTAGGGATTTCCAGATTCGGTGGCTCCACCATCGATTACTCGAGCGATGTTGGGATGCTCCATCATGGCCAACGCTTGTCGCTCCGCCTCGAAGCGGGCTATGACGTCCTTGGTAGCCAATCCGGGCTTGATAACTTTCAAGGCGACTTTGCGTTGGACCGGTCGGGATTGTTCGGCCACGTAAACGATGCCCATGCCGCCTTCGGCCAGCTGCTCGCGGATTTTGTAAGGGCCGATCTGAGAGCCGACAGATTCAACAGTCCGTGACTGCTGCACCATGATATCCAGATGAGGAATAGCGGTGTCCAATGGGCCCGATATGGGTTCGAAGCTGAGGTAGCTGAAAAGTCGGGCGCGAAG
>JAGQPR010000793.1 GCA_020426625.1 Planctomycetales bacterium
GAAGGGCTGAAGTCAGTGGCGAAAGATCGCCAGCCAACACGTGATCGAGTTTGTAAAGCGTGAAATTGATTCGGTGATCGGTAATTCGATTTTGAGGAAAATTATACGTGCGAATCCGTTGGCTGCGGTCGCCCGATCCAATTAAGCTCTTGCGCGTGTCCGCTCGCTTCTGCGCTTCCTGCTGCCGCCGGTGATCGTAAAGTCGGCTTTTAAGCACGCGCAGGGCTTTGGCCAGATTCTTGATTTGACTTTTTTCATCTTGGCAACTGACCACAATGCCCGATTCAAAATGAGTCAAGCGAATGGCCGACTCCGTCTTGTTGACGTGCTGACCGCCGGGACCGCTCGCGCAGAACTTGTCGATGCGATAGTCGTCTTTGTTGAGCTCAATTTCGACGTCCTCTGGTTCAGCGAGAACCGCAACGGTCGCAGCCGAAGTGTGCACACGACCTTGGGTCTCCGTTTCTGGGACTCGCTGTACCCGATGGCCTCCACTCTCAAACTGTAGTTCTCGATAGGAGCCCTCGCCTTCGATGCCCACCACAATTTCTTTGAAGCCTCCGCGCTCCGTGGGGCTCATGTCCATGATTTCCGTTTTCCATCCCTTGGCTTCGGCATTCCGCTTGTACATTTCGTACAAATCGCGGGCGAACAAGGCTGCTTCCTCACCACCTGTACCAGCACGTATTTCTAAAACGCAGCGTGTGCGGTTGGCGTCCTCGCCGCCGATCGTCATTTCCAATAGCTCGTCCCACAGCGTCTCACGCTTGTGACGCAAAGAGGCCAATTCTTCTTCGGCCATCTCGCGTTCGTCGGGATCTTCGCTTTCGGCCATTTCCGCCAAATCGCGAATGTCGTCGCTCATTTTCCTGTAGCTACGGAACTTGTTAGCCAACCGAGCTAACCCACCGTGTTCGCGGGCGTAGGCAGCCATCTTGTTCGAATCCGACATGACGGCTTGATCGCTCATCAATTTCTCTAACGCGACAAATCGATCTAATTTGGATTGGAGTTCTTCGCGGACGTTCATTGAAGTGCGTTGACCAATGGTGGGGAGACTGCGGCACAAAAACAAAAAAAGTCCGACGTGTCATCACTGCACGGCGGACTGTTGCGAAGTCTCTTTTCTCGACTCTGTGCCGTAGGAGAAAGACCGATTCAGCGGGCTTGGCCAACCAACGCAGCAAAGTTTGGGGAGAACTGTATGAAAAGCTCTACTAGCTTTCGTATTTATCGGCAAACTCTTGCCCAAAGCCCGTTGACAGTCGCAACCTTGCAAGACATCTGCTAACCCGAAACCGTTCGCACGAATATTGGAGTCACCATGCTTTCAGCAAGGGAACACTCTGCAGAACGAATCACTAAGCATCCTACTTTTTCTTGGCCTTCTTTGGCTTCTGCAAGCTGGCATAAGTGCCTGCGGCGAACTTGTTCTGAAACTTTTCAATTCGCCCGGCCGTATCCACGAACTTGAGTTTGCCGGTATAGAACGGGTGGCAAGCGTTGCAAATGTCCAACTTCAACTCAGGGCGAATGCTGCGAGTTACAAATGAGTTGCCACAACCACAGGAAACGGTCGTTTCCTGATAATTGGGATGAATGTCTGCCTTCATGATTCGTTATCTCTAATTTTCACAAAAACCTAAAATCAGTCGCCATTGCTACAAAATGCTTGGAGCAAGAATGGTAACCATGAAGCGAGCTGCGCTCAATGCCAAAACGGAAACCACCCGACGGGGTGGGCCTTGGGCTGGCGAATGCGATAGCGCGGTCAATTCTCATCCGACGCCTGCACGGCTGCACGTGATTCGGCTGGAATGGCTGGCGGCTGGGTATAGAGCGGAATTTGAGTGTATCCGATCATCCGGATGGATGGATGGATGTAGCTGTCGGAGCTAGGTGTAACAGACTATTGGTCTGTTACAGCCTAATTTTAGGGTAGTGGGATTCGCCAGAATTCCTCTCAATCGGGGAATTCTGGCGAATCC
>JAGQPR010000794.1 GCA_020426625.1 Planctomycetales bacterium
CGGTTTTCGGCGGTGGGGAGATTCTGAAGGCACCATGTGCTAGACAGGAGCGATTGGGTTTGGTTTGGCAATAACCAATGCCGCGCAGGATTGGACGTTTTGCCGATGGATAGTCGGCTACGTCGCCCGGTCATCGCCTTCGACTCGTGTCTAACAACTTTGATTCGAGCTTGAGCGCGATCGAAAATTGCCGAGTCATCGCTTGGTGCTGTATCGCGGCGATCGAAATTAGACAGTCGTGTATGCTGCCCCCTCACCGTCCGGATTTATTCCGGCGGGAGGATGAGGACGAGAGGTAGTGATGGCGCGCATTTAACGGCTGACCGAGTCCGCAATAGGGACTGACGTTTGCCAGCAGGCCGTTTCAGCTTCCCAGCAGATAGGCAGGACAGCACATGGGGCGGCGCATGCAACAGTAGAAATAGCTGATGAAGCCAGGGGAGTAGCACGAGCTGTTGGAAACACGAACATAACAAAAGCTGCGGACGAAGTCGCAGACGCAGCAGACTCGCTAACGCCACTAGTTCAGAATGGGGCGGTGAAGAATGCCCCAAACAGCGCATTCAACACATTCCGAATGGCAGATCGCCTAACTGGAAACAAAGCACTTGATACGCTTGCGAAGGATTCCACTCAATTATCAGGTTTCTTAGAGAAACTACGGAAAGCTGGATACGAGATCAAACCAGGGAAGATTGACGGAGGTGCTGTAGGTCAGTTTTCGGACGGTGTCTTTAAATACGATCCGGATAACTTCCGTGTGTTTCATTTGATGCATGAAAACCGGCATTTCTCCCAGATTCAGGCTGCAAGGCGTGCTGGGATTGATCCATTCGATGTTGATAGACCTTTGCATGCTGCGTTCGAGTACGACGCCTACAATTACGAAATATGGCTTGGTAAGCGATTCGGACTAAGCGACGACTACATCCAGCAAACATGGCACATGCGAGATCGGAATCGATTACCCGTTCACGATCGTCTTTTGAATGATGATGTCTTTCTTGAAAATCTGAATGCCATTTTTGGCTACAACCCTTTCAAATAGAGAAACAACCATGGAAAAACTGAGCACTGTTTACGTTGTCGCGCCGACAAAGAAGCTAGAATCAACAGCTTTCCCAACCAATGACCTCCGTGACTTTGCGTTGACTGAGCGAGTGTGGCTTAACGGTGAAGGCGGAATCTCAAATTTATCAACTGATGACTGCGAAAGCATCGCCAAAATCTGCGTCTTGGCGTATTTCCTAAGCTTCAGCGATCTCGATCAACTACTCGAATTCCCAAGTCTGACCGTAGATTCTTTCGATCAGTTTTGGACGATTCGCCGGCTTGAATCTGACGGCAAATTGTCGCAACTTTCCGACTATGCGCGGCGATTGGACGAAACTAGATTTGTCTCGTTGGGAGATTCGCGTGCAGACGAGGAAGTGAAACGACTAATCGGGTGGACCAAGAAGACCGCGTCCTTGTAGAGGAAGAAAAGGAGGCAGGTCTGAATGGAATTCTCGGGGGTGGAGAACGGACAGAGGGTACTGCTGGATGGTGTCATGCACGCGTTACGTACTGATGAAACAGCGGGGCCATGACTCTCACTTTATGCGGGCAACTGGAGTTGGAATGTCGAATCAGTCATAAAGCCTAGGCACTTAGCTTGCAGCCCGGAGGGCGACACAACCTCTGCCGGTGGCGCAGCCACCGGTTCTCGAGAACAGATTCCACAAGGCCCGAAGGTGCCGACACAATTCACGGAAGTACATGCAGTCATCGTTCAATCAATGGCAAACCAGTCGAGAATTGCGTCGGCACCTTCGGGCCTGAGCTTACCAACCAGAATTGCACCGTGGCCTGTCGACCACGGCAGAGGTTGTACCGAGCCTTCGGCCCTCAGCTCAGGACCTAAGGGTAAAGATATATGGGGAAAAGACAGAAGGTGCGAAAAGACAGAAGGTGCTGAAAGACAGAAGGTGCCATGCATG
>JAGQPR010000795.1 GCA_020426625.1 Planctomycetales bacterium
TGCCGGTTGGTTGAAAATTCTTGCATCGAATGTGGAAAAACGCGTGCGCTGGTTGACGGTGTCTGTACGGTTTGCCGCAATGTGGATGCCCCTACGATAGCCCCTACCTTGGATTCTTCGAACACGGATGGAACAACACGCAGCCCGAATGTTGAAACACCTCGAAAGGCCTTCGGTGAGTATGAGCTGCTTGAAGAAATTGCGCGCGGCGGAATGGGAGTTGTCTATCGCGCCCGCCATCTTCGATTGAATCGTATCACTGCCCTGAAGATGGTGTTGAGTGGCCGCTTCTCATCCGACGAGGAAATTCGCAGGTTCCATATTGAAGCGGAATCCGCTGCGAGCCTCGATCACCCAGGAATTGTGCCCGTCTATGAAATCGGTGACGTCGACGGGCAAGCATTCTTTGCGATGAAGTTCATTCCAGGAGGTTCCCTAGCAGAACATATTGCCGAGCTTTGCCAGGCTCCGCAAAAGGCGATGCAAATACTCTCCAAAGTCGCTCGAGCGGTTCACCACGCGCATCAGCGAGGCGTGCTCCACCGAGATCTGAAGCCAGCGAACATTCTGCTCGATGAAGGTCATGAACCGCGAGTTACAGACCTCGGGTTGGCCAAGAACACCAAGGGTGATTCTCAGCTGACCAATACAGGGGCCGTCATGGGAACTCCCAGCTACATGGCGCCGGAACAGGCGGCTGGCGGGAGTGTCACGACGGCTGCCGATGTCTATTCTCTGGGGGCGATCATGTACCAGCTGCTGACAGGCACTCCACCGCACAAAGGTGAATCGGCAATGGAAACCGTGATGCGAGTTGTTGCTGGGCCTCCCGATCCTCCCAGTAGGGTCCGCCGGGATGTAGATCGAAACCTGGAAGCCATCTGCATGAAATGCCTCGCGTACACCCCTGAGTCCAGATATGGGTCCGCGCTTGAGCTGGCCACTGATCTGGAGGCGTGGGCGGCTGGCAAGCCAATCAGCGTTCGGGAACCTTCTTTGTGGGCGAGAACCAAACGGTGGTGTTATGAAAACAGTCGCATTCTGTACACCGCTTTTATAGTCCTAACCGGTATCTTGTTCACAGCCCCAATCGCGGTGGCCATGTTTCTGGTGCCCGACGCCTGGCATCGAGATGTGTACAGCCAGTTTCCCGAGGCGGATACTCCTTGGCTCTTTTCATGGCAAGTCGACATTCCAGACTGGCTAGCTGCAGGCTCAATCTTCTTGCTAAACATTTTTCTTTACCCTTCCTTGGGGCTGCTTACGGCCATCCTCGCCAAGACTCAATCGTTGCGGCATGCCCTCGCAACCGGAGTCGCAACGGCGATAATCCTCAGTGTTCTCATTTCGCTTCTGGTAGGCTGGATCCCACTGGCTGGCGTTTTATCGAACGAGTCGTCGCGAGTCATCGAAGGTCTGGGCAAAGCTGTGTGGTTGCAGGAAGGGGAGTCAGCGGACGCTGCTCGGCAAGAGGCTCTCGCTCTCTTCAGCGGCCTTGATGAAATTCCCGTCGAAAAGCGCGCCGAGTTGGTGGCGAATCGTGTTGCCGGTGATCAGTTCGCCAAGGCGATTTCCACCATGCTCCTGCTGATTTTGTTAGTCTTGCTCCTTTCTGTTCCAGTAGTTATCGGAACTGCCATAGCTCATGTACTGCTACGGCGCGGCAACCATTTTGTGTTCTTCTTGATTCGCTATTTCATTGCTTGGTGGAGCGTCTTCATGTTTGCGATCTGCATGATCGGGATGTTTGCCACTGGGGTCAGACTGAATGGCGAGCCCGTCTCCGAGTCGCCCCTGATTGCGACTATTCTTCTGCCCATCGCTGCAGCGACTGCCTACTTGGTCATGCGGCGTTGGAGCCCAGCTCGACAAGCCAATAACTCCAGCTCGTCATTGACCGAACTGACTCGAACCTTGTGAGAGCAGTGAACTATTTTCTGCCAGCATTCCGTCGCTAACAGCCTCAGTGGC
>JAGQPR010000796.1 GCA_020426625.1 Planctomycetales bacterium
CTCGGCGGTCCACCTACGATCAGAACCCCGATACGCATTCCAATTTAGTCCTAGCATCGCTGATCAGGAAGAGCGAATCTTCGAAGCAATCCAAATTGCCCCCCGGCCATTCATTTTGTATGTCACTCGTCCGGACGAGGCCGACAAATGGCTCGGCAGATTGAAGGGAGCCGGTTACCACCGCGTTTCGACATTCACTGGGCGTACGCCATCCGGCGAGCGTGAGCAGCTTCTCTGCAAATGGTCAGCCAATGAACTCGACGGCATGATCGCTACTTCTGCATTCGGCTTGGGCGTAGACAAGAACGACGTTCGAACCATACTGCACGCCACACTTCCTGAGTCTCTGGATAGATTTTATCAGGAGGTTGGGCGAGGCGGTCGAGATGGTCGCGCTAGTGCCAGCCTACTTGTGTATACCAACCCAGATGTTGATCAAGCTAGAGGCATGGCTAGCGAAAAAGTGCTTCGAGACGAGACAGCCTTTGATCGCTGGAGTCTCATGATTAGTCATGCCGATCGGAGCAAAGATCAGGATCTGTACTGGGTCGACCTGAACAGCCTGCCTTCGCACCTGACTGTGACCTCAGAGCGGAACCTATTGTGGAACGTCCGTACGTTGACGTTGATGGCCCGTGCTGGCTTGATCGAGTTGGTTGCATTGGGACACGGCGAGAATCTTGATGACGAGGCGGTACAAGATTTGTCATCGGTTTCTCGCGCAGCGGTACGCATCACTGGAATTGAACATTTGGATCGCGAGGCATATTCGAAGAAACTCGCAGGTGCGCGCGAAAGCATGGTCCAGATGGGGAGGCAGGGCATAGAGACCATGCTTGGTGTCGCTAGGCAAGAAAAGGAGATATCTCAAGCACTAACCGCAACGTATTCCGTGATGCATGACGTATGGTCGCCCGTTGTCAGTTGTTGCGGCGGCTGTGCGACACACTGGAAAAATCGTGCGAGCACTAGCCTTTACAGCCCGCCACGCGCAGGAAGGCTTCAAAGGTTTTCAAAGCGTGACATAGGGCGAATCTCCAAGCTCGGACTGCCAATGGCCTCACCACGCCTCTTGGTTATTGCGGTACCAGAAAGTGATGATTTTGTGAGTACCTGCCAGCGAATGGCTTTGAACTTGGCCTATGTAGTTCGCCCACATAGTTGGCTCATGGAGTCCAGTTTCACGTCTCGATTCTTGCGAAGTCTCGAGGACGTGCTTCGGAAGCTGCCGAACGATGACAGCTTCATCGATGTTGTTAACGCGCATGAAGCGGATGCCTGGGTGGCTGGGGGCGATGAGGTTCGAGTGATCTTCATGGATCGCGATCATCCAGCGACGTTTCCGAGAGAAATTTGGAGCTCGGACGCGGCTTTGGAGATTGTTATTGTGCGTAGGTCACTCGGTGATCCTGACCACAATGGGCGCCGATTTATAGACACCGTGGCGCACGTTGCTTCGTCCACTTTTCTGGGGAAGATCACAACATGAGCCTGCTCAACCTGAATAGCGATGGCCTGCCAAATATCTTGGTGGCGCTAATCGCTGCTATGCAACGGTCACGAAAGCCATTGGCACGAGATGACTTGCTCTCGCGCATAGCGCCAACCGGGGTGGTACACAAGAACGGCGAAATGGCCCGGCAAACATTCAACCGCTGGTCCGAACTAGGCCTCTTCGTGGAGGACGGAGCTAACACTTTTCGATTGGCGGAGTCGCTCGAAGAAACACCTGCGAACAATGAGGCCGAGTTCTTGTGTGCCGTGCAAGACATGGTGCGCAGGAGAGTGCTTTCTGAAGAGAACAACGCGGATTTTTGGGCCCTGAAAGGAGCCAAGGCGGCCGACCTGACTCGATCTCTAGCATGGGTGCTCGCGCAAGATGTCTATCGTTTCAGCTTTGACAAGAGCGCGGAGGTTTTGGAGGCCGCTCAATTGGCTGACGAAGACGTGAGGTTGATGAGAAACGG
>JAGQPR010000797.1 GCA_020426625.1 Planctomycetales bacterium
CGAGAATAAAAGAGCGTGTCATTCGTGCTGTTTCGGGCTAAACTGATAACTAAAGGCGCCGAGCAATTCGCCTCGTTCCATCGAGTGACACTCCAGGCACTTCGTCCTCGCGTTGCCAGGAAATGATGTTGGCTTGCGATGCCATTTAGCTGAGGACCATTCGCTCCGCACGAGCAAGCTCAGCGATTTTCTGGCGGGGGTTTATTTTCCCTTTGGGTTGCCCAGTCCCGTTCCTATCGAAAGCAAAAATCGAGTTTAAATCCGTACAGCCAGGGTATGCGTGGATCAACGCCTTCGCATTCCAGTTTTGCGGGCAAGTTCTGGTAGTGGCCTCTTAATATTTCGACATTGGGGGCGTTGTAGTATGTCACGACGATAGTATCGCCTTTTACTCGCACGTCGCCATCCAGCCCCTGAAACACCTCGTTAGCCATATGCGTGGCGTTCCAAGTGTTGTACGGCGCGCCGAGTCGCTTGCGAATTCCATGCACCGCGGCCTGCGCAATTAATGCCATAGTCCAGCCACCATACCTAATATTGAGATTCATAGTGCCTGCGCGATCCCATCCCAGTGATTGATCGAAGTTGAAGAACTCTTCGACATGCCAGCGTTTAGGATACTCGTCGCATAATGCTTGCACCTCATCGTTATTGGATGTGGACAAGTAAGCTTTGAATCGCCAATCGTTTTTAATTTCTCCGGAACGCTGCGCAAATTGGTAGCAGGGGCCCAACTGACCGCGTTTCAACTCGTATTCCCTCTTAAGTGTCGCGAATCCGGCCCAGCGTGGAGTGAAATCACTTTCCGGTATCATTGCCATTTGCTTTCGCAGAGATTGAGTATTGGCCATCGGAACCATGAGTTCAAAGTGTGGTCTTGGAATGACATCGTCAAATATTTCTGCGCTATAGTGTTCCATATCCGCCATCACATGGTACGCAGTATCCTGCGGTGCAAGGATTTCTGTCGCGATATCCAGCAACTCTGGCGTGGCTTCCGTCACAGTTCTTGCAGCAGTTCCAGTTGTGAAGCAGATCGGTTGGTTAGTATCGGTGTCCAAGAGCCAAAATGTTTGCGCTACTTTAACTCGTCGTTTTTCCGGCTTTGCAGCGTGCTTTCGCATGCGTCGTTTGCTATAACTCTGGACACGATGTGGGTCAATAGCAAGGACGTTTGCCTGAAAACAGCCACTAGCGCGCCGAATTTTCCCGAGAGCTACCTGGACTTTGATTGCTTCTGCAACGGTATGTTCATTTAGCAACTCATGAATTGACGTGTCTGTTGCAATAAAGGGCAATCCATTGGTTAGCTCAAAGCCGCCGCGATTTGACATAGTTCTGCCAGCTCGGAGCCCTTTGGCGCAAATCGCTGCTTCGTGTACAAGCTGCAATGCGAGTCGGGGCTCCACACGCTCGGTAGGGTATCCTGCCCAACCACAAAGCAAGTCCCATGTTCCTAAACGCAGGTGCTCGGCCACAAGCAGCCAGCCGCCACATAAGTGTCCACTAACCTTATCGGCGAGGATCTGACGTACTTCGCGTTCCAAGGAAGCAGGATCTCCCTGCCGTATCTTGGTTCGAGTAAATGTCTCACGGGATGTAATGGTGAACTTAGGGACGTTGCTTTCGGCGCCTGGGCGTAACTTGTAGAGTTTTTTTTTGAAGGCCGTATTCGGCAATCACTCGTTCGACCGTTCTTACACTAATTGAATTGCCAAGTTGCTTAAGTTTCTGGGCAATGACATCGGCTGACGAATCAGGATCGAGAAAGCGATAGCGGATGACTTGTTTCACGATATTCGGGGTGCGGCGATAATTGGTTTTTGGACCCCGCGTCTTACTGACGAGTCCTGTCGCGCCGTGTTCAGCGAATTCCGTACGAATCTGGAAATAGCGTTGCTTCGTATATCCAAACTTCTGAGCAGCTGCTGTGGGACCAGCACCTTCGC
>JAGQPR010000798.1 GCA_020426625.1 Planctomycetales bacterium
GTGGCGCTTAGCGAAGAGTGTCGGATTTGGTCGCATTGACCAGGCATTTTATTGCTGTCACTCTTTGGCTCCATCTCGCCTCAGTCACTATTGAGCTCGCATTCTCGCCCGATACCAATCGGGTTCGAGGTTGTCCGCCGCAACCAGCTCAGCCAATGTTGACTGATGCAGTGCATGGAAGACGATCGAGCATGTCGGTTGTACGGCCAGAGCAGATTGCTCTGGTTTTTGCGCCTAAAACAGGCGATTTCTTGACCGCTGTCCTAGAATTTAACCTAGTGAGCAAATTCGCAAGCTAGGCTGGCATTGGTGCATTGCATTCTCCGGCATAGATTCCGGACGCTACGACTCGCGCCACCTTCGTCGGTAAAACAATCAAGTTGGGATGAAAGCATGTGTGGAATCGTCGGGTACGTAGGTAGCAAAGAAGCGATGCCGTTCCTGATCTCAGGCTTGGAACGGCTCGAATACCGTGGCTACGACAGCGCGGGCATCGCTACACTGCGGCCTTCCGACAGTATTCGCGTCACCAAAGTTGCTGGCCGGGTTGCCGAGCTGGACTCTGCGGTTAAGCGTTCGCGAATGTCTGGAACATTGGGGATTGGGCATACGCGGTGGGCAACCCATGGGCCCGCCACTGAGGAAAACGCGCATCCGCACTTGGGTGGTCAGGGCGTTGTTTCGCTGGCGCACAATGGTGTTATCGAAAACTATGAATCTCTAAAAACAGCCCTGCTTGCCAAGGGATATCAATTTCGCTCCCAAACGGATTCGGAAGTCATCGCGCATCTGGTGGCGGACTCGATTAAATCAAACCTGGAAAACTCCGGCGGGGAGCCCAGTGTTCAATGTTGCATCGATGCCGTCCAAGACACGATCGCACAGGTGCGCGGGACCTATGGGCTGGTAATCGTATTTCGCGATTTTCCAGATCTACTGATCGCCGCGCGTTGCGGCAGCCCACTGGTAATTGGAGTAGGTAAAGATGAACAATTCGTTGCCAGCGACACCTCTCCGCTCGTCGGCTTTGCCGAGCGCATCATCTATCTGGCGGACCACCAGATCGCCGTGATTCGCCCAGACAACATTCAGGTACTTCATCGCGATCATGGGCGCGTGCGTCCCAACATCCAGCAATTGACCTCGATGTCGATAGACGTCAACCTGGAAGATTTTCCTCACTACATGCTCAAAGAAATCTATGAGCAACCCGAATCGATCAGGAATGCACTTCGCGGCAGACTGGACAAGGACAACGCAACTGCAAAATTTGGTGGGTTGAATCTAACTACTCAGCAATTGCGCGGGGTAGAACGCATCATCTTGACCGGATGCGGCACCAGCTGGCACTCGGCCCTAGTGGGTGAATATCTGATCGAAGAGCTAGCACGTGTTCCCGTCGAAGTCGAATATGCTAGCGAACTCCGATACCGCAATCCACCGGTTAGTCCCGATACGATTGTTTTTGGAATAACGCAAAGTGGGGAAACAGCGGATACGTTGGCAGCTTTGCGTGAAATGAAACGCAAGGGGCATCACACTTTGGCCATTTGCAACGTGATTGGCAGCAGTATTGCGCAAGAGGCCGATGGCGGTATCTACTTGCATGCCGGTCCTGAAATTGGCGTGGCTTCGACCAAGGCATTCACTTCACAGTTGACTGTGCTGAGCATGCTGGCACTGTACTTTGGCCGACTGCGGCACCTGAGCTTTGAAGCCGGCCAACGCATTATTGCCCAGTTGGAACGATTGCCGGACATCGTGCGCGAAACAATGAATTGCCACCAACAGGTCAAGGAAATTGCCAGCCGATACTGTGACGCCACAAATTTCCTTTATCTCGGACGCAAATTCAACTTTCCAACCGCGCTAGAGGGCGCTCTCAAGCTCAAAGAGATCAGCTATATTCACGCTGAGGGGTACCCGGCGGGCGAGATGAAGCA
>JAGQPR010000799.1 GCA_020426625.1 Planctomycetales bacterium
GAGGAATTCTGGCGAATCCCACTACCCTAAAATTAGATTGAGAGGAATTCTGGCGAATCCCACTACCCTAAAATTAGATTGAGAGGAATTCTGGCGAATCCCACTACCCTAAAATTAGATTGAGAGGAATTCTGGCGAATCCCACTACCCTAAAATTAGGCTGTAACAGACCACTAGGTTGTGGCCGCACGAGGCGTGGTTGCAAGGGCGAGTTGCGAGGCAAGTGTGTGCGCGCGCGATGTGCGGCAGGGATCAACCCCGTCGCCAAGCGCTGCTTAAGTTGACTGCGAATGCGGAAAGTGTTACCAAGCAAGTTAGCCCCAGTGCGATGAGTCCGGCAATCTTGAAGGACGATCTGCCCTGAAACAAACTGCTCCATACCGCCAAACGCTCGATATCAACCTGCTGCAAGTCATGCACTGGTACGGCGACAGTCTCTTGGTCCGGCAATAGTCCAACGGGCTGAACTTGTGCCTTGAAAATAAGTGCATCGGTGTTATGGCATTGCGTGCATCCCTCCGCTCCCAGAGCCTGACGCGCGGGACGTACACTGTGTGCCATCGGCCATGCATACGGGTCCGCCGCAGATCCTAATTGTTCAGCTGGCAATGGCTTGATGGCAGACTCGCCGTCGCGGACGAATCCCATGCCACCGGAAATATACACAGCCTGTTTGTCGGGATATTCTTTTTCGATGCTGGCCAATGATTCTGCAATGCGCTCGCCTACTTGTGCTTTGCGAGCTTCGGATTCGGCTGCCGCGATTTTTTGTTTTTCTTCGTCGGTGCGATCTTCGTCCTTGGCCCGCGAGCGTTCTTCACCGAGCAATTCCTTGCGTACCGAAAGTGAAAGTTTCACTTCGGCCAACTCTTCAGTGAATTCTCGACGTACCTTCAAAGGTCGACGAACCAACTCGTAAACGGCTTCAGGATTGAGCGGCTGGACTTTACCACTGTCGACGATACCCCAAAAGCTTGGCCACATCATCCGATGAGGTGTCAACTTTGCCGCAGCGACATCCTGCGTATGCTCATCGTCTTCTACCGCTCCTTCTCCTGCATGCCATTGGGCAGCGGGAATGACTACCGGACCAACAATACCCGGCTGTTCATTGCCGGTTCGCTTGACACCATGATCACCCAAACGGTGCGCAATCGAGTTGATTTGGCGGCCAACGGTGGCTTCGGGGAGAGAGCCGGAATGGCAAGCCGTACAGCTGAGTTTGTCGAAGTGCAAAGGAGGCAGCCCGCGATGCTCTGGCTCCGGTGCACCCAGACGTCCAGGTGAGGACTGCGGCTTGGCGTTATGATTGGGCATGTGGCAGCCCTGACATGAGAATGATGCAATCGACGCTGCCGCAGCATGCGTTTCGCCCTCGAATCCTCGCACGGTTTCGTGGCTGAGTGCATTGCGGTGACAGTCGGCACAGACCATACCGGCGCGCAAGTGGATGTCTTCGTCATGCAACCAACGACTGCCCGACACTGCATCCGCATCGCTGTTGGTATGGCAGTAGTAACAGGCATTGCTGTCCGGTTTGCGTACGACATCAAAAAAGACTTTGCCGTCACTTCGAAACCGCGTTGGCTCGTAAGTGACCTTCGGTAAGCTCTTGGAGGAATCGGCGGCTTGGGGATCGAAATCATCTTTCAGCCGCGTCATCGTGCCGGAAACCGTTGCGATCCCCAAGGCAGCTGTCGGAGCATAGGCAAAATTTTCGGACTCGATCTGCTCGGTCCACACGAATGGGCTGTAGCCGCTACCGCGGTTCCGGTGGCACAGCATGCAATCGACGGGAAGTGGCCCGGTCACATTGGAGCGATTGACTTTCGCCTCGCCGGTTGCCTCATCGTCGACAGCAACCGCCGTGGCCTCCGCAGACCCCGGTCCGCCGCCTGGAAGGAATCCGCCCAATTTAGCTGCAACTTGCCAGCGACTTA
>JAGQPR010000079.1 GCA_020426625.1 Planctomycetales bacterium
CGCTCCAACGAAAGCTCCACCTCGCCCGGTTCAACTCGAAAGCCACGAATCTTCACCTGATTGTCGCAACGGCCAAGGTACTGGATGGTGCCATCGACTCGATAACGCGCCAGGTCGCCAGTCATGTAAAGACGAGCTCCTGACGTCGAGCTAAATGGATTGGGGACGAATCTCTCCGCCGTCAATCCCGGGCGCGCAGCATAGCCGTCGGCCAAGCAAACTCCAGCAGCATAGAGTTGTCCAATTACGTTGATTGGTACTGGTTCCAGGAACTCGTCCAGCAGATACACCTGGCTGTTGTCCACAGGTGTTCCGATATCTGGAAATTCCGGCAGCTCCTCAGTCGCGTGCGATCCCTTCCACTGTGTAACGACTTGAGTTTCCGTGGGGCCGTATTGGTTAAAGAGCGTGCACCGATCACCTCCCTCCAGCATTTTTCGCAAGGCAGGCGTCACCTTCAGTTGTTCGCCCGCAGCCATCACTTCCCGCAATGATGCAAAGGTCAGATTTTCAGCCAGACACGCTTCTGCCAATTGAAGCAACGCGGCGGGAGTTATGTACAACCGCTCAATACTGTGATGGTGAATGAAATGAGCAAGCTGAAATGGATCCTTTCGCGTTTCTTCCGAAATCAGTACCAGTTCTCCACCCGTACTAAACGTCGAAAAGATCTCGAGGAACGATGGATCAAATCCCAGGCTTGTATATTGCAGGGTTCGAGTACCGATCGTGCAACCCGATTGGCCAAGCTGCCATCGAATAAGATTGGCCAGGGCCAAGTGCGAAAGTCTTACGGCCTTGGGCACGCCGGTGCTACCTGACGTACCTAAGATGTAGCCCAAATCGCGCATTGCGACAGTGCGCCCTGGATTGTCACGATCCAGTTTGGCCAGGGCCGTTTCATTCACAACCAGTGGCTTGTACTGCTGCGGCACAAGCGGAAGCAATTCTTCGTTGGTTAAAACCGCGGTGGGATTTGCATCCTGCAACATGCGACTGAGCCTGGATTCTGGCAGATCTTCAGCCAACGGCAGATAGCCACACCCCGACTTGAGAATAGCCAAGACCGCAGCGACTTGGTCCACCCCCCGCGGCAGCATGACCCCAATAGCAGCGGATATCCGTGTGCCGCGTTTGAGCAATGCGTGGGCAATTTGATTGGAATAGTCATTCAACTGATGGTAGGTACGAAAATCACCCCCGCACGATAGCGCAATTTGCCCTGGTGTTTTTTCGACTTGTTTCTCGAACAGCTCGTGTAGGCATTGGTCTACTGGCGGTGAAACATTTGTACTGTTCCATTGGGTAAGAATCAAATCGCGGGTCGCAGAGCTGTGCAAAGATATAGAAGCAAGTGGTTGCGATGAATCTTGGAGAATCCCCTCGAGCAATTGAACAAACTGCGTTGCAATCAACTCCACAGACTGACGATCAAAAAGATCGCTACTGTATTCGATAGACCCGGCAAAGTCCTCCTCCAATTCGTACATGGTGAGCGACAGATCGAATTTCGAAGTTCCATTATCGACTTGACTTGGTGTCAATGTAAGATCATCAATCGTCATTGAGGGCAGCGCGGTGTTCTGCCATGCAAACAAGACCTGAAAAATGGGAGAACGACTTAAGTCGCGTTTGGGCTGAAGAAATGCGACTAACTTCTCAAATGGAACATCTTGATTTTCGAGCGCGTCATCAACAACAACTTTGTGGTTGGCCAAGTATTGATCGAATGGCAGACTGCGCTGAACATCAAATCTCAACACCACTGTATTGACGAGGAACCCGATCAGATTCTCCAAGTCCGGGTGTCGTCGATTTGCGAACGGCGCGCCAACGCAAAATTCTCGTTGTCCGCTCAGCCTCCCCAACAAAAGACCGAACGCGGCTGACATGAGAGTGAATAATGAACACGGGAACTGGCGACTCTTCCCCCGCAGGCCATCGGCTAATTCCCGACTCATCTTGACAGGAACGACTCCCCCTCGATGGCTAGGGCGTGACGGACGCCCCCTGTCGAATGGTAGCTCGAGCGCCGGGGGAAGATTGCCAAGTGCTGATTCCCAGTAATTCCTTTGTCTCAGGAAATCATCGCTTTGCAACCAATTGCGTTGCCAATGTGCGTAATCACGATACTGTATCGGCAATATCGGCAGTTCGTCACGAGTGCGGTTCGCCAGCGATCTATATATGCGAAAAAGTTCCGAGATACCGACAGCGACCGACCACCCATCTGCAATGATATGGTGAACCGTTAGCATCACGCTGTAGAGTTGTTCATCCTGCTTGATCACAACTACGCGGTGCAATGGACCGTTCTCTAGATCGAAGGTCCGGCTCGCCTCAGAGTGAAACAAACTTGCCGATTGCCGCCGCGACTCTGCCTGCGAATGTTGTGTGAGATCGTGCAACGAGACGTCAACTTCTGCCAGCTCGGAAACAACTTGAACTACGCCGATATCGAGTTCCGCGAACGTGGTTCGCAGGGATTCATGCCGAAGGGTTAGCTGACGCAAACTTTCACGTAACACAGAAACATTCAATTCGCCACTGATTTCAACCACAGTTGACATGTTGTACAGAGGACTGTTGGGCTGAAGTCTATCCAAAAACCACAAACGCTCTTGTGAAAGAGATGCGCGAGCCGGCTTGCTGCGATCAACAATCGAAATGCGCCGCTCGTGAATGAAAGGGCGAGGGGTCGGCCCTTCGCTCTGCAACCTTTGAATGTTTGCTGCCAGATTGGCAATCGTCGGCTCCATCCAAAGATCGCGAAGACGCAGTGCCACACCATACTGTTCACGAATGCGCACCATGATTTGGTTGCCCTGCAACGAGTTTCCACCTAGCTCGAAGAAACTGTTGTCGACGCCTACGCGGTCACAATCTAATACTTGGCACCATGTGTCGCACAGCCATTGCTCTAATTCGTTACGAGGGGCCAGATATGACTGCAAACGATTCGGTGTTCGATCTGGTTTAGGCAGCCGTTTTCGATCGATCTTGCGATTGGCGGTCTCTGGAAATGCTTCGAGTACAATGAACTTTGCAGGCACCATGTACGCGGGAAGGTTTTCTGCGGCAAACCTCGCGAGTCCGTCGACATCAATTGCAGATACACTGCGACCGGTCACGTATGCAATCAAAGATGCATCGTAGCCAGAATTGCGATGCGGCACGACAACGGCTTTACCAACAGTTTCGCTGCGTTCCAGGATAGACTCCACATCTCCAAGCTCGATTCGATTTCCGCGTATCTTGACTTGGTAGTCCAATCTTCCGATGAAACGCAGTGTTCCATCTGGCTGCCACAGGACCTGATCCCCTGATCTGTAGAGGCGGGTACCGGTCAATGTGGAGAATGGGTTCGGGATGAATCGCTCAGCTGTGTTGGCAGGCAAATTGTGATAAGAAACCGCAATTCCATCGCCGCCGATATAGAGTTCTCCCGGAACGCCAATGGCCGTAGGACGGAGGTCGCGATCAAGTACATAAACTTCTTCGTTCAGCAGCGGCTGACCAATGTGAACTTGATCGCCGGATCTTAATTGTGCCGCAGTTGACCAGACAGTGGTCTCGGTTGGGCCATACATATTCCAGAGCGATCGCATCGTACCGAGCAGTTGCTCGGCCAAGCCGGCTGATAAGGGTTCACCACCAGAAATACCTGTAACAGACGCTAATTTCCCAGGAGCAGCGTCAGCAATCATTTGCCATGTCGAGGGCGTCGCTTGGATCACGGTTACTTCGTTTTCAGCTGCAAATTCGGCGACTAGTAGGCCATCGCGCGCCACCTCGGCGCTAGCTATGACTACGCTGGCTCCAATCGACAGCGGAAGAAATAGTTCCAGCATCGAAATGTCGAACGAAAGTGACGTAAGAGCTAAAAAGACGTCCCGCTCAGTGACCGGAAGGGAGTGTTCGACTGATTGGATGAACGCAGCAAGCGCTCTATGCGATATCGAAATGCCTTTGGGAACTCCAGTAGAACCAGAAGTGTAGATCAGATAAGCAACTGCCGAAGAGTTAATTGCAGGGACGTCGATCGACGGGCCATGGCGAAGCGGGACTAGGTCTATATCGACGGCAGGCAGTGGCCAGTTCTTCATGCGATCTTGCGTGGCGGTATCGACGAGTAGTATCGACGCGCCGGAATCCTGCAAAATGGCTGCGATCCTATCTTGAGGCAAGGTGGAATCGACGAATACGAAACCCGCCCCGCATCTCCAAATCGCCAGTAGGGCAGCGAGCATCTGTGGCGTTCTACCAACAGACAAAGCAACCAAGTCGCCTTGGTTTACGCCGCTTCCTCTTAGAGAATGCGCCAAACTCGCCGACCATTGTTCGAGTTGTAGATACGAAATCGAGATCCCCGGACCGTGAATACAGCGTGCGTCCGGCTTATCGGAGACCTGAGCTGAAAACGCCTCCCAGACCGAGCTATATCGCAAATCCGCCCTATTCGAGGCGCCGCTCCATTGTCGACAGATCAGCTGTTGGCTTTCCTCATCCAGGTGTACGAGATCACCTACTCTGCCGTTCTTAGTGGACGCGAGAGAATGTAGTAGAACGCGGTAGTTGGCAAGTAGTCCTCGGATCGTCTCTGGATTGAAAAGCTCTTCTTGGTAGTGAATCGCGACGCGCAATCCACCATCCACATCGGCAACCATCACGGTAAGATCGTACTGATCGATCTGCTGTCCGACTTGCAGAGACTCAAGTTCACAGTCTCCCATCGACAATCGCCCGCCAGCTTCTCCGATGGCAAACACACCTAATTGTTCCGATCCACCGCGCGGCGCACGCTGAAAAATGAACATATTTTGAAACAACGGGGCGTATTCGGTACTCCGCCGTCCTGCTAACCCATTCAGTTGTGAAATCGGAAAAAACTGGTGTTCGATGGCTTCGGCAACCAGATCTTTGATCTGCTTGAGGAAATCTGAGATCGACCAGTTGGCATTCGCTCGAATGCGGAGGGCAAGTGGATTTACAAAGAAACCGATCAATTCGTCGAACTCGGAACGGTTTCTTCCGTTAGCTACCGTGCCAATCATTAGTTCGTCTTGCCCCGAATAGCGTTGCAGCAGCAATGCATAGGCTGCCAGCAGAGGCACAAACAAAGTCGTTTGATTATCGATGGCGACGCTTTGCAGTTTCGCGGCTAATTCAGAGTCCACTTGGATGGACTCAGTTCTAGCTCGGAATGTGCGTCGATTGGAACGCGGACGGTCAAGTGGCAAGTTCAGTACTGGTAACTCACCAGTGAGCTTTTCCTGCCAGTAGCGTTCCATTTCCTTTCCAGCAGGTGATTGAATAAGGTCATCTTGCCAGCGGACGTAGTCCATAAACCCGTGGGTAGGTGCCCCCTTTGCCTGTGGCTGGATTCCGAGATAACCGTTCCGTATTTCGCGAGCAATAATCGCCATGGACCACAGATCGCTGACGAGGTGGTCGACAGAAATGGCGAAGATATGTTCGTCCGCTGATTTCCTCAGTAGCGCCGCGCGATACAGCGGACCGATGTTTTGGTTGAACGCAGCATTGCATTGTTCATCCAATAGAAGCTGAACTTCGTTTGCAGATAGTTCAGCTGCGTCGATTCTCGTCAGCTTCACCTCGGCCGACCGTGAGATAAGGTGCACCGGTTGGCCATTAGCATCGTGCACTGTTGCTCGCAAAAGAGCATGCCGTTGCAGTATGGAAGCCAAAGCCGACTCGAACTTGGCGACGTCCAATGGACCTGTGATTCGCACCACAGCCGCGCAATTCAGTCCAATGTCAGCAGGTAACAGGTTGGCAAACAACCACAGCGCGCGCTGGTTGCTGGTCAAGGGAAACTCGTCCCGATCGGTTACCAACTGAACTGGACCGCCGACAAATGGTACTGCTCTATCTTGGCAAGTCCGCAGGAATTGGAATAGAAGCTGTGCGAGCTTGCCGAGCGACGGGTACTGTAGAAACTCCGCGAGCGGGAACGAGATTCCAAATGTGCTATCGATGCGATTCTTCAGTTCAATCACCATCAACGAATCGAAACCTAGATGGCTGATGGGTAGCTGAGCATCAATGTTACTGATCACGCTTGCTAACAGGCTGGCCGACTGCGACATCAAATAGTGCTGAAGGAATTGAATTGCTTCCGCAGGATCTTCCGGCAGCATTGGCCGATCTCCTGGTCCTGCCGTGTCTTGCGGACCAGTGGTAAGCCCACTAACCAATCGTTCCACGATTGGGTGCTTCGCCGCGTCAAGAGTGCCCCAGTCAATCTTGACAGCAACAATTTGCGGTATCTCGCTGTTCAGCGATTCTTCCAGCAGGCTTATTGCTTCCTCCTGAGAAAACGGCGCGACACCACGCCAAATGCGCTGGCCATTTTGGTGGGCCATTCCCAATCCATCCCAGGGCCCCCAGTTGATACTCAGTGCCGGCAATCCCACAGATTTGCGAAAACATGCTAGCGCATCTAGATATGCATTGGCAGCCGCGTAGCTGGCTTGCCCAGGAGAACCGAATACCGCTGCTGCAGATGAGAAGAGTACAAAGTGATCTAGAGAACCCTGTTCGCAGAACTCCCGATGCAGCGCCCAGGCACCAATTGTCTTGGAAAGGTAAACATGCCGAAATTGCCTTTCATCCAAATTGGCGATTGCCTGATCTTGAAGGACACCCGCTAGGTGAAAAACGCCGCGGATTGGCGGCCACAATTCGTCGCGATACTGATTTACAAATTGGTGCACCTGATCGATCGCCGACGTGTCAACCGCAGGAGTTAGGACATTCACTCCCTGTGATTCGAGTTCGCGGACAAACTCGATTCTTGCATTGTGCAGTTCTGTATGGTGCTGATCGCGCCATGATTTACGATCAGGCAACTCCGATCGAGAGATAAGGATCAGTCGACGGGCTCCACATTCTGCTAGCCAGCGGGCAACCTTCATCCCCAGACTTCCAAGTCCTCCGGTCACCAAGTACGTTGCGTCAGTGCGACACTGCAAACGTTGAAGTCGCGATGATCTCAAGCGATCTTCATGTTCTGTCGCAGCGTTCAATGGAATCAACCGAGCCACACGGCGGTGGCTGCCACGCAATTGTATTTGCCGCTCTGCGCCCAACAAATTGGCCTCGCGCAAAATGAGCTCTGCGTTTTTTTCGACCCCCGCCCCGGGATCAATGTCGAACATCCCCCGCATAATCCTTGGCATTTCGAATGCCGCAACTCTGGCGATTCCAACCAGACTTTGATCGTCAAACATTGGTAACGGATCGGCCGGACCGCTCGCAGTAACGCTTGACGTTACCAGCCAGACCTCGACAGGCAGAGTCTCAATGGCCTGTTGAATCCGTTTCAGCAATGCACAGAAAGCCCAGGGCAATTCGTTAGCTCTGAGGGGACTCTGCGCCGTCGTAGGCAGCCCTAGAAACACGAGGCGAACGACCGTGGCTTCTTCCAACTTGGACAAGCTGATCAAATGAGCGGCGAGCCTATCGAGCCAGCCTGATTGGTCGACCTTGCATTGATCGACATCACAGCCGTTTGCCACCAGCAGTTGAGTGATGGCAGCACATAAATGCTGTTCGTTGCTGACCACGATCCAGTGTCGGCAGAAACTCTGTTCGTCATCCGATTTGGCTTGGTCGCGCCACTGGATTGTGTATCTGCTTTCTTCCGCCAAGGGCTGCTCGCCCGCTGATTCTACTTGACTGCTACCACGGACTTCTTTGTTTTCTGAGTTACGGCGTGATTCCTCTGGCTTCTCTGCCAAGCGTTGCTGTGCCTGCGGTCGTTTTCCGAACCAATACCGTTGATGATGCCAAGGTGCTGTTGGCAGTCCCACCGCAACGCTATCATCGTCATTGAGAGCTGCCCAATTTGGATTACGGCCGGAGACAAACAGCTTTCCCAATGAATCCAGCAACGTCGCTACGGCAGGCTGATCGACAACTCTTTGAGGCAGAATCAGCGGAACATGCTCGCCAGTCGCAGTAATTTGTTTCAGCTGGGATGTAAGTTGGGGACGTGGACCAATTTCCAGGAAAGTGTCCGTGCCATCAGAAACTGCCTTCGTGACGGCCGTTTGAAATCTTACTGGACATCTCAAGTTGTTCCACCAATACTCTGGATCTAACCTATCGGCATGTTTACCGGTAACGGTGGAGATAAATGGAATAAGAAGACGGACTGCAGGTACATTTCGAATGTCGCGTTGAAAATCAAACTGAAGGGGATCGAGATGTGAACTGTGAAACGCGCATTCGCCGTCGAGAATCCGTGCAAAAATGTTTTTCGCACACAACTGTTCGAATAGATTCTGAACGGCTTCTTTGTCGCCCGACAGAACAGTAGAGTTAGGTGAGTTGTAAGCGGCAATTTCCAGATGGAGGTCTTTCGTGTATTTGGTAGCAGCCTCTGCAGGCAAGCCAACCACCATAGCGTTACCCTGGCCAGCGATGCGACTCATGCAGCGGCCACGGATACTTGCCAGCTCCAAAGCGGACTTAAGTTGCAAACCACCAGCGGCATAGGCTGCTGAGATTTCACCCACGCTGTGGCCAAGAACGAGCTGGGGCGTAATACCCCAGGCTTTCCACATTTCCGTCAAGCCGATTTGTACGGCGACCAAAAGAGGTTGAATAACTTCCGTCCGATTTCTGGGGACACCCGTATTCAAATGCTCAATTAGCGGAAGAGAGAATCGTTCGGATAGGAAGGCGTCGCATGCACGAAGCGTTTCGGCAAAAACAGGCTCCTGAGCCATGAGCTCGACCAGCCAATCCCAATGATGGGATCCCTGACCAGAGTAGACGAAGGCAATCTTTGGCGAATCTTTGACGCGAGCACTTTCATCGCCGTGTACTACCATCCTTTCCAAAATACTCGCGACTTGCTCGATTTTTTCAGCCGTGAAGGCTATCCGAACGCAACCCGGCTCGCGACGGCAATTCAAGGTGTACGCAAGATCCTTCAGCCGCAATTCCCGTGTCTTCACTTCTTGAAGGTATTGCCGCAACCGCCCAATCATCTCGGTCATCTGACTTTGGGTAGTTGTCGCCACAGATATCATCGTCGCAGGGCGGCGTGTGGTTGTTGAATGAGAGCGACAGGGAGCTTCGGAAAGCACCGCGTGTACATTAGTACCACCAAAACCAAATGAACTGACTCCGGCAACCAAAGGATTGCTCGGTTCCGGCCAAGGCGTCAACTCACTTTGAACGCGCAGGTGCCACTGAGCAAAAGGAATCTTGTCGTTTGGTTTGTGGAAGTGAATACTGGGTGGAATTTGTCTGTGTTTGATTGCCAAAACGGTCTTGATGAATCCAGCAATACCTGCGGCCGCTTCAAGATGACCGATGTTCGACTTGACGGACCCAATTCGGCATGGTTCCTTATTCCAACTCCGCAACCGGAACACGTCACTCAGCCCTTGGGCTTCAATGAGATCGCCGAGCGATGTGCCACTGCCGTGCGCTTCTACATATTGGATTTGTTGGGGCTCGATAGAGGCACTTGCAAGAGCTGTACAGATTACTTGTGTTTGGGCTCCCGGACTGGGCGCCGTCAAACCGTTACTTCTCCCGTCATTATTAATCGCTGTTCCCAGCAAAACCGCGTGGATGGGGTCTCGATCGGCCAGCGCTTTGTCAAGCGGCTTTAGAATGACCACCCCGCAACCTTCTCCACGGACGTAACCATCCGCAGAGTCGTCGAATGCTTTGCATTTTCCATCTGGTGAAGCGAAACCAGCGTCCGAAATCTGTTGCGAAGTTTCCAGTGAGAGAATTAGATTCACGCCACATGCAATCGCTAAATCCGATTCGCCAGTCAAAAGACTTTGCCGCGCCAAGTGAATCGCCGCCAGAGAAGACGAGCAGGCGGTGTCGACCGCTATACTTGGACCGTTGAGACCAAACAAATAGGAGACACGATTGGCGAGAATGCTGCGAGCGTTGCCCGTTACCTGAAATCGGTCACCGGTCTGATGAATTCCCAGTAATGTTCCATAGTCGTTGGTCGATGCTCCAACAAAGACCCCCACACGACGTTTGGCCAGTTGTTGCCGCAAGAGTCCAGCATCGGTGATTGCTTCCTGAACAAGTTCAAGCAGAACGCGTTGCTGTGGATCCATATCGCGCGCTTCGCGCGGAGAGATTTCAAAAAAAGTTGGATCAAACAGGTCAACATGCTGCAACCAACCGTGACGGGGCACCTTCGCAGATGCGGCGTCATCCAAGTCATCCAGCCGATGGCCGGGAACGTGTCCGACGGCATCGTAGCCCGTGCACAAAAGTTTCCAAAACTCCCGGTAGTCTGAAGCGCCGGGAAAACGACAGCTCACGCCAATAACGGCGAGCTGAGGCGATTTGCCTCTGCCGTCGGCAAATTGCAGCTGCTGCTGTTGAGGGCTGGCCTCACCCGCAAGTGCACTTGAAAGTTCCTCTATCGTAGGGAATGACCAGGCGATTGAGGCTGGGACATTGCGACCGAGATGCTCCGATAACTCGGCCGAGAGCGATACAGCGATTCGCGAATCGAGACCATAGTGCGCCAACGGACGATCCACTGCGATATCATTGGGTTCTAAACCGAGCTGATTTGCGAGTTTGTCCTTCAGCCACAAGGCGATATCCGTTTGCATCTGACCATTCGCGTCAGATGAAGGACTTGGAGCAACTAATTGCTCTTGGTCTGAATCACTGCGCGAATGCAATTCTGGTCGAAACCAGGAAAAAACTACTTCCGCTGCATCGCCTGCAAACTCTCGAACGAATCTCCGTCGGCATTCCCAACGTTGGATTTTCCCGCTTGTGGTTCTTGGAAGAGTCTGGGGAGAAAGGAATACCACTCCGCCAGGTTGAATGCCGAATTCCGAAAAAACCGTTTCCCGGATTGCGTTAGTCACTTCGCCGTATCTAGCTTTCGCACTGTTCGGTTCACGCTTGACTTCTCGGAACCAGTGTCGATCGACCTCAGCGACCACTACCAGCCACTCGCGTGTCTCAGACTCTGCACACAGCGCGGCGTTGCCATGTGCCTTGAGTGCAGGGTGGCATTCGCCGATCGCGTGTTCGATGTCCTCGGCGTGCAGGTTGCGACCGTCCACGATTAGAACATCTTTGATGCGCCCCGTGACATAGACTTCCCCCGCATGCACAAATCCTAGATCTCCCGTTCTCAACTGCCGAGATGACTCGCCTGTCCAGGGTTTGTGTGCTTCTTGCTGAAGTTCGCGCCAGTAGCCTGGTGTGACCGATGGCCCTTGGACTGTCAATTCACCAATTCTTCCCTCGGGCAATACGTTCCCATTCCGTTGATCAATGGCCTGCACTTTACAGCCTGCCACCCGCCCGGAGCTGACCAGTGTTCGCGTCAAGCGAGTTGAGCCATGGGGTGCTTGGGGCTGGCCTCGTTCGACGGAATCTGCGTCCCATTCTGTCGCCACCAAAGTCGAACCAGGCGGTTTGCACGTCACCATCAGCGTTGCTTCGGCAAGACCGTAGCAGGGCGTCAGGACGGAGTTTGCAAGCCCCCACTCCGAGAACACATCGTTGAACCTGCGCATCGTTTCGACATGAATTGGCTCCGACCCACAAGCCAAGACCCTCAGTGCACTTAGATCCAAGTTCCTCAGTGATTCGGGGTTTTCAAGTGCACGTTGAACGCAAAGATCATAGGCAAAATTGGGTGCCCCGGAGAATGTAATTCTCAATTCCGACAACCGCTGCAGCCATCCCAACGGCTGCTGCATGAAATGTTGCGGAGCCATCAGAGTCATTTCAAACCCGGTCAGGATCGGCATGAGGACTCCTCCAATCAGTCCCATGTCATGAAACAACGGTTGCCAGATCAAGCCACGATCTTGCTCGCTTAGTCCAAAGTGGTCGCGAATCGTTTCCAAATTGGCAAGTAAGTTGCCTTGGGTCACTGCGACACCGCGAGGGTGCGTCGTGGACCCGGACGTGTATTGAAGAAACGCAAGAGATTCTTTCCCAGGACGGGCATCAGCATGTGAGCTGACCGCTTTCTCTGGCCCGATTCCAAAGCTTAAAACTCTCGGCGACTCAGTGGTTGCACCAGCCAGTTGTGAGATTGCTGTGAGATGTTCCTCACGCCCAATAATGACAGACGGGCCTGAGTCGGCAATGATCGAATTTAGTCGGCGATCAATCTTGCGTGGCCGAGGAGGGTAGGCGGTTACCGGTATGGCCCCGGCATGAATCGAGCCAAAAAACGCAATGATATAGTCTATCGACTGGGGCAGGCATATTAGAATTCGGTCACCGGGCAGACTGTGCTCGCGAAGGGTCTCGGCGAATACCTTCGATTTGGCTTCCAGGTCCGTGAACGTAATTGCTTGCGCGACTTCGTCTTGGGCTGGATAGTAACTGAGAGCGATCTCATTTGGTCTTTCCCGAGCCTGCGATCGTAGTAGCTCAATCAACGAAGAATATGACATATGTGGTGAGAATCAAGGAGTCTTTTCATCCTGGAGCTAGCTCGATGTTAGGACTCAGTGTTTTCCAGGAAAACACTGGTGCAACTCCAACTGGCGAATTTCAGTCGATGCCAGTGTTCACGAACGCAAGCTGACTTGGGCGGGTATCTTGCATTTCACAATATAGTGTGAAGAGTGGGTCGCATGAGCCCAAAATTATAGTCGCATTGGTTGTAAGATCAACAAACAACGTTTTTGAAACAGTACTACGTAGGGTGTGCCACGATGATCCGTTTAGGTTTCGCTCTACTGCTACTCATACCAGTTGTCGTTGCGTTGGGCATAGCCCTGACCCACAAGCCCATGCTCTTACGCGGTCAAGGCTATACACCGCCAGGTCTCGATCGCACTGGCGTCGCAGAACCGACGCACGCTGCTGCAGCTCGAGACGAATCAGACGCAAGGAGTATTAGTAATAGTGATATGTCCTCGCCCAATTCTGTTCTAACTGCCACAGTGGAGGAAGATGCGAGTGACGACGTGACAATTCGCCAGCTGAGGGACTATTTACCAATGCACATTGGAACCAGTACGAATTACTCAGCGACCTACAGTTCTTGGCTAGGAAGCGGCAAGGCTCGAGTGACCATGGAACACAAAGAGCTGGTGGAAATTGAGGGCAGAGCATTTATTTGCGTCCAGGTGACAACGAATCGTCAAGGTGATTCAAGCGAAGCGGAGTTTTTCTACCGCTGGGAGCCGGATGGCCTCTACCTTACTACACCTGACGCCCTGCGTGAATGTGCGCGAGTGTTTCCTTCGCAGCTTCGGAGCGGATATCAGTGGACTACCCCCATGTTCGATGGTGTACTCAATGGTCAAATCATGGGAGTTCAGCAGCTGGTGACAGCTAACGAAACCTATGGCGACTGCGTCTGGATCAGGACTAGCAAGAAGTCCATGACAACAGACCGCTGGTTTGCGCGTGGCATTGGTCTCGTTCGACAAATTCAATCAACGAATTTAGCCACAACAGCCATGGACAGGGTGCCTTCAGAAACTAGCGATTAGCCAGCGATTGCAGCCGGACGTCAATGGTCATTCCTGGGCGAACGATGAATGGATGACTCGCTGCGGTTATATTTATCTCCAGATCTCCAGAATCTTTCTTGTCTTCCAGCCGATCTAGGTAATGCGCTTCGACTTGCGACCAGGGTTCAGCGGAACTCGTACGTATCCAAGCTACGATCGAGCTTCCCAGCGTTTGCCGTTGGGAAGCGGTAAGCGTAATAAAAGCTTTCAGACGATCTTGGTTGCCGACGACGGCAATCAATTGCCCTTGCTGAACCAACTCACCAGGCTGGACACTCGATTGTAGAATGACTCCGGCAGCGGGGCTTCGTATTTCAGTGGCATTAGCAGTGGATTGCAGCTGGGTACGCAAACTGGCTTTTGCTACGGCTGTCTCACGTTGAAGCTGACCAATGACCGATCGAAGATACTGCTCAGCTACTGAAAGCTTAATGCTTACCTTGTGGCCCTCATCGAGTTTGGCTAGTAAGTCGTCGACTGCAATTGTTCGTTGCTCATCCAGCAATTTCATTTTCTCTCTCGCAGCAACCGCTTGCTGCTCAATTGTATTGACGATCTTTTTCGTTTCATCGTCCAGTCGCTTAGTAAGCATTTGACGTACCTCCCGGCACAGCGCGGCTTCCAGAAGCGGTTTCTTGGCTCCGAATTCTTGCCGTAACCTTTTTTCCACAAGTCGCCTTATCAATGGGATTGACCTTTCAACGCGAACGCACTTCAGCCGGGTCCCAAGTACAATCTGGCATTGCACTTCTGAGCGTTCTACCGTGTCGCCGTTAATTTCGAGCATTTGCATCGCCTCGAATGTCAGATTCGCGCCGACGGCTGCCGTCGCATTTTTCTGTTTCGCTGACGCATCAATTTGTATCGTCCCCGTTGCGAGCGCAGTTAAGACAGGCGACTGCGCGACCGAAAGCAGGTGGATTTCGCCAGCCACAAGTACTGAACCACGGACATTGAACTCACTCATCTCAGTAGCAATATTTGATTTGATTGACACTGGCTGGGTTCTATCCGTTCCAGCAAGAAGATCATTCCAAACCAATCGATCTAGCTTCGGAAAAGAGAGCTGTTGCAATCGTCCTATTTCTGCTTCTGCTTGCCCGACTTTTTCTTCGACATCGCTTTGCTTGCGCCGAATTTCTTCCACACTCTGGTTTGAGCTTGCGAGGCGGTCTTCGAGCACCTGCAGCTGACGCTCTGCCAATTGATGGCTCTTTTTTTTCTCCGCGGATTCAATGAGTAGCAAGAGTTGATCCTGCTCGACGTTCTGCCATTGCGCGAAGGCAACATGCGAAACGGTACCAGCGAAGGGCGCGGACACGTTGTGACTTTCAGCGTTCTGCACTATCGCGCGAAAGTTTAGTCCCTCGTCGTCGCCGGATAAATCAGGCGATTGTTCGTTCTTGGAAACACTTTCCTGAGGAGTGGGCAATAGCGCATTCAGGTGCCTCGACACAACGAACGTGGGACAGATCGTCGAAAATCCCAACGTCAAAAGAAGCGTAAGAACACGCAAATGTTTCCAGAATGGCAATGCTTTGGCAAGTTGGTTTAGCATTTGTGACTGCCTCTACTGCGCAGAGCGACTGCGATCTACGGAGACGATGGCTCCGTCATAAAGGAGTACTTGATTGGTGAGGGCAACTTCATCGCCAAAATCGAGGCCTTGGGTGACGGTTACGTAGTCAGGGATACCAGGAGTGTTTCGACATTCAACCACTACCCTTTGAACTTCAGTAGATTCTTCGCTTCTTTTGAGTCGGTAGACAAGTCGCTGATCTCCATCGCGACGGACTGCAGCAAGCGGAATGAGCATTTCCTCGCGAGCAGCTTCCCACGTCATCCGCACATCAACTCGCGTTCCAATCGGAAACCGGTCATTCGGATTTGGAACAGTCAATTCGACTTCAAAGCGTTGATTGATAGGATCTGCGATTGGCGAAACGCGTCCGTGATCCGTTCCCAATTCAACGGTTACCCTTTCTACTTCATCAACCATCAATTCGCATTTCACGCCGCTAGTAAAGTCGGCAACATCGTGTGCGGAGAGACTGAACTTGACCGTGCAGGGATCCGATACAATCAAAATGCCGAGAGGCGCGCCCGGGGCAGCAAGTTCGCCAAGATCGGTTAGAGTCCTCGCGACGATCGCATCCAATGGAGCCCGAATCTGATGACGTTCAAGCTGCAACTCCGTCAATTGCAGTCGCACTTGTGCCAACTCGCGCCGCGTTGCCTCGGTATCTAGCCTGGCCTTGAGGGAATCGATCGAATTCGCATCTCCAATCTCCGTCGCATCGCGAATCAGTTTTTGCACTTCCACGATCGAGTCATCTACTTCTTGCAACTGCAGACGCGACTCTTCTACTTGAATTTTGGCCAAGGTGTCGTCAATGTGAAACAGCGCATCTCCCTTGTGTACTTTCTTTCCGGATACTACGTTACGCGCTTTAATCAATCCTCCGACCGGAGACGAGATCGTGACGGAAGCTGACGTCGAAACCGTACCGCGCTCAAGTAAATGGTGCTCCTTGGTTGTAGGGGTCACCAAGAAGACATCCACTGCAATCGCAATCGATGAGGGATGCTCCGCTGCTCTGTTCGCTTCCCTCTGAGAAACTCTACCCACTTCATAAATGATGTAGATCGCGGCTATCACTGAAGCAGTGATCACGATAGCCGGCACAAGGAAATCCCAAGTGTTGCGTCTGTCAACTTGCTCAACCATCAGATATATCAGTCGACGAGTACGAAGGCCTATTTGGCCGAATCAATTCTTGGTTAGGATTTTGCCAAGCGTTTTGCTACGAGCACTCGCCCAAGCGATCCATGAAAGTATCATTTCTCAAATGGGAATTTTGCCTCTCCAAAAGCTGGCTTCAGTTGCTCGAACCAAACCGCCGTCGGATCGTACTCAGCAAAAAAAGGCTGAAAGGTCCAATCAACGTTTCGAGCTTGGATGAATCGCAGGAGGAATACTTTTTGGCCGCCTACCTCCGCCACCCCTTGTATTTCGACCTTTCCAGGTCCAGTACTCATGACCGGCCCGCGTGCCGTGCGCGCTAATCCGGATAGTTGCCGCATAGCACCACGATAAACGTCGAGCGCAATTTCCAACGGCAGTTCAAAGTATCGATGAGCACCCGTGTCCCGTTCCACTAGCATGTAATACGGCGACATTCCCAGCAGAACTTGCTGACGCCACATGTCCGCCCAAATATCCGATGAATCGTTGACACCGCGCAGCAGGGGAGCTTGTGTACGAATTACCGCACCAGTATCGCGAATTCTACGAATGGCATGCTCGACAACAGGTGGAGACAATTCGCGTGGGTGATCAAAGTGTGCCATCACTGCCACATGCTTGCCGCGATTCACAAGCGTCGAAAATAGGCGCAGCAAGTCGTCAGCGTCTGGATCCGTAACAAACCGGTACGGCCAAAAGGAAAGTGATTTGGTCCCAATCCGTATGTTCTGCACGTGATCAAAACGCGGCTCAAGTATTGGCTTTAGATGTTTTTCCAGTGCAACAGTTTTCATCACCATGGGATCTCCCCCAGTGATGAGCAGGTCCGTTATCTCCCGATGTGACTCCAGGTAGGTAAGCAATTTCGCATTCTCTCTGGCCATCATCCGTAGCTGCACATCATCGATAAACTGGGCCCAACGGAAACAGAAGGAGCAATACGTGTGACAGGTCTGGCCCTGACTTGGGAAAAAGAGGAGAGTCTCGCGATACTTGTGCTGCAGTCCCCATAATTCCTCATTTCCGACTCGTGGCAGGTTGAGCGTCGTTTGTCCCCCAGGATGTGGATTTAGCTTGGATTGAATCTTTCGCACCAATTCGGAGATGGCCTGCGCATCTGCATTGGCGTCAATGAGGCTTGAGAGCGCAGAGAACTCCACGGCGTCAAGCATCTCACGACTTGGGAATACCAATTTGAATATGGGATCGTTGGGGGCATCTTCCCACGAGATGAGCTCATCCAACACGTATCGATTGACACGAAATGGCAAGACCTCCGATACGACACGAATGTCCCGGCGCTGTTCGCGTGAGAGGCTGCCCAGCTGTGGAATATCGTCGAGATTGCGTTTAGTGTAGATTTGCAATCGAGGACGATGCGCAGTTCTTATCGTTTCAAGTTCCGTAAAGTTCAAAGTAAGGCCTAGTCGTGGGAAGCACTAACACGGTGTAGTATCAAGGTCTATTGTACTTTCTCGTCTATCGCTCTCACTACGTCACAGAATTGCTTGTCGGGTTGAGAATTTAGAAATGTCATCGAGAATCATGTACAAGGCGGGTATGCAAACAATTGTTAGTCCTGTCGTGGCGGCCAAGCCATAGCAATAGGTCGTTGCGAAAGGGCTCCACAGCTGACTGCTGCCCCCGATACCCATGGCCATAGGTAGTAGTCCCGCCAACGTTGTAAACGTGGTTATCAAAATCGGCCGAATTCGAAGTCGACACCCCAGGACGATGCTCTTCCGTATTTCATTCTCCGGCTGGGATTTATTGATGAAGTCTACAAGTAGGATTGCGTCGTTAACGGCCACACCGGACAGTGCAACCAGCGCGACCGCATTGACAACACTGAATGCCTGATCGTGAATTGTCAACCCTGCGAAAGCCCCGATGGCTCCGAACACTACACTTAGTAGGACAATGAAGGGTTGCAAATAACTGTTAAGGACGGCGACAAGTGTTAAGTAGATTAACAATACTCCAAACAAGCCAGCCCAAAGAAGTCGAGACGTGCTTTGAGACTGCTCCGCGATCTCGCCGTCCAACGATATCTGGACACCAGGATGTTCCTGTTGGACCTCAGCTGTCAAGTTGGCGACTGCCCGCCTGAGGTATGGCAAATCGACTTCATTGCCTCTAGAGTCGCGTGCATTGGGCGCAAGCGTGGCCGATACCTCGACAAATCTACGTCCGTTGAAGCGGGGTAAGTTGGCAAATTCTTGAGTGTACTCAACTTCTGCCACATCCCGAATTCGAGGGTCTAATCCCAGCATAGATTCAACTCGCAATGACAGCAAACTGGTCAATGAGTCGTTCCTGTCGAGTGCGGCCCGCAGTAAAACAGGTACGCTCCCGGTTGTCGTCGATGTCCCGACGGTGGCAATCTGTATTCCATGGACAGCTGCGGCAAGCGTGTTCGCAATGTTGGTGCGGGACACGCCAAGCTCATCACAGGTAGGATAGAGGGGACGCAGTTGGATCTGCAGAGGTCCGGCATCAACGTTACTCTGGATACTAACTACGCCAGGTATTTTGTTGAGCTTTTCCATCAATTGCTGAGCTACTTGATAGCTATGGGTGAAATCGGGGTGAACTATACGCAACTTCAAAGACGGCGAGCCCTGCTCAACCGCTCCCAATTGGCCCACCGTCAATTCGACAATTCCTAGTTCAGGCGAACGTAATCGGACTTTCTCGAGAATCTCTCGAATCTGACTGGTTAATTCGTCCACGTGCTGGGGGCTAGGGTTGAACTGCAACCACAATAGTCCACACTGTGGCAATTCGAGTGCGCGTCGGTTGTTCCTCAACTTCAGCCCCGCCACAGATAGCGAGTTCTTGAGCAGCTTGCCTGGTCCAGTCAATTCTCTCAACGCCTTGGCCAGCTCCAGGCAAATTTGATCCGATTTTTCCAAAGTAGCTTGAGTGTTCGTAGAAAAGCTCACCAAAGCCATAGGGAAATCGTTGGGAAGAAACTCTTGACGGATACGTCTTGCATGCAGACCTACTGCAACAGCGGAAACAACCACGCACAACAATACCGCGTAACGCCAACTCAACACGGCATTTATCAATTGGCCAAACCCGGAGGAAAGGGCGATTTTGACACGGCTGGCCAAACGAGTGGACCGGCGGGATTGCGAGTCCGGCCGAGAGGAGCTTGATCCTAGTATTCGACTTCGATGAGACAACTTGAGCAGATGAGCCGGTAGAATAACGAAACATTCGATCAAACTGGCCAACAAGGCAACGCTGACCACGATAGGTATTTTTCCAAACAGATCTGCAACTTGGCCCTGTAGAAAAAGTATTGGCAAGAATCCAAATACTGTTGTCAGCGTAGCGGATGTTACCGGAATGGCAATCTCTCGAATGGACAACGAGATGGCTTTTGCCGTGTCGGCGCCTTGAGACACGTGACGATGAACGTTTTCCAACATCACAATTGCATCGTCAACGATCACGCCGCTAACGATTACTAATGCAAAGATGACCGGCGTGCTCAGGTCGATGCCCATGCACTTTAAGACCAGCATGGTCGCCAAATAGGAGAAAGGCAGTCCGAGAATAGCCAGAATGCTGTTGCGCAATCCAAGTGAAACCGTGAGTACGGCAAACACGATTACGCAGCCGTAGAGTAAGTTGTTCCATAATGTTGCAAGAGCCGTCGTTACCCAAGGCGTAATATCGAGCACCACTCGCACGCTGCAATCATCAGGCAAGTCTTTGCTGAAGCTATTCAGTTCTGCGACAACTAGATCGCGCACGCGGATTGCATCGGCGTCAGCGCGTTTCACAACGTACAGGAGATTACAGCGAGTCGTATCGCTGCGAGCGACCACCGCCTGCTGTGAAGCATGCTCCGTGAGCTCGGCAATATCGCCCAAGGAAAGATGAGTTCCGTCAGTGCGCCTCTTCAGCAGGATGGAATCGAATGCTTTAAAATCTTTCTGCCTTGAGTCGAATTGAACGGTGTACCTTTCAAGTTGTTGGGAGAGACTTCCCGATGGAACGGTCAAATTATATTCTCGTAGAGTGGCGATGACCTGCTGCAAGCTCAGGCCATTGTCTTCAAGAGCGACCGGGTCAATCCGAATCTCCATCGTGGGCGCACTGGCACCGTGTGTCGATACCGATGCAACACCTTCCAATGAATTCAGTTGCTCCCGAAGGGCTTCAGTCACTTCGAACAGCTGCCGCATTTCAGATGCGCCGCTCTGCTGGACGGCAATGCGCAGCAACGGCATCTGTTCGTGCGGTTTGAAGTGATAAACCTGTGGACTTTGCGCCCCAGCAGGTAGATTCTGAACTGAAGCCGCCGCCCGTCTTAGTGAGTCAATGGTTTCATCGACACTGGCAGATGTGGAAGATTCGTCCAGAAAAATTGTCACAAGCGAATGACCAAGCGTACTTTCGCTTTCGAAGTGTCTAATACCCGCAATCCCTCCCAGTTGTAGCTCAACATTGGGGGTGATTCGCTCTTCAATATCCTCCGCTGGGGCACCTGGCCAAACCGTAGAAACGGCTGCCACAAAGGCCTTTGAGTCCGGATAAACCTGGACGGCCATGAGACGCCAAGACGCGAAGCCCAGTATTATCACCGCTATGAATGCTACGTGGACAAAACGGACGTGCTTGGTCGCGGAATCAGTTAGCATCACACACGGTGGAGGGCGAATGTCCAGATTGGTTGCCTTTGGCGGTGAACTGTACCGTTGCAAGTATTTTAACAACTCGCTTTCTATCTTCTAGTAAAATGCAGCCACTTTCAGCCTTAATGATGCCGTAAAGTGAGAACTTCCTGCTTTTCAACTGCGAGTACGCAAACTTGATTTTCTTGCCACCCTGACTAGACTATGGCGATCACATCGGAGCCTTGGAATATGGCCGCTGAATAGATCTTCAACTTGCTATTGGCCAGCTACCATGTGGACCAAACGGAACACTGCGTTTGTTTCTTAATGCACATTTGTGACTCGTCAAGGAATCTGCACTAATGTCTGATGAGTATCCAGATTGGCAAGACGGAATGCTGAAGGTTGTCTACAACGATCAAGGTATTTGTTCCATATGGCCTGCCGAAAGATCCAATGCGCTGGGATGGTATGACTTAGGATTCACGGGGCAGAAAGCGGAAAGCCTATCCCATATAGAAAAAGTCTGCGATCTGAACTGCGTGCTCAAAGTAATGCCTGTACGAGATGAAAATCCTTCGTGAATGCGTTGAGACTCGAAATCTGCGAGACGAGCGTTAGGTGCTTGACGAGGCGCTCGTGAATTCAAGTTGCTACTTGCGTGCTCCGAAATCGATCGACGACTCTCGTGTTCGCATATTCTGTTTCCCACATGCCGGCGGCGGTGCTTCAGCATACTACCGGTGGGGCAAGTCGGCCTCGAATCTTTTTTGCATTTGGCCTGTGCATCTGCCTGGACGCGAAGGAAGGATTGCTGAGCCGCCATTCCATAGTTTGCCCGCACTGATGGAAGACTTCATTCCAGAGTTGGCCACACACGCGAGCCACCCCTCAATACTTTATGGTCACAGTTTCGGCAGCCTATTGGCCTATGAGTCGGCGGCTCGTTTGGAGTTGATGGGGAGGCAACCCATTGCGCTCGTTATTTCCGCCAGTCCGCCACCGAACTTGAAGCGCAGATTCGGTGGGGTCTCCAGCA
>JAGQPR010000007.1 GCA_020426625.1 Planctomycetales bacterium
CTTCAGGGAATCCTTAGGCCTGAATTCTGCAGGCTGACGCCTGTTCCGGGTAGTCGAGGGCTGGTTGTCCAGACCTTGCTGATAACGAGGTTGTGCCGAGTTCGATCCTCGGGGCTACCACTTTGGAAGTTTGAAGTTCGAAGAGCGAAGTTTGAAACGATGCGAAGCATCCGCCAAACGAACCTAAAGCCTAAACGCCAAATACCTAAAGCCTACTTTGGGGTTGTGGTGTAACTGGCAGCATGACGGACTTTTAATCCGTTCGGCGAGAGTTCGAATCTCTCCGGCCCCACTTGCTACCCACGGCGTGTAGCTCAGTGGTGAGAGCGGTGTCCTTATAAGACACAGGCCGAAGGTTCAATTCCTTCCACGCCGACTTTGACAGACTTACGTCCTTAGTCTTTAGACCATAGGAGATCGCGAAGCGATTCAAGACTGACCCAAAGCCTATAGCCTAATACCAATAGCCTAGTTCGGGATTGTGGCAGACAAGGTAATGCATCGGTCTCTTAAACCGAACGATGTGAGTTCGATTCTCACCGGTCACACTTAGCAGGCTTCAGTTTTCAGAAATCAGGCTTCAGGAAACAACAGAAACCTGAAGTCTGATACCTGAAGCCTGCCCCCTGGCCCCCAGCACTGATCGTCTAGCGGCAATCGACCAACAGCACGCGGTTTCTGACGGAACCGCACGCTAGCGCGTTGCGGCTAATGTGGCATCGGAATTACGATTTGTGACACTAGCGCCACACCACTTTTCATTGTCAACACGCAAGCTAAGTTCCGCCACTTTCAGTAAGACCTGTCGCCAAACCGAAAGAACAACTTTCGATTGGATATTTTTGTACATTAAAGGAGGTGTGATGTATCGGGATGGCAATTCGATTGATGAGAATGAGGCGGGCTGGTGATCAATAGACATACTTCGTTTGCGACGACTTTACTGCTGAGAAAACTGGGATCCGGTTTCGTTCTTGTTGCTTGCATTGGTTTAGCTGAAGCTTATTCCCAGGAAGCTCCACCAAGCGGAGGCTCCACCATCGCAAGTCAGAACGCAGCGATGGTGCCGCGTCTCGCTGGTCCTTGGAAGAAACTGGTGGGACGCCCTCCACTTGAAAAATGGGCATCAGACAAAGCGGAGCCCGTTGATTTCACTTTGTTCCAGGCGGATAACGGTCGTTGGCAGCTAATCTCATGCATTCGCCATACCACACACCCCGGAGGTACCCGATTGCTCTATCGTTGGTCCAATGAAGATCTTCTTTCAAACGACTGGAAGCCGGAGGGAATCTTCCTGTCGTCAGATCCAAAATTGGGTCATGCAGAAGGAACCGTCCAAGCACCATTTCATGTGAGAGATTCTGAGCAGCACTTCTTGTTCTACAATAGCCGCGGTGGGCATTTGATGCGTAGCCCCCACGGCATCAACTTTGAACCGGTTGGAAGCAAAGCAATCTTTCCGATGGGTCGAGACGTCTGCATTCTTGACGATCGCGAACATTCAGGGAAATGGATTGCTTATTACACCTCACCAGAGAAGGGTATCAATGCTGCAACACGCGACCACACGATCCGTGCCCGCACAGCAAAGAACCTCGTTGGACCATGGAGCCAGTCCGCTACTGAAATCCCACCGATCACGCCACCCGCGAAAGGCTATGCTTTTGTTTATGCAGAAAGCCCGCTAGTGGTACGTCGTGGAAACTACTACTACCGCTTCGAACAACTTGAAGTATTTCGATCAACGGATCCACTCAAATGGGACGGAGAAGCCGTCGTGAGTCTCGCTCCGAACGATCCGCTGAAACTTCTTGCACCAGAGATTGTCACTGACGCTGGCAATGATTACCTGGTGGCTTACCAATGGCGGGGGAAAGATCCCCGAGGCATCTATTTGGCTCCCTTGTTGTGGGAATGAGATCCTCAATGTGGCAAATCTTTTAGTAATTGAGCAGAGCGGGTTGCGTCACAGCCTGAGATGAAGCGAACACAAGCTGAACTCGATCGGCAAATACTTGTCTGGCTTAAAAATGATTGCTTGCCTCGATGTTGGCTACACGGAAACCGCAGCGCGAGCTGCGTGCGTTGTCATCGCCCATTGGCGAGCCTCGAGCCCCGTCGCCGAACATATGGCGAAGATCCATGAGGTGAAGGAGTATCAGCCCGGCGAGTTCTATCGTCGAGAACTGCCGTGCATCCAAGTGGTGCTCGCGAAACTCGATCAACCACCGACTTACATCGTGGTCGACGGCTACGTGTGGCTGGATGGAAATGGCCGTCCTGGATTGGGAGCGCATCTCTACGAGGCGCTTGATCGCAAGATTCCCGTGATCGGTGTCGCGAAGAACCCGTTCAAAGAAACAGACCATGCCACTGAGCTTCGCCGCGGCGAGAGCGATCGCCCACTTTACATTACGGCAGTTGGACTTACGATCGCCCAAGCAGTGCTGAACATCAACGCCATGCATGGCCCACATCGACTGCCAACGATTTTGAAACGTGTTGATCAGTTGAGCCGTGGTGGAAATTAGCGAACCCAATCGCTTGCCATGAGTCTTAATCGTCAACTTGTTTACATCCGAAGCCAACCGCAGATTTGGGAGTGGACCAATGCGATACGACAACGAGCAAAACGAAGACCATTGCTTTCGAGCCGATGAGTAAACGCCGACGCGGCTTCCCGTCGGAGACTCATGTCAAGTGTGGACTGCGAATCGTCCACGGCGACAAGCAACTCGAAGAAAAGCTTGGACGCAATGATCCTTGCCCATGCGGTAGCGGCCTGCGATTCAAACGATGTTGCCTCAAGTCGGGCCACTTTTGATGGCTCCAATCGAGACGACTACTTTTAGGGAGAAAGAGTAGCGAGTCCCGATGGATGAGTCTTGAGTTGAGCGGACATCAGGACGCTGAGCGGAGTGAGCGGATGAGACCGGCGAGCACCCTGGCTGTTTCATCTGCTTGGCTCGCGAGTTGTTCGGCCGAATCGCTGGACGTGTACTCGAGGCGTCGTGCGATTGTTAGCTGATACTCAACCTCACGTATGGACCCGAATGCCATGTCAAGGAAGCGAAGGAAGTCAGCTTCCGAGTTCCTTGCACATCCTTCGACGATATTCGACGCGATAGAAACGGAAGCTCGGCGAAGTTGCGAAATCAGCCCGAACACTTCGTCCTTCGGGAATATCCTGGTTGCTGAATAGACGGACATGACAAGCTGATCCGCCAACTCGAAGGCTCCCAATTTTCGATGATCCCGCATATTTCATTCCCGTATTCTCAGGACTCACAACTCAAGACTCACCTCTATCCTAACGCTGGAGCCAGATGGCCAGGCAACCGGCTGCAACCCGGTCGAAGTGGGTTCGACTCCCACGAGCGTTTCTGACGAATCGACTGCAGGCTTGGATTACATATTGCTAATGTGAACCATCTGAGCTGTTACCTCGTCGATCCGTCTTTGGAAGTTTGAAGTCGGAAGAGTGAATGGTGAAAGGAGCCGATGCTGTAACTGCTCGGCTTCACGCTTCACCCTTCACTTTTCAAACTTCGTTCACGATTGACTGCCAGGTTGGACTACATCACGCGACGGTCGCGGGTTCGAATCCCGCCAAAGCAATTCGAGCTGTGAGGGATGAGCTGTGAGACTTGACTGAAAGTGCTCGAGTCTCAAGACTCAAACCTCAAGACTCTTTCTGCTTTGTAGCTCAGTGGGTAGAGCAACTTTGGAAGTTTGAAGTTAGAAGGGTGAAGTGTGAAAGGAAGTCTTGGTATTGGTTCTTGAAACTTCTTACTTCCCACTTCGAACTTCCAAACTGCCGTTTTCATTTTCAATGGCTCGTGAGAGTAACCATGCGTGTGCAATTTCAATTCTTCGCCATTACGAAATCCGGGGCCGAGTAATCGGACGCCAAGCGAAGACGATCTGCACATTCAAACCACTTTCATCATGCGATATGAATCATGAAAACCACAACCGAAACCAACTTCGCGACGAACGTGGCAGCACGCGTCGCCGGAGAAGACATCAAACCGGGCGACTACGTCACCGCCTTTACAGAGATCTGCGAATTACCATCGTTCGTGTGGATGGATTCGATGGGCAGCCAGCACCGGTGGATTGCAAATTGCAAAATGAACATTGTAAAAGTTAAATTGTTCCAGACATTGCGATTGGATTTCAAATTTAGGAGCGAACCATGAAACCGGATGATCTTTCAGAGCGGTTGCTGGACCTGGCGGTGCGAGTTGGGAAAGTGGTTGATGCGTTGCCGGACACTCGATTGGGCAAGCATATTGCGGGACAATTGGTTCGTAGCGGAACAGCACCCGCACCGAACTATGAAGAAGCCTGTGCTGCGGAAAGTCGTCGAGATTTCATCCACAAAGTTCGGATCGCACTCAAAGAACTCCGAGAAACGCGCTGCTGGATCAAGCTCATCATGCGGTCTGAATTGCTCCCAGAAGCAAGAATGAGCGAACTCGCGAATGAGGCCGACGAGCTCTGCAGAATCCTCGGCCAATCTTTGGTGACTGCCCGAAAAAACGAAGAACGCGCAAAAACCAAACGCGCAAACCCGATCCCCAAATGAACAACCGCAATAACCAATTTGCAACGTTCATTTTGCAATTTGCAATCTCTCCTACCACCAAACCACCGACACACCAGACACGCTCGACTACCCCAGGATGACCGAAGTCACCCTCGGCGTCGCATCCGCGATGCGCAAACTGCTCGGCTAAACCTCAACGACAAACCCGTTGTTTTTGAGTTTGCCTGCAAGATCGCAACATGCGCAGTTGATGAACTGCGGCACAACCGACTTGAACAATTGCGTGCGACTCGATGTCGTGCGTCAAGTCTAGGACACCCTTGGGCGGCCCATGCGTAATGAGAATGTCGATGTCGTCGGGAATTGACTGCCAAACAAGATCCAGCTTGCCACGTTTCTTCATGTAAGCCCAATCGTGAAACCGTGGCGTGTAAGGCGACCCGAAGATCTTCAGTCCATTCCACTCCATCTGATCATGGACCAGGAAGTGAACCGCCGGGTAGTCTTCCGCCCGAATCAGCCCTTGCTCAATCGCCGTTGAATGATTGCCTGGAACAAAGACTTTGGTGGGGGTGTCTAGATTGGAGTACCAATCGAAAAACCGTCTGGACTCGGGTTCATTCATCCATGCATTGCCATGAGTCGCTTCGTCTCCGCAATGGATGACCAAGTCGACGTCGGGCACTTTCAGGCCTAGATGTTCATTGTGGGTGTCAGAGATGAACCAAATCTTCATGTTCTTGGCAGCAGGTTCGCAATACGGACGCATAGACCTCGAGGGAATAAATGGTCAAGGAAAATCTGACACGCTGTCGACTGCGTGGTTCGTTTCGACCGTCTCTTCAACACTCTGCGGCAAGCTTACGGTCTCGGAAAAGATATTGATCACGGCAACTCCGGCCACGATCAATGCTATTCCAGCAATGGCTGGGAAGTCCATTTTTTGACCATAGATTTGCCAGGCAAGAATGGTAACGAGAGTTACGCCGACGCCCGACCAAATGGGGTAAGCGACTGCAACTGCAACTGTGCGAAGACACATTGAAAAGAAATAGAGTGACGTGAAAACGCAAACGAGGACTGCGATGCTGGGCCAAAGTCGCGTGAACGAATCAGTCGCCTTCAACGTCGTTGTTGCTGCGACTTCAAAGACGATTGCAATAGCCAAATAGAAAAAGCCCACGGTTGTTCCCGTAAGTGGTGATAGGGATTTTGAATGCCATCGCTCTCGTAAGCGAGATCGCAGAAGATATCCGATAGATCCAAGCTCATCGGGCACTCAATAACACTCCACGACGGAATTAAGTCGACGGGTGCTAGCAAGGCAATATTCGCCCCTGATACAATACCCCGAATGGGGCGTATTCTTTGCGTACGGTAGTTTTGAATTCGCTCAAAACTGGAGAAATCGTCGACTAAAACTAGAAACGAGGGGTGAAGTTTTGCGTAAGGGACGAACGAATCATCCCTTTGTTGAGTCATCCGAGAACGGATGCGGCATCGGGAAAGTCATATCGATCGACGGTGAGACCGCAACCGTCGAGTACTTTCGCTCACCGGTCGACGATGAACCAGTGCGAAGGCAGGTTGCAACGCACAGCCTAACCCGCAAACTGCTGCACCCAGAGACGCGTGCGTATTATCGCAATCCGGAAACTGACAGCATCGAGGTCGGTCGCGTTCTACATTACCAGAAAGATGACGACCTTTATCTCGTTCGGTTTCCGAACGACCAGCCGCGGATGCTTTCCAGCGATGAGTTTGAAGTCCGGTGCCGCCTTCCGATTGCGGAACCGACGGATCATTTGGCCAGCCAGGTCAATGAGACTGCCTTTTGGCATTCCGCGAGATCAGGATTCGTCCGGCACCTATTGGAACAGCACGGAACCAGTGGCGGACTGTCGGCGTTGCTCTCCTCATCCATTGAAATTGTGGCGCATCAAGCATCAGTAATTCGTCGAGTGTTGATGGATCCGTTTCAGCGATATTTGCTTGCCGACGAAGTGGGGCTGGGAAAAACAATCGAGGCTGGCGTCTTGATCAAACAGTTCACACTCGACGATCCGGATGACCACGGGACTATCGTCATTGTCCCCGAATCGCTGAGAGTTCAATGGCAGCAAGAACTAACCCATCGGTTTCATCTGGGCGCGTTGATAGGGAAGTCAATTCACATTGTTCCGAGTCATAACGAGAATGAACTGCAAGCCAGACTCCATGACGCACGCATGATCGTGATCGATGAAGCCCATCACCTAAGTTCCTGGGCTTGGTCTTCTGATTTAACTGAAAAAGCGATTTTCGATAGAGTTGCAAGCTCTACAGAGGATTTGCAGAGGCGAGTCTTGTTGCTATCTGCGACGCCGGTCCTTCACAACGAAAAATCATTCTTGGCGATGCTCCACCTGCTTGATCCACAAGTGTACCCCCTCGACAGTCTCGACACTTTCAAGCAGCGAGTGCAACTGCGGCAAGAAATTGCAGAACGAATGATGGACTTGCGAGAAGATGAGTCAAACTTCTTTCTCGGCGATACTCTGGAAGTGCTTGGCGATCTCCTGACGCACGATCGTGAGTTTCAGACGTTACGTGAACAACTCGCCAAGTTGATTGAGGAAGACGTCGACGAGCAAGACAATAACCGCATCCAATTGATCCGGTCGATCCGAACTCACGTAAGCGATATGTGGCGACTTCACCGTCGGATCTTGCGAAGTCGTCGCACTGATTCCACTTCTGCCTATCTACCGGGACGAGGCGGTTCAAAGCGAATTACCTATGCATGCGATAACGAAAAGGGGCTCGCCGAAGCGATCGAACGTTGGCGGCTAAATGTGTCGGCATTCTTATTCTCGGCGGAGGATCAAGAAAAGAAGGTGGCAAGTGAGTTGGCCCGCGTAATGGATGAATTGGCATCGTGCGAGCCAAGACAAGCTTTTGAAATGGCCTCTACACGTCTGCGAGAGGGCGACTCGAAAGCTATTGGTTCTCTGCCTCTATGCGTAGACGAGGCCGATGCGCTGCAACGAATCATTCGTGCAGCAAGAGATTGTGACCACGCCGCAAGATTGCAAAAGCTCTATCAACTGGTCGGGGCAGGCGACGAGCAAGTTTCGTATGTGGTATTCGCCAGCGAACCAGAGACCGCGGATCTGATTTACGAATTTCTCGAACTGAGACTGCCGAAAGATCGGGTCCTGCGTCATTCGACAACTCGTTTTGAGTGGATGCAATTCAAGAGCGAACACCGTGGCTATGTGCTCGTCTGTGACCGAGCAGCCGAAGAGGGGTTAAACCTGCAAAAGCGCGGTGCCTGTGCGATTCACTACGACCTGCCGTTCTCGCCCAACCGCATTGAGCAGCGGATGGGTAGACTCGACCGCTTTGGTAGCGGAATGCCCGTGCAGTCAGCGGTTTTGGTTTGCGAAGGTTCCGCCGTTCAAAAGCGTTGGTTTGACCTAGTTGACGGTGCACTTGGGGTCTTCAATCGCTCGATTGCCAGTCTCCAATATGTTATCGAAGATGCGATGCAGGACGTGTTGAGCGGCTTTCTCGATTCAGGTGCAGACGTTTTCGCGGAAGCAAGCGAACGTCTTGGCGGCGACGAAGGACTTGTCGCCAACGAACTGAAGCGAATTCGCGCGCAGGACGCGATCGACTCATTCGACACCGACGCGTTAACGCAAGATTTCGCGGATGAACTGGAAAATAGCGATCGCAAGCTGGGCCAGGCATCGTCAGAGGTTTTTGGCGATTGGGCGATTCGCAATCTCCGATTTCGTAGCACAGGTGAGGAGAAGCGTTCTGACGATGTTTTCACTTACGAATTCACGCGAAGAGTTGACCATGGAGTGAGGCGTCCATTCGGAAGAGATACGCTAATCCCTGCTGATGAATTTGAGCGGGAATTTGCCGATTCAATCGACAAGCTTCCATTGGAACCTCCAGCAGTGTTTACAACGGTCCCGCTGACTTTCGATCGTGTGACATCGCAGCGTCGTTCTTGCCGGTTATTAAGAGTGGGCGATCCTTTTGTCGACGCCTTCGAAAGATTCACCCGTTGGGATGATCGGGGGATCTGCTATGCATTCTGGCGCTACGCACCAGAATTTCAATCTGACGACGATCCGGCCGTCTTCTTCAAATTCGATTTCGTTGTTTCGCCAGCGATTGGTCCGTTGGCAAGTCTGTGCAACCAACACGCCGGAGCCAGTTTGAACGCTGTACTGCGTCGCAGTCACGCGATCATGCAACCGCGATTCACAACCATGTGGTTGGATGCAGATCTCAAACGCGTCATGTCTACTGACGCCCGAATGAAATGGCTGAAGCCCGTATTCAGCAAGCACCGTACGACGATTGGGGAAGACTTCAATCTGAATCGTAGTCGTTGGGACGCCGCTTCCACCCTGTACGACATGTCGCTTTGGCGAGATCGTTGCATGGCCGCGCGGGAACGGTCAGAGAAACTTCTTCGCGAGCAGTCAGGCCTTCCCAAGTGGTCTGAAGAATGCATTGAAAAGGCTACTCACCAAGCCAGTCAAGTTCAACAGCAATTTCGATCTCGACTCGCAATGGCGAGCGGCCAGACAAGATCGTCGCTTGAAGTAGAACTTCAGTTTGAGTCTGGTCTACTGGACGCTCAGGCGGAACCGTTCCTTACGCTCAAAGTTGGTAGACTATTTCCCAGCCGAAAACATTGTCGAATCGCAAGCAATCACACCCCAAGTCAACGAACTAACCCGTTAACCAAAGCAGCATAGGTGAATTCCATGAGCATCGTAGTCGACGGATCCAGCCAGATGGCTGTGGCAATTCGGAAACACGAAAGCAATGAGCAGCTCTCCAAATTGCGACGGAGCTGGGAAGGCAACCTGGAAGTTGCTCAAGTCTGTGCCCAGCCACACTTCGGACGCATCTTGGTCGTTCTCAAAGACAAGAGCGGCTACACCTTGCTGCGTTACTGGCCGGTTCCAGACTATGGAGCAGACCCAAATGGCGACGCTTTTGAGTTCGCGGTTAGCGCCGATGGTGACGGCGTTGATTTCGACACAGTTTTAAGCTGGTTGAACGACCCCAAGGCAGTTCGCAAAGGCTAGACACAGAGTCAATTAGCATCAAAACATGAAGCACAACGCCTCCGAATTCGTAAACTTCCTCGCGAGCCATTACCGGCCGATTGAGGCGATGTGTCGCGAGCGGGTGCGGTTTGAACGTGATGATGAGATTGCGTCCTTCCTGCTGCGATTTGAAGACGATCACAAAAACGTCACTCGGTTGATCGGACGGATGCGTGAGGTTGGCGTTCTCCGCGAGCTTGCGGGACAGTGGTCTCCGCCTCCATTCTTAAGCGACTTCATGGACAAGCTGGCGGAACGACACGCGCTGGCAAGCCCCAAGGTAATTCAGGGCTGGATCGAAACGATTCGCGATTTCGTGGTCAAATTGGCGACCATTCTCGACACGGTTCAGTTCTCGCTCGACGAACTGCAAACCGACGAAGTCCATCACTTGATTCAGGAAATCGCCGACGTTTTTCAGACAATTGTGCGAACCGTCGAAGAAAACTGCGAGCGGATTGCCAATGAGGTCGCCGAATATCGGGCGATCGAAGACGCCCATCACCTACGAGCCAGGTTGTCTCGATTAGTTCAGTTGCAGAGCGAGTATCTCGATCCTGTCATCCGTATTCTGGACGTCAGTGGCGATTTGTTCGATTGCACCCAGCAAGTATCACACTGTTGCACCCGATTGATCGTTCGCAGTAGCCACGAAGCTGAGGACTCGGTTGCAGATGAAGCCGCGACCCTTCAGCGTGATGTTACGTGGCTACGCCGAGTGACGGTGCGACGCGCTGAGGAGGCGAGACGCGAACTTTCACCGTTGTGCGAGGCCGCGGGGAGGGAATCGAAGATTTCTGTTGGCGTTAACCGAGCATTGGAGCAAATCCGAAGGCGAAATTGGCAATCGCTGCAGTTGAATGAATCGCTTTCCATCACGGACGAAAAAGACGGATCGTTATTCAGTGACGTTGCTGTGACGCGTTTCGCCGAGATTGCGGTAGAGGCGGCACCGGCGCAGGCTCCGACGATTCCCACGGATACGGTAGCGACGCTATCAAGTCCGTTGACAGTGGACGAGTTGATCGAGCAATTGGAGCTAGAGCAGCCGATCGACGACCTTCTGGAATGGATTCTAGAATACGACCCTAGTCTTACCGCAGACTCTGCGATGCGTTTGTTTCATGGCGTGATCTCTCACTTCGAGCAAGCAACTCCAACGGAGATTCGCCGCAACTACGACTGTGGCACACTTGCCGTCACGGCACAGCGCTGGAGATGGAGTGCCAAAGCAACTTCGCGGGCGAGAGCGTCGATCCAATGAACGATTCCGATACCGTCACGACCTACCCAACACATTTAGCTAGCGTCTTTCGCCTGCTTCGCAGTGGTCGCCATCTTTGCGTTGAAGACAAACCCGAATACCGAGATTTGCAAGTTCATTATGACCAATATGAATCGCTCTTTTTGGCACTCGGCTACAAGCTGAATCGCCATCACCAGAACTTCTTCTACTTCAGCGGTGGAAACACGCTGGCAACCAAGGGCTTGCAAAGCATTACTTTGTTCATGTTGATCCTGTTTCAACATTTGGAAGACAACAAGTTTGCCGATCCAGATCGTGCGTGGGAGCAGACGCTGACCAACCGCCTGTTTGCAATCGACGAATTACCGCATTTCAATACCGCTCAGCGCCGTAGCCAGATGTTTAGCTTGGATATATCGGAAGACAACGTTCGCGATAAAGTCTTGCGAACGATGACGCGACTGGGAATCATTCATTTGGTTGGAACCAAGCAGTTTCAGTTTCGTGCGGCCGTGTATCGGTTCGTCGAGCTTTGCCTGGACTACGCAACCGCAGACAGCCTCTCAGAAGCAAACGATTCAGAATTGGAGGAGCCAATTGCTGCCGAGCCGACAGGACAGAACGAATCGTCGCAATTGCCGGAAATGCCGAGTGATGACGAACAGTGGGAAGATGTTGAAGGTGACTACGAATGACGCACTTTGGAGTCAACCGCCTTGTCCTACTCAACAGCGGGAACTATCTGCAAGCCAACATTTCGCTTGACCAGCCAGTTCACCTGTCGGCGAGTAACAATCGTGGAAAATCAACGCTTGTTAATTCTTTACAGTTCCTCTACATATCCGACCGTAGCAAGATGCGGTTCGGCAAACGCACGCTGGAAGATTCGCTCAAACACTATTTCGGCGAACAACGCTCTTACATCATCTACGAATGCCAAACACCCACCGGCGATCAGTGCATGTTGATTCGCGGGCGTGGCAATCTCGGCGGAAGTAGGTACGACCGGTACATTTACGATGGGAAGTATTCCGAGAACGACTTCATTGGTGCGAACCGCGAAATCACGGACTTTGAAGCCGTTTGCACGCGGCTTGCTGATCGCCATTTGAGCTTGGTGAAAGGCAGCGAGCTATGGAATGTACTGGCGGCAAATGCGCCAAGCAGCAGCGGACCATCGGCAGCAAGGTTGGGCCTGCTGCCGATCAAGCGACGCGATCAGTACACCGCTTTTTGTGACGTGTTTGTTCGATTGCTTTCCTTGCAAACCACTGACGCACGAGCGCTTCGCCAACTGGTAATCGAGTCACACGCGAGCGACATCGGCGAGCGTCGAATCGACATCGCTGGCGAGTACAGCGATGAGTTCGCGATGGCGGAGCGATCAGAGCATGAGCTTTTGTTTATGAGAAGTGTCGTTGAGCAAATTGACAAGGGAATCGAGCTGCGCCAGACCAAGCAAGAGATAGTCGAACAACTCTCCGCAAGTATGGCGTCCGTGTGGCAAGACGCCGCTGAAGTGCGGGTTCAACTCAGCGAACATTCTTCCCAACTTTTGAACGAAATCGAAAACAAGCGAAGGGGACGGGAAGCCGCGAACGCAGAAGAACGTGACGCACTGACACTGCAAGGCGAGCAAATCGCTGAGTGCAAGAGACTACAAAACGACTGGGACACCTTGCAGGAATCCAATGAACGCTGGGGGAATTACTCCGACGAATTCATTTCACAAATGCGACTTGCCGCTGACAAGGTCGCTCAAGACGCCAGTGATCTTCGACGGCAACTTTCGCAGTCGGAGAAACTTGACCTTGTAGCGATGCAGCGTTCCGTAAATCAGCTAAAGGCGAAAATCGAAACAGACAGACAGTACGTCGAGAACTCCGAACGCACTCTAATTGCGTGGCTCGACCAAGCTGGTGTGACTCACGCGGACATCGCAAGCCTGCATCGTATCGCCCACCCTGAAATATTGAAGTCGATCGTTGGTGAGTCCTCGGTCATTCAGGATGAGGACACTCTCGTCAAGCATGCAAAGTCGGTCGCAGCCAGGGTAACCGCTGAAGCCTACACGGATGAAGCTATCACGATCAAACTGTCGCCTCTCAGCGAATTTGAGATCGAGTCTTTGTTTGACGTCGATTCAGTACGAAACACTTTGAAGCTGAACGAGCAACGCCTGGTCGATGAAGAAGCTCGACTCGCAACCGCAAAAGATCAACAAGCTGCGCGTCAGCGCCTCAGTGAACTGGTAGTTGAATCGACCAAGAAAACCAACGAGCTTCGTGAATTTGATTCATACGTCGATGAGTGGGCGAAGCGTGAAGAGATAAAGCTTGAACTGGATGCAGCAAACGAAAATTTGGCTGATACGGTAAATCGCGTGAGCCAACTTGATACGCAAAAACGTGCTCTCGCGAAGGCGATCCTGAAACTTGAAGAGCGAGGAGGGCGGATTGACGAAAAGCAGGGTGTCGTCAACACGGCCGCTGTCAAATTTCGCGATACACTGACTGCGATTGGAATCGCGGGCGAGCTTGTCACAAGCCCCAACGAAGATCAAAACCAATCCGTCGATCGTGAACCCGAAGCAACGCTGCGATTTGCAGACAGCATTGCAAACCAACTTGGCAAGCTAACTCGGCGTGCAAGCGAACTCAACCAGATCGACCAACAGCTCTCGAGAGTCGAGTCTGGCATCCAAGCAGCGGCCCGAAAAGCCCAGACAACTCCGAGGTACTTCAATGACCCTGAGGAAGAATGGCGGCAGTTGACGGAAGCGCGACTCGCCTTTGATGATCTGGAAACCGCCGCGACCAAAGAATGGAATCATCTATTTACGACGCTCGGTGCCAGGATGAACGCGATCGTCACAGCAGTGCGAAAGATCAAAACAGAGGTGGAGAGAATCAAGCGAGGGCTCAAGGCGTATCAAGTCAGCAATCTGGCCGCAGTCGAGATATCTGTCGAAGAAACTCACGATACCTATTCTGCGATTGAAGCACTATCGGAACCGGATAGTTTGTTCAATGATCGCGACTCCATCGAAATTGCCAAGCGTCGACTTCGTACCATGATCGACTCAGCAGAAGTGATTGAATTGGAATCGCTGTTCGAGATCAAGATCAACATCCAGGACACAAGCGGCACATGGCGGCGAGCTGCCTCGCTGGACGAGATCGGCAGTACCGGCACTGGGATGACCGTCAAGGCGATGATCTTCATTCAGTTGATCCGTGCGATCGCTTCGGACGAACGGTTTCGACTTCACTTTTACATCGACGGTCTTGGCGAGCTGGATGATGCCAACTTGAGTGCGACAGCGGGGTTGGCTGTTTCGCGAGGTATCTTGCCAATCACCGCCGACCCGCGTTTACACCTGGAACCACTCGCCCATCCCAGTGTCACTGTATACAGCCTCGGCCAATACTCCAACGACCAGTATTCAAACGGCAAGTTCTACATCGACGGTACACGCAGCTACCAAGCTCGTCGAATTGCTTCGGACACCGGCTTAGATTCCCAAGAGGATTCCAGCGATGCGTGAATGGGAAATCGCTTTCCTGCGAAAGCTCCGCGACGCTTCCGCCGATGGCGTCACCCAATCCAGTATCCCCAAGCGTTGCCACGCGATCGTGAATGCACTCCGAGCGTGTGGAGCCGCCGACTACCTGCCATCGGCTGCAGGTCGCGGCATTCGTTTGAGAATCAAAAGCGAGACCTCCTTCAAAAGGTTCGTTGACTCACGCTGTCCCGCTGGCTTGGACATCGACCCGAGTGAGATCCAAAGCCACGCCGACGCCATCGTGCATCTCGCAGACGCCAAGGCATTCAATCAGTCCATTGCCGAAGGTGTTTTCATCCGAGCGACCAAACCCAACATCATCATCCAATCCGTTGACACCGGCGACACTATTCCCGTCAGCCAACTGACGGCAAGTACCGGCTGCGCCGCAATTCAGCTGTCCGACAAACGATCATGGACGTTTCAAGGCAGCGTTGCAGTCGTCGAGAATGCCGACGCCTTCTGGCTGCACGAGCGAGTGATCCCTTTTGTTGACCTCGTCATCTTCGCCAGCGGAAGAATGTCAGGCCGCCTACTCGACTGGTTTGCCTCATGCTAACGATCGCTTAACAGCTACCGGTATCGATCATTAAGGATCGACCACATTCTGTTTACTTCCCCTCTTCCTTCGCCTCGTTTGCTTCGCTGGCGTTTGCTTCTGGTCAAAGGCAACTTTGATCGGTCTACTTCTCTGTTTTCTTCATCTGTTCGGCCGACCGGCAGGCGGATTATTCTGGATATAGATACCTGCTGTTGAGATGTGCCCGAGAGGTCAACGCACGACCTCCCGGGCGGATCCGAGGGAGAAAGCACCTCCCATGGGATACTCCCAGAATAATCAAAGTTCTCGCCAGGCCGCCACCGTCCGTCGACGCTGGCCCCTACGGCTGTGTCTGCGCAAGGGCTGTGGAAATCGCTTTCGACCGGGCGTCTGGAACCAACGCTACTGTCAAGAACCCGCTTGCCGGCGCGAAGTTCGACGGTGGTTTGCTGCCCGGCGGCAGCGAAAGCGAAGGGCTTCGGCAACGCATCGACAACAACATGCGCAAGCCGAACGACAACGAAGGATTCAGAAGAAGCAGCAAGCCAGCGGTCAAAACACCTCGCCCACCGCCGCAGCCGATCAACGCCGCGCGTGGTCACGCAGCAAACATTTTCACGAAGAATTTTGTGACCGGCCCGGCTGCTACCAGCCCCGCAGAACTTCTCCCCGCGCCCCGGCCAAATACTGTGACGACGACTGTCGGCAGGCCGTTCGCCGCGTGATGGATCGTGAACGTAAGTGGAAGCGGCGCAACACTTCGCCGCGTCGTCCGCCCTCCATGTTCAAGGACTCCCGGCACGGCAACAAGTCTGCCGCTTGGCGGTCACCAGAGGACAGTCAGCCGCATCGGCAAGCGGGCAGCGTCACCGGCGGAGGCGGCCAGCACGGACTCCGCAGTCCGCAACTATTCGCCGTCTTCTGAACGATCGCTATCTTGTCGAGCCGAAAACGTCACTGCCAATGACCTTCTCGGAGTCCGGACATGACCCACAAACGAATTCTCGTCGCCGATCGCGTGCGACAACCACCGGCCGACGGCTTCTCCTGGATCGACCGCCGCTTCCTGCATGAGTTTGCTGGCCGTCTCACGCACGATGCGATCGTGTTGTACTTCTTCCTGGCCGCCGTCAGCGACAAGCACGGCTTGTCGTACTGGAAAGACGCCACTGTCGCCGTGCGGTTGCGGATGCCGGAAGAAGCCGTGGTGGCGGCTCGCGATGAATTGCTGCAGCAGGATCTGGTGGCGTACCACCCGCCGCTGACGCAGGTCTTGTCGTTGCCCGTGCCGCAGCGGGTCGAGCGAGGCGGGCGAGGCGGGCGAGGCGGGCTGCACGGTTTGAACGCGCTGGCCGAGATCCTTTCGCCGCGGGACGAAGCGTAATCGAGTCCCTCGCCAGCTGGAAGCTTACGCCACGCAAACACAAGGAACCTCGTCATGAAAGTCTCCCAATGGGCCGAGATCCGCCGGCTGCACGAAGTGGAAGGATTGTCTCAGCGGGCCATCGCCCGCCAGCTGGGTTGCGACCGAGGGACCGTGAAGAAGGCGCTCGAACTGGACACGCCGCCCGACCCGTCACGCCGCGCCCGCCGCGGCACGATGTTGTCACCCTATCACGACAAGATCGCCGCCTTGCTGGCCCAATCACCCGGACTGTCGGCCGTGCGGATCACGGAAGAGATTCGCCGCGACGGTTACACTGGCAGCGAGATCACGGTACGGCGCTACGTCCGCCAGATCCGCCCGCCGCGGGGCCGCGTCTATCAGGAGGTGACGTGGCAACCAGGTCAGGCGATGCAAGTCGATTGGGGTTGTTGCGGCAAGGTCCGCATCGACGACACCTGGCGGAACGTGTCGGTGCTGGTGGCCGTGTTGTGTTACAGCCGGCTGAGTTACATCGAGTTCACGCTGTCGCAACGCAAGGCCGAGTTTTACCGGTCGATCGACCACGCCTTGCAGTTCTTCGGCGGCAGCCCCCGGCGGATCATCTTCGACAATCTGAAAGCGGCGGTGCTGGGCGGCAGCGGTCGCGACGCCTGTTTGCATCCGGAGTTTCTGGCATTGTGCGGACATTATTACCTGGAGCCGATTGCCTGCCAGCGTCGCGATCCAGAGTCCAAGGGAATGGTCGAAGCCCACGTCCGCTACGTGAAAGAAAACGCCCTGGCCGGCCGCGGCGACGAGTTGATTTGCTGGGACGATTATCGAAGGCTGGCGATCCGTTGGCGTGACGAAGTGGCCAACGTGCGGAAACATCAGACGACCGGCGAACGTCCGGTCGACCGCTTTGAAGAGGAACGTGAACATCTCCGCGCGCTTCCCCAGTTGCCGGCGGACACGGATGAAATCGTGTCCACGGTGGTCAGCGACCATCTCCGCGTGCGGTTCGACGGCAACCAGTATTCCACGCCGTCTGACGTCAAAGGCAAGCCGGTCATGGTTCGTGCCGACGCCGACACGGTGCGCGTGCTACACGAAGGCCGCGAAGTCGCCCGTCACCGCCGCTGCTACGGCAAGCGGAAAGTGATCCGCGACGCCGAACACGAACTGCAGGCGCTGCGGCTGCGCAAACGGAACCGGGCTCATCACCTGGAAGCAACCTTCGACGCCCTAGGCGAAGCGGCCCGCGCGTTTCATCTGGAACTTCAGCGACGGCCTGTGAAGACCAGCCATCATCTGCGGCGACTGCTGGACCTGGCCCGCCTGTACGGCCGGGCCGACGTGCTGGCGGCGATCGCCCGGGCTCACGAACTGAATACGTACGACGCGGCCTACGTGGAAACGTTGTTGCTGCAAGAGCGGCGTCGCCAGGAACTCCCTTCCCCCGTGCCCTTGCGGCCGGCGCGTCGCGAGTTGATCGACGAGATCGACCTCGAACCGTCCGATCCGTCCGTCTACGACCGGCTGTTTGGAACGCAGGACGAGGAAGAGGAAACCAATGACCAATGACCAGAGGACCCGACGATGAGCAAACAGGACGCCTTACACGAAAAGTTGCTGCGTGACCTGGCGGCGTTGAAACTGTCTCGCATCGCGGAGATCTACCGCGACGTGCTCGACGAGGCGGCCCGCAAAAACAGTTCCTCTTTGGAAATCCTCGCCAGCTTGATTGGCGAAGAAGCGACCTTCCGCGCCGAGCGGGCGCTGCAGCGGCGCATCCGCCAGGCCCGGCTTCCCAAACCGAAGACGTTGCCCGATTACGACTTCACGTTCCCCAAGCGGATCGCGAAGCAAAAGATCCTGCGGCTGTTCGACTGCCAGTTCATCGACGACGCTCGTTGTGGCGTTTTCATTGGTCCGACCGGCACGGGTAAAACACACTTGCTGACCGCACTGGGTTACGCCGCGTGTGAAAAAGGAATCACCGTTCGTTACAGTCGCGTGGTCGATATGATCAACGTCCTGACGACGGCTCAAATCAACGGCACGTTGGAGCGTGCCTTGAAGGTTTATGTGAAACCGAGTCTGCTCCTTCTCGATGAGCTGGGCTATCTTCCCATCGACAAACGCGGTGCGGATCTGTTGTTCCAGGTAGTGGCTTCCCGTTATGAATCGGGCTCGATCGTGTTGACCACGAATCGGGCGTTCAAGGATTGGGGCCAGATCTTCGACGTGGACAACACCTTGGCCACCGCCATGATCGACCGGTTGATGCATCACGGGGAGGCGCTGGTCATCCGTGGAGATAGCTATCGCATGAAAGACAAAGACCAGGACGAGGAATAGGGCTCGTCCGCTGCTGGCCCGTCTGCGTCGGTGCGTGCGACGCGGAGTATCAGCACGCCTGGGTCTGTCACGTCGCCCGCCGGCAGCCCGGCCCACCCTTCGAGCCGAAGCGGTTCTATGCTTCTGGCAATTCTCGAAGCAGCCAGCGAGTTCAGGAAGTTTCGTCCGCTTTCCCTCTGCCCTGCGGCGTTGTTCTACGAGTGTTGCCGAGTTCTGGCACGATCGATCCCAACGTTGTCACCAGGTTGCACAAGCCGAACGCAACATCGTGACCTCGTAGGCGGTGGACCGGCGATCGACGCGAGATGCTTAGTACGTGGACACTCCGCTCGCCCATTCCCTCACAGACAACATCCCGACCATACTCTCCTCCACGGAAAACGACCGTGCCGAGCGGCCTAAATCCTTGCGCGATGACTGCACACACATAACCCAAACGTAAACCGGCAGGCTTCAACTGATCAAAAATGGCCGATTCAACCTGATCGGCCGCACCTCACCCACAATGGAATCGTGCCCAATTCTCCACTGGGGCGATTACGACCCCGTAGGCATTGCCGAGTACCTTCGGCTCACCCAGCACTGCGGCGACCGCGTCCAAACCTACATCCCCAACAATTTGGAACTGCTCCTCAAACGCCACGGCAAACGCAAACTCATCACCGACCAAGTCGAAATCCTCGGCCGCCTGCGAGGGCGATCAACCAACTCTCACGTCGCCAGGATGATTGAACTATTTGACAAGTACCGACGTGGACTCGAGCAGGAACTGCTGCTGCCCACGACCGAATGACGACTGCAGTCGCAAACCATATTTGGTTGGGGAGACCTTTTCAAAGGCTAATTTTCGGTTATGAGTTTGCCAATGACATCATTGCGTACGGCTTGCGTGGTCATTCGCGAAGAGTCATGACTGATGCTGGGGTGGACATCGGTGAATGTTACCTCACCCAACGTAATCTGCTCGCCCGTCTTGGTGACAGAGAATTCCGCGAACCCCGTACAGCGCTGCGGATCGCTTCGGTACTCCGCAAGCACACCAATGAAATTCTTGGCATCATAGTTCGCCGTATACGGAAGCCGAATCTTTGCCACCAAGCCGTTCTCTATCTCCTCCACACTTACTTCAGCATTCCCGGTAGAACCTTCGCTCCCGCGTTCTGAGCCGGATACGTTCATTGCTCCAAAAGCAATCTCCTTTTCCTTTTTCGTGGACTCCTCTGCTTTGAACTGTTTGTTGCTGAGGCGATCGGCAACCATTGCTTTAAACTTATGCAATGCAGCCAACTCTTGTTCCGAAGGTGACACTGAGATTGCTGGGGGGACTGAATCCGGTTGCAATGGCCCTTTTGTCGTTTCAACATCCGGTAAGTCTTCTGGACTAACCTCAGTAATCTTGTTGTCAGCTGATTCCGCACTCGAATCTCCGCGGATTGCCCAAGAGTATGCAAGGGGTAGCGGCGACCAGGGGCACCAAAAAAGAAAGGCGAGGAACATTGCAATGGAAAGCCACTTCAACCGTTTCCCGTATTTGCGTTTTCGACGAATAGAATTAACTTGCACTCGCAAGTCGTCGCGTGTCTTGACCGCGGCGGCATGCTGCTTACTTCCTTTGCCCAAATGTGCCCAGGCACCGACTCTTCCACACTGAAGAAGGAATTCCTTTTCCACGCTCGAGAGATCGAAGTCGAGCGTTCCAATCGGGGCTGGATCAATGATCACAGTTTGGTCACGGTACCTTTTCAGAAACTCCGGGTCGTGGCTCTCTGTCCATATGCTAACAAGATCGCTAATCACCCATCGGCTCTGCTTCGGTTTATACACCTCGGGTCCCAGATACATACCGAGGAACTTGGCATTGGCGTCCTCTTCCAAAAGTTGCTTGACTGGATAGTTCTGCTGTAGTCCGCCATCGAACGTCCTGAATCCCTGGTGTTGCTGTGGGACGAAAACAAATGGAATAGACATGCTGCATCGTGCTGCGTACGCTGCCGCAGCGTCGTCCGTTTCTGAATCAAATCGAAGTGCCGGCTTTTCTTTGCGGCTCGCAAAAACAGTTACCCTGGTCGGAAGTTCAGAAAGGCTTACTTGTCCTTGGCTCTCCAACTTTTCTGCGAGCAATACATCAATCCAATCCGTAAACGCATTCGCATGATTCATCCCGCTGTAGAAAAGAAGATTGATGGGTTTCTTCCAGAGCGGAGCATCGAAAAAGTCGCGAAAGTCCTTTTCTTGAAGAATCTCCTTGAGTTCTTTCGTGCTGTAGCCAGCCCCAAGCAGCAAGGCAGTGATCGCCCCCGCAGAAGTACCCACAAAACGATCGAACGAATAGTGCTCAAGCAGTATCTCTAACGCACCTACATACGCGAGCCCTTTGATACCTCCCCCCTTCATCACGAGCGCCACGCTGGCGATATCGTCCGGGAACCTCAGGATCGTAGCAGTCTCGAGTTCGCTCTCGTCTAGTGTTGCCTGAATCGCGACAACAAACATGGTCGGCTGATTGACGATGGACGACCAAGAGGCTGGCTTTACATCCGGGGGTATCACCGCTTTGATAACCAGCCGCGGTTGCTCACCAGGACTTTTGCTTCGCCATTTTCTGCCATTAACTGACAGAGATTCTCTCAAAACGCTTTCGACCTGATTGATGGATTCCAAGCTGGCGACTTCGATGACTCCAGTCAAGTGCCCGTCACCTGCGTCGTTGTTGGCGACCTCGAAAGTTACCTTCGCGATCTCGTTCGCGTCCTGAATAGCGTTCGCAATTCGCTGCTGCAAAAGTGAAGACGCTGTCAGGAGCGGCGATACATCCGAATCTGATCTATCTGGCACTCTTCGCCCTCACTTTTTCCTCGGTCACAATTCCCTCGTACTTCAGCTTTCGCTGACTTTGACCAGTAAGCTTTACCGAGTTATTGATTGTGTCGAATGGTGCCATCACGGTAACACCATCCTCCGTCTTAAAGACTCGCAATCCCGCTTTTGTTTCTAGCTCAGCTCGATCAAGCGGAAAACTGGTCGAAACTGCGGCCGGCGGTGCTTTGCTTAAGAACGTCGACTTCACCGAACCCGAAAGGTACTCGTTTGCAAACTTGCTCAATGACCAACTTTTTCTTTGCGAGGCTCGTACTGAGAGAATTGACGCGGCAATTTGATCCTTGTCGTCGCGGCTTGCCAGCGAGTCATGAGTCTCACGCAGGACGCGTGCAAGGAGCTGAGTGCCGGTCTTGCCGTTAATTAAGAAATCGCATTCCAAGAATGATGTCACCCAGTAATTCGCAACCTTGTCTTTTTCGTCGATGACGTTGCCCGTCCAATAGGTTTCGTCATCGCGCAGGCCCTCGAATAGAACGGCCTTGCGGAACTTTGATGAACGGCTAAACGCATTCTTGATAATTTCAATGTTGGCGCGTGAGCCCTTTGCTGAAAAACCAAACGGTTCGTCTTTGGGAAAGGCCCAACCGACGAACCTACGTTCAGCACCTTTGGCGTACGCAGTTAAGACGAGTAGACAGCTCGTTGAACGGTCGTCCATCGACATACCTAATCGGGATGCCAAAAACATTGCTGCGGATTTCGCGGTAGCTGGTTGGCCGAACGTATATTCCAGTACCCGATCCCGAACTTCATTTGCCCCTACTTCGCCTTCTTCGTCGTTTTCAAACGAAGCTCGGAACGCCACTGGTGGTTGCTGATGTAAGCGTGACTTCACCAGGTATCTGTCTAGTTGAAGAACGAAGTCGTCGGGCGCTTTGAATGCACCGCCACTCGGGGCGGTTGCTTTGCCGGCAAGCCGCTGTGGAACTACTTCGTATGCGTGAATTCTCTTGAGGTCCATTGGCTTTCTCGTTGCAGAGTCAAGCTTCCCTTCGAAAATGCGGAGTTGCGCGAATGCAAGAGGCACAACTTGCTCGCATTTCGTGCACAGTCTCAAAATCGACAAAATTGCGACAAATCCACGATTACATTGTTTCTTCGGCGAAATACCGCCGCACAAGGGGTTGTTATCGTGAGCTTTTCACGATAGTATCCAATTTGGGTGTTAAGTGCAAGCAAAGTCCGCCCTAGGGTGTGACAAAATCACAAAACTATCATGCTGATAAACTTCTCCGTTGAAAACTTTCGTTCGTTTGGGGATGAGCAGACGCTAAGCTTGGTCGCGAGTTCCGCTCAGACCGGGCACGAGTCGCATTGCGTTCCGATCCCTTCGTCGGATGAGAAGGCGCTACGCGCGTCGGTGATTTATGGGGCGAACGCGGCGGGGAAGTCGAATGTCGTGAAGGCGATCGACTTTGCTCGGGATTTGATCATCGATGGCGCGGGGCCGATGAAGCGGATTGCGCTGAACCAGTTTCGATTCACGGATGAGCCGACAAAGCCGTCTTCGTTTGAATTCCGGTTCATGGTCGCCGATCGCGTCTTCGTCTACGGATTCGACATCACCAAAGATGACGTCACGGCGGAGTGGTTATCGGCGACGACGGCCAGTGGTCGTGAGTCAGACCTGTTCAAGCGAACGGGCAAAGAGATCGAGTTTGGTGACTTCAAGAAGTTTGGCGAGGAGGCGATGACTTCGTCAGATGCGTTGAAGGCGTTGAAGCTGCTTGGTGTGCGACCGAACCAACTTCTTCTCAGCAAGATTGTTGACTTGGATGAGGAGCGACGTGGCGAGTTGCTTGACAGTGTCGTGTGGTGGTTCACGAAATGTCTAGTCGTGGTTTCTCCCGACGCCAGCTTTGGACCCATCATCGAATACTTAGATGAAGAGTCGGCGTTCAAGAGCTTTGCGAGCGAGTTTCTCAACACAATTGGAACCGGGATCGGCGATCTGGGTATCGAACAGACTCCGATTAGTGCGGACCAATTGCCCAAGCAGCTTGTTGAAAGTTTGCAGTCTCTGAATGAAGTCGAAGTCACGCCGATCGCGGTTGGCGCGGGCATGAGCTTGCAGCTTGATCCTGACGATCCAGCAACGATCATTCGGCGCAACTTGGCGTCGACGCACCGCGTGGGCGACAATGAGTTCAGCTTGCCGTTCCAAGAAGAATCCGATGGGACACAGCGGTTTCTCAACTTGTTGCCTGCACTTTTTCGGCTGCAAACGGGTTGTCAAGTCTTTGTGATCGACGAACTGGATCGAAGCCTTCATCCGCTGCTGTCTCACGCGCTACTGAGGTTCTTTGTGGAATCTTGCCCTGGAGCGTGTCAACAGATGATCGTGACTACTCACGAAACACATTTGCTGGACCTCGATCTGCTTCGCCGTGATGAGATTTGGTTTGTCGAGAAGGACGATCGCCAGCAATCGCACCTCTATTCTCTGACTTCGATGCGGGTGCGAAAAGACCTACGCATCGAGAAGAGCTATTTACAAGGACGTTTTGGTGCGGTTCCGTTCGTTGGCGGCATGGACAAGCTGCGAGAGCTGATCGAATGCGGATCAGGGTCGGACAATGCGTAAGAAACGCCCGCTCAAACGGGTCGATGGCGTTCATCGCGACGCGATCTTGGTGGTGATCGCATCGGAAGATCGTTACGCCGTGAAGCAGTACTTCGACCTGTTCAAGTCGACTTCAATTCAGTTTCGCGTGTTGGAAACGGAGGATGGCAGCTCGTCTCCCGAGCATGTGATGGCTCGGCTGGATGAGTTTATGAAGGACCATGACTTTGGCGAAGGAGATCAGTTTTGGTTCGTGTCCGATACAGATCACTGGATCGACAGCAATCACATCCAGAACCTCGTCGAAGTCGCGCGGCAGTGCCGTCAAAAGGGGATCCAAGTCGCCTTATCAAATCCATGCTTCGAACTTTGGCTTCTGCTCCACTTCGCTGACTTTCCGACTGAGGACGGACTCTCATGTTCCCAGATTGGTGAACAAATTAGGAGCGTTGTCGGCAGTTACAACAAGACCAAAGTGTTTCGTTTACCAATCACAAACGACTCCGTAAAAGACGCTATCGAGCGTTCCATTGCCCACTTTGCTGAGTCCGATACGATTCCTGAGAAAACGCAAACTGCGGTTCATCTGATTATCAGGGATTTGGTCGATCAGGGCATCATCAAAATCCCAAGCTGAATAATCGCCGATCAACCAAACCAACTTGGTGCGACCAAAAACAGCGGGCCTTTGGGGTGGGTGCGGATGTGGTTGAACTGAGTTGCCTGCCATGCGGCGAAGGCTTCTGCGTCGACTGGTGATTTCTCTGGTGTTATGAGTCGCATGTTGAGCTGGCGTTGGAGGTGTGTTTGGGCTAGGTTGCCGTCGAATTTGGGTTCGCTTTCATCGAGTGAGGTATAGAGCGGCATCGACATGAGCTGGGGATGTGGTTGCGGGTTTCCGTCGGTGGTCGGTTTGGCGTTGATATAGGCGCAGAATTTTGAGGGGGCGAAGAGTCCAGTCTTGGCGTCGTGGACGAAGTACTTGATCGTGCGTTTTCCCCAGAGCGTTTGGCCGTGAGTGGTGGTCAGTTCTTCATTGAATCTCTGCACGTTGCAAAAGACTTCAAGTAAATCGCCTGCGTAGTGGAGTTGGTAGCCTTCGGTGCTGGACAGTGGGTTGGCGATCGTGATTGCACGGGTAAGCTCGGATGCCGTGTCTATCGAGAGGGCTGCGAGTTCGATCGCGGATAGATGGTTGAGGCGTTTGATCTCGGCGGGCTCTAGCGTGGGGAAGAGCACGGTTTGGAACGCACTCATGCCGACTCGCCGCATGAGGAGGATCGTGTTGGCGGCTAGATTGCGACGTCCGCGTGTAACGTGCGGGCTGACCATTGCGACGAACGTGTCAGTGACGGGCTGCGGCTGAAAGAGGTGTGAGGTAGCGAACTTGGCATGGTTGGCGACGGGATCGGCACGGCTTACTTCAAATTCAATCCAGATTCTTCGCGAACCATCGTCTCGCGTGAGCAACACGTCGGCGCGGGCGGAGTAGCCAAGCACACGTTGCCAGTGAGCGTCGAGTACGTCGACTTCGTGCTTGCAACTCCAACCTGTCGGACAGGAAGCTGCGAATCGTTCTTGCAGAAATCCGGTGAGGCTGCCCAAGTCTATTTGCTCCGCTTGCTTTGCACGTACGCTCGAATGAGAACATTCGATAGTATGTTCGTGTGACGCGGACTATGCGAGATGTCGTTCCATTTGATGTTGTCCATCTCCTCCCAACGCCCGCTGGTCCAGCGGCAGATTGGGGCGACGAGTTTTAGCTCGCGAATAATGTCGGCCTTGGCCGATTTTTCTCTTAGGTTGATGACCGGCATGATTCGGTCCATCAAACGCCCCATCGCGCGAATACCGGCCCCGTGCATGAGTCGGCTTTTTGTGGGTGGTTTACCCCAGGCTTCGGGGAAAACTTCGCGAACGGCCGACCAGTAGACAACCAACAGCGAGGTGATGCCGTCGAAATCAGTTTCGCCGGTCGAGATGTTGCGATAGGGGAACAGGCAGCCCGAAGGTTGCGACAGACTTTCCTCGACCATTTTGACGATGGAGTTGTCCGTGATTACCGTCTCGGACTTCTTGTCGTTGGGCGTCGAGGCCCGCTTGATGATTCCAAAGAATGGAGATGTCTTTTCATGATTGAGCCAATCGCAGATCGCTGACGGGATCTTTTTGGCCGATAGATTGGCCGGCAGGTTGCTACTGACTTCGGGCAACAGTTCGGTGATCAGGCCGCGTGGCAGCGGTTTAGAGCTGTTGACTCGCAAGAATTGATCGCGTTGCAGGTCGACTTCGTCTGCAATGAACGCATTGACTGGGATGGCAAAGTCCCGTCGTTTGCATTTCGACAAAGCGAGGGCGCGCTGTTGGCCGTCGACGATCCAAGCCGGTTTAGGCCCGTCCCCGGTCGGCACCTGTATTTCCAAGGTGCCCGCCTTGGCGAAACCGTCATCGGTTGATGGCCCGCGGCTTTGCTTGAACTTCACGCTGGACGAGAGCGCGAGGATAATCGAGTTGGGGAAAATGATTGAGTCCGAATCCAGGTAATCGACAATGTTCTGGACGTGCTGGCGAACGTCGGCGCGCTGATAACCGATGAGCTTGCCAGTCTCATCTCGTGAAATGCGTGAAATATCGGCGACTTGCAGCAGTTCATCACTCGTAAGCGTGAACATGAACAGCGGATGATCCACGTCTTGGTCAATTCGTAACGCACGCCGCTGAATGATCCCACCGTTGCTGTTTTTGCGATTAGCCATTGAGCTCCTCCATCACTTCATAGAAAAGAGCAGCGAATCGCTTCTGTTCACAAGCTTTGTTATCGTTCCGCAGCATGCGAAGCAACGGCGTGTGACGCAAGGAATCATCCGCCCTTAGCTTCTGGCGGATGAAGCGGCGGACCTGTTCGTCCGATAGGGGTTTGCGGTCGAATTTCTCAAGTTCAGGTTGCTCCTTGAGAAGCTTGCGGTAACGAACCGCGAGCGTTGAAGCTCGTGGGGGTAGTCTCGATTCCCGCAAAATTTTGTTAGCTAACCTTGTGTTCAGCGATCGGCGAGCACCGCCAGTCACTGCTTGCAGTCTTGCGTCGCACGGGACGAGATTGGAGTCGAGTCCCTCGAGTGAATTCGCGCCCGAGCAGACTATCGAAAGTTGATCGGGGTCGCTGAGGCTAGGCAGTCCAGCGCGAATATCATCCGCAATTGCTCGAAGGTAAGTTTCCGACGCTACCACCAACAAGGAACGTTTGGGGTAGGTTGCCATCAACGCCTCGAGACTACGTGGGCGATTCTTGAAATGAGCTTTCCATCGCGAGGTCGTTTGCCACCACTGCTTCGATGCATCTGGTCGCTCGTCCTCGGGTAGTGTTGCTGCGACGGAATCAGGGTGATTGCCAGAAAACGTTGCGGCGTACGGTGTGATGCAGTCATCGAAACGGACGAGGCCGAATCCGGCCGAATATACCCAGATGTCGATGTCAAAATAGGACGATCCAAATGACCGAACGTTAGCCCAGTGGTCCCCGGCGTAGAGATCTTCAACGAGGACCCGGCTACGCTTATTGCGATTGAGCCGCGTTTGCCACTGCTTGAAACGATCGCGCAGAGAAGTGCTTGTGACGTTGCGTAATTGGCATTCTTCAGCGACGGAGTGTCTCTTGTCCTTGGTGCATGTCACGACGACGTTGACGACACTCATCCGACGGTCGCCTCTCTGGTGAACAAAACCCGTGCGATCATTCGTGCTCTCCGCTGTAGGAGCATCCGCAGGTGCATGTTTCACAAACGACAACCTTGGAAAGCGGCGCAAGGTTTGGCTTTAACTGTCGCCAGATCCAAATCGCGATGTTTTCGCTCGTTGGATTTTCGAGGCCCTCGATTTCGTTGAGGTAGTAGTGATCGAGTCGGTCAAGAATCGGCTTAAAGGCGGATTTAATCTCAGCGAAGTCGATCACCCAACCGAACTTTTCATCAACCGGGCCTGAAATGTGAAGCTCAACGCGGAATGAATGCCCATGCAACCGAGCGCACTGATGCCCTTCCGGCACGTTCGGCAGTCGATGTGCCGCTTCAAATCGAAATTCCTTGTAGAGATCCATAGCGATTGCTCCGTCCTTACGGCAGCCCAATCAATTTGTGAGTCTGGATGCTGAGTTCCCAGCGGGGATGCTCGAGACAATACTGTGTCGCCAGTTTTGTGTTCTGCTCTCGCGAATGGCCGTCCATCGGCTGCAGAAAAAAACGATCGAAATCGAAATCCTCGTACTTCGTTGGCTCGCCACCGACCTGCGGATAAACCAGCTTGAGCTCGTCGCCAGTTCGCAGAATGCACTCAGCGTTCGCCTTCGGGCTGACACAAATCCAATCAATTCCGGGCGGTGGCATCTTCGTTCCGTTGGTTTCAACAGCGACTTCAAAGCCCTCGTCATGCAAGGCTTCAACTGCGGCCTCGTCAAGTTGCAACAACGGTTCGCCGCCGGTGCAAACGACTAACCTGTTCGCATTCCAGCTTTCAGGCCACATCGCGGCAACCGCAGATGCCAATTCGAGGGCGGACTTAAAGACACCACCGCCTGGTCCGTTGGTACCAACAAACTGGGTATCGCAGAATTGGCAGACCGCTGACGCACGATCTTCTTCGCGTCCTGACCAAAGGTTGCAACCAGTGAACCGGCAGAACACGGCTGGTTTGCCGGCGTTTGCGCCTTCGCCCTGGAGCGTGTAGTAGATCTCTTTGACGGAGTACTTCATGTTCCCACCAATCCAAAATCGACGTAGCGGGTCGGATCCGGCAAGCCACACTGCTCAAACCCCTGGCGTCGCAAAACACACGCGTCGCAACATCCGCATGCTCTTCCATCGCTATCCGCTTCGTAGCAACTCACCGTCGAAGCGTAGTCAACGCCGAGATCTGAACCAAGCTGAACGATCTCCACTTTCGTCTTGTCAATCAGCGGCGTGTGGATCGCGAGTGACTGCTCACCCGAGGTCGCCTGAGCAGTTGCCAAGTTCGCCATCGCCTGATAAGCAGCGATGTACTCGGGACGACAGTCTGGATAGCCCGAGTAGTCAAGCGAGTTCACGCCGATAAACAGATCGTTTGCTTCTCGCACCTCAGCGAGCGCCAGTGCATACGACAGAAAGATCGTGTTGCGTGCTGGAACGTAGGTCTTCGGAATGGCTGCGTTCATCTCATCGAGCGTTCTTCCTTTGGGAACATCGATCGAATCTGTCAGCGCGGAACCACCGAACGCGCGCAAGTCGATGTCAATTAAAGTGTGATCTTCAACACCAAACAACTCGGCCGTCCGTCGCGCCGAATCCACTTCTGATTGGTGTCGTTGCCCATAAGCGAACGTGAGGGCCGAAATAGCGAATCCTTGCGATTTAGCGATCGCAAGCATCGTGGTCGAATCCAGACCACCACTCAGAAGAACGATTGCTTTCGACATCTGCTTTCCCCAGATACTTGTTCGGAACACGGGAATCGCCAGCCTGCACTTGCTAGCAACCGATAAACTACAGCACAGAAGGCACTTGCGTCAACGCCTAACTGCACTCCCGAGTGGCGCAGTGTCTGTGCAGTTAATGCATTTCTCGATACGATACCGGATCAGCAGTTATCAGTCCCATCGCCCTGGACCGGAAACCTCAACGCGTTTGTCAAAATTACGCGACCGCTGGGACACGTTTGCCCACACGCTCATTCAGAATACAAAGGTGTCAAAGAAATAGACATTTCGTCAATCCGAAATTAAGGAGTCCTACCGGAAAACATTTTTACGGCTAAGAAACTGCCATGGCTGATCCAGACTTTCAATCGATGTTCGTTCCGTTTCTTTGCGAATTCTCGGACGGGGAAGAGCATGCCATCAAGCAGGTCACCGAGGCGATTGCGGATGGGATGGATCTAACGCGGCAAGACCGCGAGGAGATGTTGCCTAGCGGTAGCCAGCGACGACTGGCCAATCGCGTCGGTTGGGCACGGACCCACCTAAAGCACGCCAAGTTGATCGAATACACGGGGCGCGGCGTGATGAAGATCACTCAACGTGGACTAGATACACTGTCAAGCCATCCCAATGGCCTGACGCTTAAAAAGATCTTGATCAGTTTGCTGAACACTACGAGTGGCACCACAAAAAACGGCCATCATCTCCGGCATCCCCTGACGGCGATCAACGCGGCAGCACGTGTACACCTGAAGAGCAAATCGCTAGTTTGACCACGGAATTAAATGCCAAACTTGCTGATGACATACTGGCGCAGGTTCGTGAAATGGACCCGTACAAGTTCGAGCAGTTGGTGATCGATTTGTTGTTTGCGATGGGCTACGGAGGTTCACGAGCGGAAGCAGCGAAGGTCACTAAGGCGTCCAATGATGAGGGCATAGATGGTATCATCAGCGAGGATCGTCTCGGTCTCGACATGATCTACGTTCAAGCCAAACGCTGGAAAGATAGTGTCGGACGAAAGGAGATCCAGGCGTTTGTCGGCGCGCTGGCTGGCAAACAGGCGAGCAAAGGGGTGTTCATTACGACGAGCAATTTTCGTAATACAGCGATCGAGTACGCGGAGGCGGTGACACAGAAGGTGGTTTTGATTGACGGTGAACGCTTGGGGGAACTCATGATCGAGTACGACATCGGCGTGTCGCGAGACCAGGCTTTTGTGCTGAAGAAGATCGACTCGGACTACTTCGAAGATATGTAACAACCAGGACACCTGCTGTCTACCAATCCGAGGCGGAGGGTGAGTTGGGCCGGCACCGGCAGTTAGATCGTGGTTACGCGCGATAGTCGCTTCGCGAATGTATTGCCGCAAACTGTTCGTTGTTGGTTCGCGGGTTGGAACTGGGGCTTGCCTTTCGCGGCTGTTGTTTTGGTTCCTAAGAGTGACGTTTGTGCCGTTTTTGGCCGGAACGGCCTCTGACTTTTTAAGCTGTTTGGAGGTCAGGGTTTAGGAAAGAGAGAACCTCGGAAGCGTCTCACGCTGGGGGTTACACTCGGGGAGGTGGATGGGCTTGTTCGTGCAATCGGATCAGTTACTCGCGATGAAGCAGTTCCGCAAGTCAATGAATGAGTCGTTACGCCGCATCGGTGTTGAACTGCAGGACCAAGCGTACGCCACACTCTGATGTGGAACCAGCACCAATTCGGTCGGCTTTTGTTGCTCGGCGCGGCAAGCTTCAGCATGCCACGCAATTCGTTTCAATGCCCCTCCACGCGATTGCTTGCACACACCATCTATTGCTTCACTCACGCGGCAAGTCAAGAATTCCGACTGTGGTTTTTTGCACTTATGAACCTTAACGCTGAATAATGTCCGTTGTCCAGCAATAAATGCTATCTTACGAATGATGTGGTCAATGCAACCAACATGTGACATGACGAGCTCGGTACGAATCGGCAATCCAACCGCTGCTCGCAATGCCGAGCAATACGTGTCATAAACAAGGCTCGCTGTACTTCATGAAGTTCTTTGAAGGCAAAGCAATGAACATTTTGCTTGACAAAACTCGTTCATAGAACGACGTAGTTGCAACTCGGCCTCTAAGAGCCAGATGCTGGCTACCATTGACGCGTTTGGTTGATCAAGAAGAATGGCAACTGATGTCTGTACTACTGTGTGAATGGTTGGGTGACACGTGAAAGTGATACTTGCCGAAAAGCCATCCGTGGCCCGTGAGCTGGCTGCCTTCCTCAAGGCAACTTCGCGGCGTGACGGCTACTTTGAAGGCAACGGCTATCAAGTCACCTGGGCTCTGGGGCACCTCGTCGAGCTGAAGGAACCGGCTGACTATGACCCGTCATTGAAGACTTGGTCGCTGGATACCTTGCCATTCATCCCCGATGAGTTCGAGTTAAAGTTGCGTGACGACAAGGGAACCAAGCAACAATTCGGAATCGTAAGGCGACTGTTTCACGCGGCGGATGGGCTGATATGTGCTACCGACGCGGGCCGTGAAGGCGAACTGATCTTTCGCTATATCCTCACCCTCACGGGCTGCACTCGCAAACCAACTCAAAGGCTTTGGCTGAGTTCACTCACACCTCAGGCGATTCAATCTGCGTTTCGTTCGCTGCGGCCGTTGTCGGATTACGACAATTTGTATGCCGCCGCCAAATGTCGAAGCGAAGCCGACTGGATCGTCGGTCTGAATGCGACGCGTAACTATACGTTGCGTTATGGGACTGCGGGGATTCTCTGGAGTCTGGGGCGTGTACAGACTCCCGTGTTAGTCATGATCGTACGCCGCGACGACGAGATTCGAACGTTTAAGCCGCAGCCATTTTGGGAGTTGCTGACGAACTACCGCAAAGTGTGCTTCCGCTACACCGGTGATCGCTTCGACATGCAGATAGAGGCACAAGCCTTGCTTAACCGGGTCAGCAAACATCTGCTCGTTATCCAGAAGATTGAAAAACGACCTGAGAAGTCGCTGCCACCTCAGTTGTTCGACCTGACGGAGTTGCAACGGGATATGAACCGTCGCTTTGGAATGTCGGCCGCCAGTACACTACAAAGTGCCCAGTCACTTTATGAAGCGAAACTGATTACGTATCCCCGCACCGACTCACGCTACCTAAGTACCGACGTGCAGAAAGAGGTCCCAGGAATCTTGCGGCAGCTGCAGTCGATCAAACCCAACGAAATAGCCAAGCTCGACTTGAAGGCCCTCCCGTTTAATGGGCGAATAGTCAATAACCAGAAAGTAAACGACCACCATGCAATTGTCCCAACCGGTGCCGCCCCGGGAGCATTGCGTGACCAAGACGAGAAGGTTTACTCAGCGATCGTGGTGCAATTGATCGCAGCATTCTATCCGCCGTGTTTGAAGGAAGTGACGACAGTCGACGCTATATCCAATGACGTGCCATTTCGCGCCCGTGGTGTGCGACTGGTTGAGCCCGGATGGACCGAGTTGTTTCCTCGCAAATCTGCGGAGCCGAATGGGGAAGACGAGCAAGCTTTGCCGAATTTTGCATTACGTGAGAGTGGACCCCACGAGCCGGTCATAAAGCCGGGGCAAACGATTCCACCCAAGCACTTCAGCGAGAACACTCTGCTTGGCGCGATGGACACCGCCGGTAAGCTCGTCGAGGAAGGCGAGCTACGGGAAGCGCTCAAGGAGAAGGGACTTGGCACTCCGGCAACGCGTGCGGCCATCATTGAAACGCTATTGAAGCGCCAATACATTCAGCGAGAGAAGAAGAACCTCATCGCGACAGAACTTGGCCGGTACCTCGTGGCGATTGTGCAGGATCACAACCTCAAATCACCCGAGCTCACCGGAGAATGGGAGTCAAAACTCAATAGGATTGAAGCTGGCCACGCAGCGCCCGAAAGGTTCATGCGCGAGATTGCTGAATATACGCGCGGAATCATTCAGTCCAGCGACAATAAGGCGATCGACGAAACAAAACTTGGTGAATGCCCACAATGCGGACATCCCATCATTGCAGGCAAGCAGGCCTATGGCTGTTCGGCGTGGCGCGCAGGGTGCCGGTTTGTACTTCAGCCGACCTACCGCGACAGCCAATTAGACACTAGTCAAATTCGCGAACTACTGCAGAATGGCGTGCTTAGTGAGCCAATTAAGCTCGGCGATGGCCACCAATGCTTCTTGAGTTTGTTGGAATCCGGCGCGTTAGTCGAGATCGCGGTTCCTCAAGGTGACGAACAGAGCGATGGAAAGCCCTTAGGCTGGCGGAAGAAATCGACGAGTACTCGAAGCTCTTCAAAGAAGACGCGTGCTGCGGAGGGTTCGAGTCGACCAAAGACGAGGAAGACTTCTGCTGATCTCGGACCTTGTCCACTTTGCGGGGCGCAGGTTATCGAGCAGCCGAAATCGTTCAGTTGCAGTCACTGGCGAGAAGGTTGCGGCTTGACGATCTGGAAGTCGATTTCCGGCAAACGGATTTCCGTTCGCACCGCCAAGACACTTCTGCGCGACGGGAAGACTGCCGAGTTGAAGGGGTTCAAATCCAAATCAGGTCAGCCATTCAGTGCACGCCTGAAGCTGATCGATGGAAAAGTTAACCTAGATTTCGATAATTGACGGCGGTGATCACGATTTTGGCGCCATGTCGCCGATGGAATTCAAGCGACTTCCCGGACGAATGTGAACGGCGGAGCCATCTGCAAGAAAGGCTGAAGTCGGTGGGCCGTTCAGGAATGGAGCGAAGTCCTGGCCATAGGTGCCCGCCACATCGCAGTCCAGGTTGCTGCTGATTACGCGCCATACGTTCCAACGCGGATGTTCGACACGGTACTCGAGTGTCGTGCCGTTTCGCTGCTTGCAATATCCGTAGTAATGCTCAGTGATGAACGTCTCTTCGCTATCGTCGTCCGGTAGGCTGAGTTCACCTTCGACAGTGACCGAAACACTTTGCTGGCGGCCATTCATTTTCCAACCATACGAAACGGTAGGGCGGGATGATGTGCCGATTTCGTCCAGATGGTTCATGGGCATAGTCACGTAATTCTCGTTGTAGAGTGTTCGGGCCATCCAGGTAATGGCCGGCTTCGGCACGATCTCCTTGACGAATACGACACCTCGCCGGGGACCATCGGCCATCTCGCGTCGCACATAAAATCGCAGGTTGACCTCTTCAAAGCATTGGTGAAATGGCACCGGAATACCCAAGAGTTTCGCGCCGCGAAACTGGAAGCCAACGATGCTGGCAAAATATTTTCCGTTAAAGCTGTCGAGCACGGTTCCAGGCGGAACTAACGTTTGCAGCACATTTGAATCCACTTCGTAGTTGAGCATCACGAGGTGAACCCAGCGAGCTTTCAAAACGGAATAGCGAGCGATGGATTGAATCGGTTGGTTCATGGGTCGAATTGGTTTCTGTCCGTGTGCAGCCAGCAGTCGCTCGGGTTACTGGCCAGGATCGAGCCGGAAACTCCAATGTACGCAATGATCGATACTATGGGCAGGGCGACGAAAAATAGCAGCATGACAGCTAGTGAGATGTACTCCATGGCTGGAGTCATTCGACCACCATTCCCCGTGAGCGCAATCAACATCGCCGTTCCACCTAGTAGACCGGGTACCACGAGACTTGTCCCCAAGATGAAAACGCCGTGGTTGAGCCGCTGTGGTAGAAAGACAAGTCGAGAAAGCTTTTCCTCATCGCCGCCCGTCCATTGATGGGTTTTGGGGTGGATCCAAACTCGGATGGAATGACGCCAGGCCTGGAACGCTGCGTAGAGTCCGATTAGGGTCGTCAGAACTATGCCGCCTGCAATCGTCAACATGGCTGTCGCAAACTTGGTCATGTCGGGCTGGATACCAATTCGAGTGTTGATGATGATCAAGATCACAACTGTCGTGAATGCTGAGGCCGCAGCCAGCCAAAGGGCATCGGCCAGATAAAAATACCACAGCGTATTGGCACGCATCCGGTAGCCTAGACTCAATTCATAGGCGCGAAGCCACCAGCCCGTTCTTAACGCGGGGAGCGCTGCGCTGACCGACGGAATCAGCGTTGCTACGACGACACTGGATGTTAGCCAATAAATGAGCAGCAATATGGGCAATACAGCAGGCCACAGCCAAATTGTCATTCCCAATCCTCTACCACGTGTCGGAGCATCCAGGTAGTTATCGTGCATCATGTTGAATAACGTCACTGGTCCCGGGCGTGAAACGACTGAAGGCCACTCTGTTAAGCTGGGCTCAGGTAGTACGGTTACAATCTTACCCAAAGTCTTAGCAAAGGCATCGACCGTGCGAATTCCGACTATCCGGGGAACTATAGATCGCCGCATCTTGGCGAATTTTCGAGTTGATCCGCAGGTTCTGGCGAAGATCTTACCAGCGCCCTTTCGTCCACAGACGGTCGCGGGATTTGGAATCGCTGGCATCTGCCTGATTCGACTAAAGCACATTCGTCCGAAGAATTTCCCAGCCTTCCTTGGTATTTCCTCAGAAAACGCGGCACATCGAATCGCCGTCGAGTGGGACGCGGATGGTGAACTGCGTTCGGGTGTCTATATCCCGCGTCGCGATACCTCATCGGTTCTCAACGCTTGGGCCGGTGGCCGCATTTTTCCGGGCGTACATAATCGCGCTAGGTTTGATGTCCACGAAACGGAGACCGCCTTCCGAATCGAGATGAACAGTCTTGATCGTTCGGCACGTGTCCTAGTTGACGGGCAAATCGCAACCAGCCTTCCACGCAACTCTGTCTTTGCATCCGTGGCTGAGACCTCGCAGTTTTTCGCGGCCGGATCGTTAGGTTATTCTCCAGCCGGCGAAAAGCGTGGGTTCGATGGATTGGAGTTGAGGACTTTCGATTGGCGGGTGGAACCGCTGCAAGTTACGAGCGTGGAATCGTCTTTCTTTGATGACCGAGATGTGTTTCCGCAAGGCACCGTTGAATTCGACAATGCGTTACTGATGCGTGAAATTGAACACGAATGGCATAGCCGCGAATCCCTCTGCTGTGTACAGGAACAACGGCGGGCGAACGTCGCCAACTAGCACTCACCCTGTGTCAGCAATTTGCGAAACAAGACCAAGTGCCCAAGCAACGCACCGGCTACGGCTACCGAGACAATCCAACTGAATGGGAAATTGTAGACCAGTAGTACTTGCGGCTCGTTCACGTACTGCCGGAACGGGAAAGGGCTGGACGTGAGAGCAATCATTATAACGATAGCTAGTAGACTCGACCCTACTAAGTTGAATAACCAGACAGCCGCTGGTGGGATCTGACCGAGCATGGCCCATGTTCCTACGACGATGGCCAGAATGCCCGTCGCGATGTCAAAATTGTGGCCTTCGTAGGTCATCTGGACTGGTAACGTCCCGCCCTCGTACCAATTATGCAGAATCAACTCCAGTGGCAGCCGAAAAGCGTGGAAGCCGATCAAGGCGGCTAGCGGCAGCCTGGCTAGCCGCAATCCCGAGGTTGATAACGCGATAAAGACGGTTAAGAGAAAGCTCGCTCCTAAAAGAAACATGGGCGGTGGAGGAAGCATCTTCGTTTCTAGAATACCGGACAACGGGACAACCGCACCGATAGCGAGCCAGAGTGACATGCAAGTTGCGGCACCTATTCCCCAACGTCGCGTTGTAGCAACTGGTTCGCCGGTCGGGCCGCCGCGCCAAATCCCAGCTACGATCGCGATTGATACGAACGCGATGACTGCTATGAAGGCCAAGCGTGAGCCAAGCGAGGGACTCACCATGTCGGGAATATCTGGGATCATGGGTAGTTGATTTGACCGGAAGCGATGCGTTTTCAAACAATCTGAAAAGACGGATGAAAACTGCACGCGACTGGCCAAGCAGTTTCAACCACGTTCATTATTATTACAGTGGAGGGAACGGCTCACACTACCAGGAATGCAAAAGCCCACGCCAACTCCTGCAAATTTAGCTTGTAGCTTAGTTAGACTCTGCTGCTCCTCTCGCCAGGCGACAGACTCGTAGTTCTCCCGGAATTCCGACAAGCGGAGCTCCCGGAGCTGGTCGGTCAACAATTCCTTCGTATCCTGGTCTTCATAACTGCCCTCCTTGGCATGAGTTGAATAAACATCCTGACAATCAACGACTTGGTCACTACAGCCCAATGCCTGTCTCAGTTCGTCGGTTGCTTCCATCGTATTCACAGCCTCGTCCCCCTGTATCGGTGTACCAGCTGTCGGTCTGATCCAGAAGACTGCCAAAGTTAGTTAGCTTTACCGGCTCGACATCAACGTCGGTCACCCTTGGTAGCGGGCTGCAATCAGATTGCACAAGTTCTTGCACCCGCGCCGAGCTCAGTGGCTCTGGGCCAGCCAATAGTCCTCGCAAAGTCTCACGCTTGCGGTCCTGCACCGGGAGGGGACGTTACTTCCTCACCTTTCATCCTCACTACCTCTCTGCCTCCTGGCAAGTGTTACAGCTCTTCAACCAACGACGTCGAGGATACGCCTAATACGTCGGCTGCAAAACTCGATACAGAGCCTCTGGCTAAGAGTTACTCTGGCGGGAGCCGCCCCCGCTCGTCTTCAAAACATTTCCAGTCCGGCACGCACATGCCCAGGTTATCCGAAATCAGACGGCAAGCCAGAGAAACATTATTATTAGAACCGGAACAAGCGTACCAACCAGTGAAAGCCAAACGGGATTTGGTGACGAAGAACGAAACCAGCGAACGGAACACCATCCGAGCAACATAGAAGCATTGGTAGATACGGAGATATAGACCAGATTCATCGGAATGTAAGCACGGACGGATTGCATCGGCCAGTAGTACAATGCGATCGTCCCTACGCACAAGCGAAAAGTCAAAAAGCAAAAGCAAAAACAAAATGCAAGCGTCGCAATGCCGCCGAAGACGCGTAAGACGATGCCAACCGTAAGTCCGTCACGATGTTCAATCAATTCGTTCATGGATGAGTTCCATTCGAAGAGGAATGTGGTGCAAACGAGTCTTGATGGTTACAGGCGGGTAATGGTGGCAGTAACGGATTTCGCGAGAATGATTCGTTAGCAAGCGGAGCGGCATCGCGAACTTCCGTTCAACGTGTGGTTCTGCAAATCATTTAATCCATTCATCAGCGAGATCACTAATCTGCGTGTCGAGTTTCTCAAGTATCTGTTGGTCATAGCCTACAATCTCGAAACGGATTTCGCGTTCGCGGTCAATTAGATATGTTCACGGTATGGATTCTTTTGCAAATTCGAAGTACAAGCGTCGTTCAGGGTCTGCGATAAACGGGATGCGGTAACCGTTCTTGGAGACAAAGGCATCGAGCGTCTCCTGCGATTCTTCTCGGCCAACCACAAGAAATAGAATCTCTTTGTGATCAACATATTTTTCGGCAAATTCTTGAAGATGCGGCATTTCAGCCAAGCATGGGCCACACCAAGAGGCAAGAACATTTAGTACACCTATTTTCGGCGGGTCCATACGAACGCCCAGCTCGGCCAGTAACGTATCAATCTCAGGTACGTTACTTCCAACCGGGAGCATCGACGTTTCCGGCAGAAACCTTTCTTTTTCCAGATCGTATTTCGCCGTTTATTCCGTGCCTAATGAAGGGCCAATGTGTGTTCTGCTTCTCGGTTTGTTAAGCCCGCAGTAGGTTGTCAATTAGGCTATTTGTCGATGTTCTCTGTCGGGTTACGGATCAGCTGCGATTTCACAGGTCTTGTCAACGTGATCGAGTTTGAACAACGGGAGCGGCTCGATGTCCTTTAGAGTAAGTGGCAAATCGCAACCAAGCCAGTTCGCTGCAATCGCGGCGTAGATGCTGCGGAAATCGATGTTGTGTTTCAGGTCACCGTCCTGCAAGTCTGTTAACGACGGCAAAATCCCATGGGTACGGCTCGCTAGAGCGTTACCTGCGAGGAACACCGGCCCCGCAGTGCCATGGTCTGTACCTGCGGAAGCGTTTTCCTCGACACGACGACCAAATTCGCTAAACGCGAGAACTGCGATTCGGTCATCGAGTTTGGATTCGAGCATGTCATCCATGAACGCCGTAAGTGCAGTCGAGAAGTCCCGGAGCAAATTGCTATGATTACCAGCTTGTACCGCATGTGTGTCAAAGCCTGGAAGCGTCGTGTAGTAAACGCGTGCTCCCGATTCCGCTTTGATCAATCGACTGACCAAGCTTAGGCGTTCGCCGAGTTGGGTTGCAGGGTAGCGGCCCGCCAAGCCAGAATCCAAAAGCGACTGGATTTTCTCGACTGCGGACTGAGCATCCTTGACGCTGCGGGTCAGAAAATCCGTCAACGAGTTTGACTCTACGTCCCCGAGTGGTTGCGAATGATCAGAAGCTGCGGGTTGCAACTGAAACGATAAGTCCGATGCATGTGAGATGGTGGTGGCGGTGCATTGTCGACCTGCTAGCGCGCTCGGAAGACTTTCGTCGCCTACATGGATCGCTTGAAGTTCGCCACGCAAGTTGAGTTGGCTCAGAGAATCGCCAATCCAGCCATTGCCTACCTTCCGTATAGACTGTTCGGTACTACCAGCATGCCAAATCCGCATGCTTTCGAAATGCGAGCGATTCGGGTTTTGGTAGCCGACACCATGAACGATCGATAGCCGTCCGTCTTCAAACAGTTCGCTTACATCCCGAAGACTTGCATGAAATGCGAACGCGTCGGTTAGCTTGATCAATTGCGAATCCGGAAGCCGCAATTCTTTTCGATATTTCGCATAGCCTTCGTCGCGATAGGGGACCACCGTGTTGATCCCATCGTTGCCGCCATCGAGCTGAATGACTACCAAGATGCGTCCACCGCTGTCCCATTGGTTCGCGACTGCAGCCCGCGTCAAAATCGCAGGAAACGTCGGCGCGAGTGAGATGATCGCTGAGGACGCGATAAATTTCCGTCGCTTTATCATTATTCATCCTTCTTGGTGATCTAGGGCTTAACAAACAAACGCTTCCGGCAAGCTAAGAGTGTGGGCAATGAACTCGCTCAGCTTCATGGCTTCTACCTTTGAGCGTTGGCGGTTAGGGTTGCTCAGCAGCAGCTTTTGAAGTTGCTCCGCCCGCCCGAGCTTTTCGACCGATGGACTCCACTCGACCGTTGTCGATGGTACGCGCAATTGCCCCGTCACCATGGCGGCTGCAAAATTGGAACGACCAACGACTGTGCGCGAAGTCAGCCAGGCCCGCCCACCGTTCCAGCCACTCACGTTTGGCGGATAAAACAGATCTTGTCCGAGGCGACTGCACCATTCCGCAAGTACCAGTGTGCTCGGTGGGTTGTCCAGCATCTCTAGCGAACGAATCGCTGTGGCAGTAAACTCGACCGGACTACTAACGCGACTACCAATGTTTGCATCGGAGAAGAAGAGCTGCGAACAAAGGATGGTTTCGACAGCCCATTGAATGCTCAGATCGTTTCTCTTTAAGCCAAGCGACAACTCATCGATTGCTTCTGCGTCGGCAACATCTTCACCCATAAACAGGTCGCAAAGCGTTCCTGCGAGTCGACGGCTGGTTGCATCTTGGCCAAGCAAAAGATCACACAGCTTCTCTGAATCAAAAGCTCCAACGACACCGAGAATTGCCAGCTCGCCCTGGTCGTGGCGCTCCATATTGTACTCAGCCTTCATGTTGCGAATTCGCCAACCCGTTAGTGCTCTGGCCGCCTCTTGGACATCGCTCTCGGCATAATTTCCGACACCTAGTGTGAACAATTCCATCAATTCGCGAGAAAGGTTTTCATTGGGCTGGGATTTCTGGTTGAGTCCCGCGTCCAACCAGACGAGCATAGCTGGGTCTTTGACTATTTCATGCAACAGATGTCCAAACTTCGCGGACGCACGACTCCTGAATAGCTCGTTTTGCTGTTGCATCAAACGCAGGTTTTGCACCTTGCGATTGCTTGTTGCGAAGTGGTCGTGCCACAACAAAGCAAGCTTCTCTTGTAAAGGATCAGGAGTAAACAAGATGCGAAACAACCACCAAGCCTTCAACCGACTTGCATCGCCTCCCGCAACTGCAGATTCACCGATGATTCTAGAAATACTTTCAAAGTCTTCACGTTGTCCGTACTGACGCGATGTCCCCGTTAGCAACCGTCCGACCGATGCCTCCCATCCATCGTCAACATCGCGTTGTAGTTCTCCCCAGGTTGCCCCAAAGCTAGCCCTGCGATGCAAGTGATTGGCCCTGGAAAGATTCCATGGTTCATCCGTGGTCGGTGTATAGCGTTGCCAACGTTTGGATGTCATAGCACTATTTTCCGGAAATGACTTTCGATTACCCGTTCACGAATCCCAGTCGTTACGTCCAGCGCGAATTGCAACTAAGGCAATTCGCCAGCTGTTTCGACTTCGTTTAGGTCATCTTTATCCTTTAGGTCCCCAAGATGGTAGATCGCACCGGGCTTCGGGCGAATCGTTGCGGTAAAGTTCGGTCCCATTTCCGAATATGCAAAAACTCTAAAAGCACAGCCGCTTGGAATCGACAGGCTAAATTTACCATTCGCATTTGTGCTTACGGATCGAAGTTCTCGATTCCAAGAGTCTCGCTGCATCTCCAGGACAGGTGACACTCGGATGTTCACTTTGTCGACAGGTTCCCCATTGCTATCTACAACGCGCCCGTTTACCTTCGCGCATTCTTGCAATCGGAGTGCTTGTTTTCCGGGGTCTGAGTCTTTGACCGTCAATGCAATCCCACATTCATTCTTTTCGTCGATCAGCACAACCAAACGAGGTTCATCGGGCTGCAAGCCGATCACTTCAACTGTCGATTCATTCGCTTCGATCGTTGTAAATTTGGGTGGAAACGTCAGACCTAGTTGCTGGATCTTGGTCGGCCGCGTACCACTTTCTCCCCAAAGTGTGAGTTTCTTCGTTCCGCCTGACTTGAATACAACATCTTGGCTTGTCTCCGCCAAACCCTCGTCGATATTTATCTCAATCAAAGCATCGAAGTAGTCCGCAGACCAGCCGTTGAACAACTTGCGCATTTGTTCACCACCAATCTCATCCAGTAATCTTGGCTCGCGATTCGGCATATATTTCAAGCGATCCTGCTGATCTTGCGCGAGAGCTGATAGAACGCCTCGCCCCGGAATAGCCTTGATGCGGAAGAAACCGTCCCGGTTGGTGAGTTGTTTTTCGTTGGGCGCTCGTCCTGCAATTCTGGGATCGAAATTCGAATACGCTTCGGCGTACTTGTTCTCGCGGAAAGGGTAGTAATCGACGATTGCGACGACTGGGCTTCCGGATTCATCGGTGACTCTGCCACGAATCCACACTGCAGGAGTCAACTCGATTTCCGCTGGCGCTAGTTCTGGACTCGAAGTAACTGGGAACTCAAAGTCCGTATCGAAATAAGGACTATCCGGACCGGCGATGATGCTGATCATGTGCCCGCCGCCCAGCGGTGCACTTGATAGTTCGAAACGTCCCTCGGAGTCAGTGAGCGTTCGTTCCGCCGCGTTGGCCGCTAACCAGTTCTCTCTCCCCGTACGTCGCAACATGACTGGCAATCCAGTTATGGGCTGTTTCGTTTGAGCATCCAGAATCCGGCCTGTGACCGCCTGGGCTGGGCTCACAACCAGAGTTGGATTGGCACCGTGGTGCGTGAAGTCTCTCGAGAAGATGCCGGCGGCGTAGGCGGTCACGCTCTTCATTTCGCGGGCAACAATCAGCGCTTCGCGGCTAGCAATACCGGGGCCTGACAAGGAAACTCTCAGCAAGCAATCTTTGCCGACACCGACTAGCCGGAACTCTCCGTTGCTAGACGTCGTCTCAGCGTCAGGCAGCGATTCGCCGAGTGGTATAGTTGCCACTGCCGGAAACTGAGTGCCTCGAATCCGCTCGTCACGGCCAAACCTTGTTGCCATATTGTTTGCTTCCGTGAATAGTTCAGGCTTCTCATTGGCGATCCATTCGGTCACGGCCTCTTCGCTCTTGGGAACTGACAAAATTTCGACTCGGATCTCGACTCCACTTACGGGATTTCCTTCCGTATCGACAACGCGTCCCTTGATTGGCATCTCTTCAAGCAAATTCAGATCAATAGTGATTTCCTTTTGCTCAGCCTTAGTTCGAGCCAGAGCGAGATCAACAGTGACTGCACCACAGCCAGCCTTCTGTGCAACCATCATGAGAACCTCGTTGTTTCGAGGGGTCACAGTGATTGAATAGGTGCCATCTGACTGCGACTGAGCTGAAAGGGATCTCGACACTGTCCCGTTGACCTTCACGTCGAACGAAACAGCTACGACATAGACAGTTGCATCTCCAACCGGCTTACCATTGGCGTCGAATACTGTGCCCTTGAAAGAGCGTTCATTGTCACCAACATTGGCAACCTCAGTTTCCCGTGCTGTCAAAGCAGAATTTTCCGTGTCTGATCGCTGTACTGTCGTCGACTGTTCTGTTTGGTCAGCAGCAATGGCTGGCCCATTGTGGAATGTTAACCAAGCCAGCAGGATCGGCAGAACTGCGACGCAGGTCGCTAGTCCAGCGCCAGAAGGCGTCGAGGATTCACCCGGATGAACAATGCGATGAATCCGCCGATAGAGAGAGCCACCGTTTGCCGCCATGGCTAATCCAGCATTTCCCGAACGGACGAGTTCCAAGTCTACTAAAGCCTTGGCGTACGACTTACGTCCGCAAATTGCGAGTGCGATATCGTCGCAACAATTCTCGCGTTCCTGCCTTACTATCGACGTGATCCACCAGACGGCAGGGTGATAGAACAGCAAAGTCTCGATTGCCGTTTGAACGAGATTCATCGCAAAGTCGTGACGGCGAATATGGGCAAGCTCGTGCGCTAAGATCGCCTTCAGTAGATCCGGCGAAAAGCCGGTAAGCAGCGAAGCCGGAAGAAGAACAATTGGGCTGACAACTCCGATCACGGATGGCGTCTCGACGATCTTCGAACTGGCGACTTGAATGACCTTTCCCAACCCGATGCGTTCGCAAAGCGCGGGCATCAAACTTGTTATCCACTGCTTCTCAATTAGCTCCGCCGACTGCCGCATCTGAACACAGCGATGGACCGACAGCAAAGGGCGCATTGAAAATGTAATGACCCCAACGGACCAAAGAATCGCGAGCCAAGGTTGAATCTGGTTCCAGGTGGAAACTGCGAAGACTGAGGCAACCTTCGAGCTAGCTCCCGCAACTTCGTTACTTGTTTTCGACCGCTCTTCGCGTAAATCCGTTGGTTCCAACAAGAAACCTTGCATTGCGTTCTCAACAAACCCGTGTTCCACCTGCGCAGCGAATAGAGGCTGAGTTGAATGCGTTCCCGGACCGAATTGACTTGCTTCCGGTATGCTTCGCGGTACTCCAGTCTGGAGGGCGAAAACGAGTGTGAATGTGACTAGCGGCAACAGCAGCATCAGTACGAGCGATCCATAGGACGCGATGTAACGACTATTGGCTGTCCACCGTCGGGCTCGCGTCGCGATTACGACAAACACGGCAGCGACGAAGAGAATCTGCCAAAGGGAGTGTAAGAGCGCGATACCGACGGCTTGCGTTATCGGGTTTTCGATGAAATGAGTCATCACGCATCCTCCTCAAGTTGCTCGAGCAATTGACGGATCTTGGCAACGTCTTCTTTGGAAGCTTTGGTCGACGACAAAGCCTGTAGAACGAGGCTTGATGTCGAGCCGTCATAAACCTTTTTAATTAGGTTGTTGAGCATCTGTTTCTGAGTCCGCGACTGCGACGCGGCAGCCTTGTAAATCTGCGGCCGGACCGAGTCGTCTCGCGATACAAGCCCCTTGTCCAGCATGACAACCAGCATCTTCACTGTCGTGGCATAGGTCGTGTCGCGCTGATCCACCAAGTGTTCGTGGATTGCGCGCACCGTACTGGGACCATTTTCCCATAGCGCTCGCAGAATCTGCAATTCAACTTCTGTTGGTTGCGTTGATGGTGGACGCGGCATTTTTCGTTTCTCCTGATAGCAGAGTAGAGAATTCCTTCTCCATACGAGCTTCAATGTTAGCGAAAGAATTCTCCAAGTCAATAGAGAATTCTTTCTTTTATCTGGCATGTTTGACCGACGCTAAATTTTCAGAACGGGATTGCTCTTGAAGCATCTCCTGAGCTCCATCACGAAGGATCATGCTGAGCACGTCACGAGGACATTCAGCCGCTGTCTCCTGAGCAACAATCGGTGTCTCGTTCTCAACTTCAACCGAGCTACTGACTGTCTCTGAACCAGATTTCTGAGTACTCTTCTTCACGGGTGGCGTTCCTTTCGAATGAAATTGGTCTTTGTTTGCAAAGCAAGTCATCTCGAAATACGCCGCCTTCTTTCAACCCTCAACCAAACACAACTTTCGGCAGTAACTCAACGGCGCACACCGGGTGGAGCAAGAAGAGTTGGATTTCAAGAACGCCTGCAATTCCCACTCCGATGCGGTACACCCAACGATGGGCGTGATCTTGTGCGGTGCAAGTTGAAGTTCCTTACTTAGTTCCGGTCTTTTTCACGACGAGGCAGTATGCCAAATGTAACTCTGAAGAAAGCTAGTACGAGGCGAGGGCAACTGCGGCGAGGTGGCACACCCAGGGAAGGAAGCCTGCGAGGATGATCGAAAAGCCAGCGGGTTTGTGTTTCTGGACATTCTCTCGCCAAGACCCGCCAGGTCACGAACAGAAACCACATAGAGGCCGATGGCTCCAAGTGCGTGGGCTGCTGACCACGAAACCGAACCGGAAGATGTGGAATCTGGACGGGGACAGATCACGTGTCTCAACGCGAAGCCTTCGCTTCTATTTGAGGCGTCCCTTATTTGGGGAGATCTAGATACGTACCCGTGAGCAGGGCTTGCCCGAAAGGCGGGGCCGCTGCGGAAACGCAGACCGCGCAAAGAGAAGTGAGCAAACGTCGTAGTACCGAGCGTCCGCATTCCAGTGGAAACGGAATGGACTGACGTCACAGGACAAGGAACGAACCACCGATGAGCTCAGACAAGCCGAGCGCGACGCTTGCATCCTTAAGGCGAACCGCCCAGTGCGGACCCGCATGCTGAGGCGGTGTGGCAGGGTTACGTAGCAATACTGCCCCCATGCCGATTCGCATGGTTCGTCACAAATTCGAGCCTAAGCATCATTTAGCGAGGAACCTCGAGAGCGTATATTTTTGAGGAAGGCAAGCGTTTAGTGATTCCATCCGGCAGTTTCAGCGTGTTGTCTGTGTGGTCAAACGTAATTGTTTCACCAACAACCGTGGTCGGCTTACCGTCAATCACAACAGTGATTTGGGCGTTACCAGACAATATCATGGGACGATCATCCATTGACCAAGATATTTTCGTCGCTGTCGCCGAGAGCCCGCGCATTCGCAATACGCAATTGCCGGAAAGCATGAAGGCATATCGTTCGCGATCAATCTGGGTGAGCGTCATGCCGTCGGCGGTTGCGGAAATATCGCCGAAGTTAAGCGCCGTGGTTCCATCGGCTTGACATTTCCAGCATGATGCCAACGATTCCGTTTTTTCTGGCTTGATGATCGAAGTGACGAGTTGTTTCCCAGTAATCCGCAGTGGGCCATCGGAAAACGCGGAAAGTCCATCAGGGGAATTTGCAACACTTGATAGTACGACGCAGATTAGGAAAGATGCAAACACGATAGAATCCTTTCAGTGAATTGGGACGAAACGGGTTTTGAATAGCACAATTTGCGACCAAAGATCAAGTGATGAAGTCCTTACCCATCACCCGGTCAGCGCGGCTGGCCCTCTATGTCTAATCGCCCCGGCTCGCCGAATCGGGTTCATCGGGTTGTTCTCCGCGCTTGCCATGGTCAATCGCCAACGCAGGATGCTCGTTCGCCGACAAACCAGCTTTGCGAATCGCGTTAACAGTCCGATCGGTCGAATACCCCACCCAGGCATCGATAATCGTCCCGGAACGGTCCACAATGTAGTTCATCGGTATGGCCCCCACGCCGTACACGTCGAGATAGACGCGTTCTGCTTCTGGCGACTGATCAATGACATTAAGGTAAGTGATTCCTTTCGAGCCCAGCAATTTTTGCACGCGTCTTTTTTCGTCAGTCACATTGATGCCAATCAGCGTTAGACCGGAATCCCTGAGCTCTTCATGAAAGCTTTGCAGATGAGGGAGTTCTTCGATGCAAGGCGGGCAGCCCAATCGCCAGAAATTCAGCCAGACAACATTGCCGCGAAATTCAGACAGGCGAACTCGTTTTCCATCGATCGACCTTAAAGCGAACTCCGGAGCCTGCGAGCCGATCGGCGGCCAATTGAGATTCTTCTTCGGCAGTACCCACTGCTGCCATCCAGCCGGCGGCGTCCAGGAAAACATCTTATCGGCAATTTCTTCGTTGAGCCGCACTTGCGACCATTCTTCACGGGTCACGACTTCATTCTGCAGACGGACGATTTCAAGGACACGGCGGGGCAAAAAATCAAGGTCAGCGATCCAATAGTACTGTGACCTTTGGCGATCCAGGATCGAAACCTCGATCTTGTCGCAATCGTCACCGTGAATTGATTCGCTCCCAAGGTACCGAAAGCCGTCAATGTGTTTCGCCAACGACTCGACATGTCCATGCCGATGGCGGTTTGAACGCGGGCCAGTTTGGCGGGGTGGCTGGAGATTGGGTTGCGGGAATTGTGGTTGATTAAGGCTTGGGTTTGGGTTGCGCGATCTGGGGTATGGGTTCGATGGCGAGATTTTGGCAGAGGTTGATCGTTGCGAAGTAGATGCTCTGGTGGGAGATTTCAGCCCAGAGGTCCAGTGCGTTACCGGAGCGGTGACAACGGAAGCAGCGGAAGATGTGGCGGGTGATGTGCACAGAGAAGCAGGCGTGCGTGGCATCCTGCGTGGTGTTGGGGCTGCATAGAGGGCAGCGGCCGCGCCATTGATCTTGGCGGATGTGCGAGGGGCGGA
>JAGQPR010000800.1 GCA_020426625.1 Planctomycetales bacterium
TCCGTTCTTCCTGGCCTGCGGATTTTATGCTCCGCATTACCCCAACTATTGTCCGCAAAAATATTTTGATCTGTACGACCGAGACGCAATCGAGACTCCGGCGTTCAAAGAGGACGACCTGGCGGATCTGCCGGACAAGGTTCGCAAGCAACGCGAGAATCGCAGGAAGCAACACTACGACAAACTGGTTGCGATGGGTGCCTGGAAAGACGCTCTGCACGGATACCTTGCCTGCACCAGCTACGCTGACGCGATGGTCGGGCGAATTCTGGATGCAATTGCTGCGAGTCCTTATGCGGACAACACGATCGTCGTGCTGTGGAGCGATCACGGCTATCACCTCGGCGAGAAAGGCCAATGGGGCAAACACACGCTGTGGGAACGAACGTCGAACGTGCCGTTCGTGTGGGCTGGCCCCGGCGTGGCCCGGGGTATTCGAACCGACGTGACGGTCAGCTTGATTGACATCTATCCGACATTGATTGAAACATGCAACCTGCCGACACCGCGTCAGAAGCTGGAAGGCGTTTCGCTGGCGTCAACACTGCAGCGTCCCGCCGATGCCAAAGATCGAACCGTATATCTGCCCTACATAAACCCCGGTGAGTATGCGGTGATGAATCGCGACTGGCGTTACATCCATTACGACGACGAGAACCAGGAATTGTACAACGTCAAAGAGGACCCGCACGAGTGGAACAACTTGGCGACTGTACCGCAGAACAGAGACGTCATCGCCCGACTGCGGGAATCAGCACCGACACAATTCGCCGATCCAGAACCCAATCTGAACGCGAGGCGTGATCTGGTTGTCGAAGGCGAAACTTTCCGCTGGGAAACAGGCAAAGGCAACTACGTACCCCATCCGAAATATATGCCCTACACCGAACCGGCTATGAAGCCACAGCAATCGAAGCAAGGGCGATAAATATGACATGCAATCCGTAGCGGACGAGTTCATGGCCCATGAGAATAAGCTGCGTGCCAACCTAAGACCTGCGGGAATGGGAAGTAGATAAAGTCAGGCCGACCTTTGGCTGAACAGTTCCTTAGTGGTCGTGGCGTTGCCGGTTGTCAAGGCTTACTGTGGCAGGTAGTTGGCGATGGATCGTGCTGCAAGCAATGATGCTGCTCTCGTCTTAGTGAACACAAGGAAGTTTTCAGCGTAGCTTACGAAGCGGAGGTTTCGTGACTAGAGTTGACTAGATTATTTTCGAAAAGTGATCTGGACATTCAACACCAATGTCCGTTAGACAATCATTTGCGAAGCCAAGTGCTTTGGTGCAGCGACGACTTGCAGGGCTGAGATTCTTTAAGACTTACGGCCGTGCTCAAACCGGCAACGATGCAAGACCACCACCCCTGTGCGTCGCTTTTTGAAAGCAAGTAAACTGACGGACCTCAGTTTTCCTTGGCGAAATGCATACGATTCCAATTCTCGATGGAGCGAAGACGGGAATACAAATATGATCGTCATCGAATCAAATATTCAGCATTGCCTCGGTCAAGAGTTGGCGTTAACAAGGATGCAGCAGTTGGTCCGCGAGTTGGCTCAACGATTTCCGCAGCAAGTCCATCAAGTTCAGTTACAATCGATTCGCGGCCATCGACTTTCGGTTAGTTTTGCTGCCTACGGATACGTAGTGGAGTGGAAAGCAGAAGTCTATGACGATGCAGTCTTGCTTTGTGGCAAAATCCCAGACGCTGCCGCCAAGTTCCGCAGCAAGATAGGTCAGGCCATCGCCACTCGCGTCGAGGAAGCCCTGCTCCGATCTCCTGTAACTCGCGTCGCCTAGTCCTTGCTCCGATGCGGCTGCAAAGGTGCAGCGACTTCGGTGAGGCGACGAAAATCGGCTGTGACCGATGAACATTGGGTAGCGTCCGTAGGTGCGATGTTTAGAAATCGCGTCAATCTTATTGGCTTAGTTTCCCCGCTCCCT
>JAGQPR010000801.1 GCA_020426625.1 Planctomycetales bacterium
GTTTGGCTAGTGCAGGGTGATAGTGCGGCACCCCTTGGGGCAACTACTGGTGCCGCTGGGGGACCACATTCATGGCCTCAATCCACCAGGCGAGCGCGCTGCGCGGTTAAACAATCGATCGCTTCGGATGGCTTCCCGCATTGCCCACGAGCCTACTCTATCGCGGCGCGGATAACTGTACAAACCGACGGAACCTAAGGCCTCTGGTACTATCGCAAAGACGGCCAATGTTGTCATCTGTCACCTTGGCACACCGCTATTGTTAATCAGCTTTGTCCAGCAACTCTTGCACCCGTCGCTGAATGATCTGCTCACGCTGCTGCCGGCGCTGGTCGAGCCACGAGCGCGATTGTTCGAGGAGCTGTTGCAAACGATCAATCTCAGTCCGTCGCGTTTGCTGCTGGCTATCGAATTCGGCAGACAATTGCGTTTCCAGCAGTTGCTGTAGTTCGGAACGTTCGGCATTCTCCGGTGCCGATTTCAACCAGCTTTTGACGATCTCAGCCGCACGGTCACGAGTTGGCGAAGGTGTAGCCGAGTCAGCGGAGCTGCGAAATGTCTGCGTCTCGCTATAGATAATGTTTGGATCCGAAGCAGCATCTTTGCCAGTTGTTACAAGAATGCCTTCGTCGCGAATCACCAACGTGAGTCGGCTTTTGGGTGCAAACGGATCTCTGCTGCTAGAGACTTGCGCCAAGACAAGATTGAGCGCGCTGCGCAGGGTAGCGGACGGGAGGCTCAGCGTAACGGGTGTGTCGATCTCGTATCCTAATTCTTCTAGCTTGGGGAGATCCAGTAGGATTGGGATGTTCACTTCACTGCTTAGCGAATCGATCACCTGCGCGAACGGCGTTGTATGGAAGTTGATATCCTCAACCGGACTGTTCAAGGCGGTCTCAATTCGCGCATTGGCGGTGGTTGCGAATGGATTCGATGTGGTCGAATAGAGCAGACCGACTTGAGGTTGATTGGCGGAGGGCTTAACGTCCACTCTGCCGCTGGGCTTTTTCGGAATTACTTCACGTTGGTTTAAATGCCTAGAAACATTTCCTAGGTCAGTTAGCTCATCAGGATTGATGACGAATCGAAACGCACCAGGCGTGTCACTCCCCACCGCCGTAAGCCGTTCGCTTGTACCGTATTCGACGGAAGAGTTTTGGGTTCCTGTCGGGAACTGAATACGCAGCTCGTATTGTCCAATTGGCAGAAAGTCGAACGTGAACTGCCCCTGCTCGTTCGTAGGGACCATCGCATTACCAGCGATAAGCGCGCGCTCAGCAGTCCCTTCGGCAGAGGCATAGTATCCGGCAACAGCGTCCGCAGCCCTATTCTGATGAGCCACCCCTCCGGCAGCAAATGGGTCGCTAATGGAATCTTGCGAACGCGAAAGGCCAGCCAGTCGTTGGGCTGGGTTCGATAGAAATGGACTACCGTCGCCGCGAACGGGCAGAGCGTTAATTAGGGTTGCCTGATCGATGATGGTTTGTCCCCAGTTGGGAAAACTAGCTTCGGGTACCAACAATTGGCCCTGCGCGGAGCCGAATTTTGGCAATGCGAACTCAGCGGTCTGATCGCTCGCGGTGCGCACAATACCCAATATCACCGAAGGCATCGAAGGGGATGCAGACGAATCAGAACCGAGCTTATTTAGGACAATCGTAACTTCCCCCGGCGGGACTGTGATTGTTTGATCAACGATATCGACTACTTGAGACCGCGTTACATAGTCGTGGAACCGCCAATCGAGCGGTGCGACTGAGCTCCCGGGACTACCGAACGGATCGCTGTTAGCGCGTATAATATGCAGGATATCGCTTGGTAGAGCGCCTGCAAAATTGTTTCGCCACTGAATACGCAGTTGATATTTGCCTCGCAGTTTTTCCGGTACGCTCGATGTGTCGATCTTCAATTTGGACCAGGATCGCAGCTTCGCTT
>JAGQPR010000802.1 GCA_020426625.1 Planctomycetales bacterium
CGTTGCGGTACCAGAACTGACTGCTGTTGTCGAACCAATTCGGATCAATCCGCGATTTATAAACTCTTCCCGATCCACGCTCGAACGGCCGTTGCTGAGGTGAATCCTGCGCATCCACAGTACTGACCGGTGGCAAAAAGATGAGCAACGACGCCAACTGCAGCAGGCTACAAGCTGCCGAGCGCGCAAGCCGCGCTCGAGCACGCTGTAGGAGGCAAATTTTGTCACTTAGCCGTACTCGACTGCTTATGGAAGCACGGCTTTCTGGGGAAGCACGGCGCATGTATTCAACTCCCGCTGTTTATCACTCAAGTAAGACGCACTCCAAGTATACTGTAAGGCATCGAGGCTGTCCGAATCCTTCTTCGCACCCTTCAGGTTACTTGATAGGGTCGGGAGTCATGCAGGCGGGGATCTTACAAGAAGTTGCAGCGAAGCGCAGGGGGTACATCTTCTTCAACGGGTCGTAACCGATCGTTTGCATGCGGCGCGCTTTCCATTTCGTTGATCACCCACCAATCGACGAGCATACGGGATTCGATGACACCGTCGCACACCATATCGGGCTGGCCAGGTCCCATGGAGGCTTTCAAGGATGTCGACCAGCGACCGACAAACTGCTTGAGCCACTGATGCTCTTTCTCCGGAGCGACTTGCCCGATTTCTTGTGGTGGCTGAGTTTCCTGCGCATTGGCCAAACTCGATAGTACTGTCAGAGTCAAGGTAAACAGCTAGGAAAAAGTGCTTTCATAATTGTTTCTCTCTCATTCGAAAAAACAAATCAAGAAAACTCGAAACGTAGCTTGTGCCAGTCCCGGTTATCATTCAGGGGGCGTAGAAACCCTATCGGCAGATCGCTGGGGCAGGGGGAACAGCGGGCGAATCTCCGCGGTTCCACGTCGCGAGCCGGGTATGCGCGCTGCGATGGCAATGGCCTCGTCCAGGTTGGCGACGTCGATCAAGAAGTAGCCCCCAAGTTGTTCCCTGGTCTCCGCGAATGGACCGTTGGCGACGACTCGACTACCATCGCGAACGCAAACGCAGGTTGCAGTCGCTGGAGACTGGAGCGGAGCAGCCGAAATGTACTGGCCCTTGTCGTGCAGTTGACGGCAGAGGCCGACCGATTCTGCCAGGGCTGGAGCATGTTCTTCCGGGGGCCAGGCCCCTTCCTCGGCGTACATCAACAAGATGTACTGTTTTGACAGCGAACCAGCAACCTGATCGATGGCCATCGCTCTTGGCGTTGGCAGCGGATTGGGCGTCGGAAGCTGTGGTCGAATTTCGACGGTCCCCTTCTTTGCCGGAGGAAGCCGACTGGCGATCTCGACGGCCTCATCCAGGCTGTCGACGTCGATGATGTAGTAGCCGCCCAGTTGTTCGGTTGTTTCGGCATACGGCCCATCCGTCACCTGACGATGTCCATCGCGAACACGCACACAGGTGGCCGTCGCCACCGGATACAACGGTGACGAGGCGATCCATTTCCCCTGCGCATCGAGCTCGTCACAGATGCTCATCGATTCGAGCATGCACTCCTGACGTTCGTTCTCGGTCCAAGAATCTTCCGCACCATAGATCAATAGCATGTACTTCATGACGGGTCCCCTTCTGAATTGATTCCTGCCCAGTTGCCCATGGCCATTGAGAACAGAATCGGTTTTCGCATTGCTAGTCCGATCCACATCAAGACGCCAACAATGATCGGAAAGTACCAGGCGTCTCCAATTCGAAGATGGGTCCAGACGGCTCCACCGAGGAAGGCAGTCGTGAGAATTGCTCCTAGAAACGCTGTGCGAGGTATCAACATCAAAACGGCTACCGTGACCTCAATGGCACCCAGAGTGTTTAACAAAGGGTGCAGATTCGTTTCTACGTAGTATTTTCAGTTGTGAGTGATGCTTGGATTTGTTTGTATTGTTCCCACATCGC
>JAGQPR010000803.1 GCA_020426625.1 Planctomycetales bacterium
CAAAGCTGGTGCAAATTCCGCATCCAGCCCCCCAGGCAAGGATGCCTAGGCTACGACGCCCCCTCGTAGCCTAGTGTCTGTCCGTAAATTGCGTTCACTATGGATTTCATGCTATTTCGGGGGGATTCGTCGGGTCGAAGATTTGTTTCGATCTGCATAGGATCGACAGAATCCGTGCCCGAAAGTGGCCCAAAAACCTGCTAATTTCGCGCTACGCGCAGGGCGGTAGCCCGGGGGTAGCCAGTACCAGTTTGCCTGCCAACGCGGTGCAGTTGCTAGGCTGCTTGTGCGTCGCGTCGACTGTAGGCGGCTGCGGTCTGGCCGTGGTGCCTCGCCAACAGCAGCTTGCCAAGTGTATGGATGTTTCGGCCGAGTACAGCCAACCCGAAGTATCGCTCAAATCCGGCTTCTGTGCGATCGCGACAACGTTTCAATCCGTTGCCGCGTTGCATGGCGCCGATTGCGGACTCGATGCCACTATGCCGTAAACGGGTGTTATGGAACTTGACCGATGCATTCTTCATTTGCTCAGCATACGCGGTTGGAGCACGTGGTGGCAGGCAGACATCACTGACGACTTGACTCAGGGCCACTACGTTGTTCGCGCTGTGAAAACCGCGATCGAACGACGCGGTGTTGATGCAACCGTTGTGCTTTTCCTGAGCGATCTTGGTTTGCTCAACCACCACGCCATCGTCTGTCGCCTCACGAGCCATCATGTGGTAATGACTAATGAAGCCTGCGGCATCTTCGTACACAAGCACCAAGCGACCGTATTGGTTTGGTTGGCCCGCTTTGCCGCGACGATACAACTGTGTGTGAGGTTCGAATAAGCTGAACACCTTGTCTTCATTGGGGACGGTCTCGCCGTCCAACACGCGTCGACGCGCTGTTTTGTTCACTCGCTCGGTCAGCTCTACCCAGTGCTGAATCGTAATAATCTTCAGAGTTAGAGCTTGCGTTCGTCGAGTAGCGTTCGCGGAGTCGATAAGAGCATCGGCACGTTCGATCAACTGTTCAACGCGAGTGATCAAATCGCTGTACAGAATGCGCATCACTTCAGCTTTGTCTTTGCTCTTGCTGGCGGCGACGCGTCCAATGTCCTGTCTGAGTTTCTTGATCTTCTTAACCAAGTGCATTGACTGTCGCCAGCCTTCGATCTTCAGTTCACTTGCCAGTTCGACACACAGTGGAACAAACTTCCGTACACCATCGAAAAGAAGGCTACTCTCGCTGGGATGATGGATATTGGTCTCAATGACGAAAGAGTCAGCACGAACAGAAGTAGCCGCCTCGGGTGCAATTGCATGTCCAGCCTGAACGACAAGCTCGTTGACATTGACGATAGTTGTCGCTTTGATCTGGCAGAGCGTGTCTCGGATGCGCCGATAGCTGAACCCATCAGAGGCTTCCCAATCACCAATGCCCATGATTGCTCGTAGCGCGCGATGATTGCTCACATAGTCTTCAAGCTTGTCGTAGTCGAGGTTGCAGCCGAGGCGAACGACTGCCAAGACCAAAACCTGCCAGTCGTCCAGCCCGGGTCTCCCGACGTCTCTTCGCGTCAGCTCATTCAAGTCAGCTTCAATCAACTTCACTGCTTTAGGGCGGAACTCCGGGAGGCTATAAAGATGACGTAGCCCGTACAGGATTGGCACAATCTCATCGCGGCACTCGAGATTCAGCGGTACGCTGGCGATCGGGGCACAGTCGAACCGGCTTTGCTGCTGAAAGTGCTTTCGCATCTCGTACACTCCTCGAAGATTTGTGGCTTTGAGTTCCGTTTCTCAATGAATTCAACGCCCGAACCGGCTTGCCGGTTCGATCTTCGAGGAGCTTTTTGCCAATTTTCCCCGTAATTTATTGTTGTTTCCAATTTACGGACAGACACTAGGCTACATAACCCCAGGCCCCAGGCAAGATGCCT
>JAGQPR010000804.1 GCA_020426625.1 Planctomycetales bacterium
CGTTTAAGGAGGTGTGACAACTTCTTTTCGCGCACGCAAACAGGAGGTTTCGAGTGATTTCAAAACTAAGGCGGCAGCTTCAAAAACGCAAGGCGCAAACTCATGAACGAGTCGATCCGATCAATTGGTCGGGACAGTCACCCATGATTGATCCGCCGGCGATCCGGTACGAGCTGTCCGAGAAGCAGCAGGCGATTTCGGCGGGTGGCATCGGGGTCGTGCTCGAGGCGATCAAGACACTCGGGGTCCGTGAAGCGATCAATGAACACCTCACTCTGTTGAAGCTTCATTTGCCGTATGATGAAGCCGACCATGTGCTCAACATTGCACTGAACCTGCTGGCGGGCGGGACGTGTCTGGACCATCTGGAAGAGATCCGCAACGACCAGGCGTGGTTGAACGCCTTTGGGGCTCAGCGGATTCCCGACCCCACGACGGCAGGCGATTTCTGCCGTCGCTTCCATCAGCAGGACATCCTCCAGTTGCAGCAGGGCTTCAACCAGATTCGACGCATCGCCTGGCAGCAGCAGCCTGACGAGTTCTTTGAACAAGCCGTCATTGAAGCCGATGGATCGATGGTCGAAACCTGCGGAGAGAAGAAGCAGGGCATCGGCATGAATTACAAAAAGCAATGGGGTTATCATCCGTTGTTAATCTCATTGGCGAACACGAACGAACCGTTATATATCGTTAATCGCAGCGGCAATCGTCCGAGTCATGAGCACTCTGGCCTCTTCTTCGACATGGCGATCGAGCAGTGCCGCACGGCGGGCTTTCGCAGCGTGTTGTTACGAGGTGACACCGACTTCGCCTTGACCGAGAACTTCGACCGCTGGAGTGAAGATGGGGTCGAGTTTGTGTTCGGCATCGACGCCATGCCCAAGCTGGTCGGGATCGCTGATGACCTGGAAAAAGACTGCTGGAAACGGCTGACGCGTCAACGTTCCTCATCAGGCAAACCCCGTGCAAAAGGCCCCAACCACAAGCAAGCGGTGGTGCAAGAGAAGGGTTATCAAAACAAACGGCTGAAAGGCGAATGGGTCGCTGAGTTCGACTATCAACCGGGCCAATGTTCACGGACGTATCGCGTGATTGTGCTGCGTAAGGAGGTCGAAGTCACCAGCGGCCAACAGAAGTTGTTCGATGACGAGCCGTACTTCTTCTATATCACGAATATTCCCAAAGCTAAGCAGTCGGCTCGGCAGATCGTCTCGCAAGCCAACCAGCGTTGTGATCAGGAAAACCTCATTAGCCAACTGAAAGCGAGTGGCGCGTTCACAGCACCGCTCGATAACTTGCATAGCAACTGGGCATACATGGTGATCGCATCGTTGGCCTGGTCGCTGAAAATCTGGTGCGGGCTGCTGATCCGTGCCGAACACGTCGAAGATGTTGGCAAACAACAGGCTTCATCCTTGAAGGCCACCAAGCGTGAAATCATTCGCATGGAATTCCGCACGTTCTGCCAGAGACTCTTGAACATCCCCGCCCAAATCATCCAGCAAGCCCGCGGCCTGACGTATCGCTTGCTGAGCTATCGCGAGTCGGTCGAGGTCTTGTTCCTCTTGCACCATCACATCCGCCAACCGCTGCGTTGTTAGCCGCGACGTCCCACGAAGCCCGAGTCTGGATGCTCTGGTATCGCCATGACCGCCGAACCCAGGAAAGTCCCCAAGCCATGCGAAAAAACCACCCGCCAAAAACTGCCAGCGACCCCGTCGCCACGCTCCCGCTACGTCACGAAAAACCACGCAAACCTCAACGAGCGGTCGCTTGATTGAGGCCTAGTGGGGCCACCGGCTTCAATTTGAATTCGTCAACAACGTCTGGGGTCAGGTCTCTCGCAGGGCTTCCTTCAAATTATCGATAAATGGGTTCCGCATATTCGAGGATTGTTACAGGGTGCCCCTCGTCC
>JAGQPR010000805.1 GCA_020426625.1 Planctomycetales bacterium
GAATACGTTGGGGCGGAACAGTATTTAAACCCCAAATCCACCTCGGCTGCCCAGATTCCCAGCTTTTCACCATCCCAGCCTGGACCTATCGTAGCATTTGTGCTCAAGCATGCGGTGCCCAACGTTCAACTGGGTTCGTCGCTAAAGAATTCGAAATTGGAATTCGAATCTAACCTCCGTGGGCATGTAGTTTTCTTGGGTGGCTCTATCACCGAAATGGACGGTTATCGACCGATGGTTTGCCAGAGCCTACAGCACCGTTTTCCAAACACCAGCTTTGAATTCACAAACGCGGGTATTGCGTCGACTTGTTCCACAACTGGCGCTTTTCGTTTGGACGAGGATGTCTTGCAGAAAGGTCCAGTAGACCTTTTGTTGGTGGAGTTTGCCGTCAACGACGATCAAGACGCCGGGCATTCCTATGCCGACTGTATCCGTGGTGTAGAAGGCATCGTGCGCCATGTTCGTACGCACAATCCTCAAGCGGACATTTTGATGACATTCTTCGTGAATCCAAGTATGCTGCAGGCTTTACAGCAAGGGCAGACTCCCCTTTCAATTCAAGCTCACCGAGACGTCGCCCGTCGCTACGGCATACCAACTATCCATTTGGCCAAGGAAGTGGCTGAAAAGGTCAGCGCAGGTTCACTGACTTGGGAGACCTATGGCGGTACACATCCGAAGGAACCGGGCAATCGCATGTGCACTGAAATGATTGACCGACTGCTAGATCAAGCCTGGTCCGAAGACACCAGTAATGGGGCGCGCGAAGGCAAAACTGTCTTGCCTGCTCCGCTGGATGAGTACAACTACGATCAAGGACGCTTCATCGCTGTCGAGCAAGCGGACACGGACGCCCACTGGAGAACAGCCATTCCAGACTGGCAAAACATTCGTGGTGCCAAACGCGAGCGTTTCACTAACGTTCCGATGCTAGTGGCTGATCGACCGGGAGCAGAGCTGAGTTTATCGTTCGTTGGCAAAGCGGTCGGTATCTACTTGGTTGCTGGCCCAGACGCAGGCATGGTCGAGGCGAGCGTCGATGGTGGGCCGTTCACTCGTTATGACTTGTTGCACCACTTCAGCAAGGGGTTGCACTATCCGCGAAGCGTGATGTTCGCCAACCAGCTAGACTCTAACAAGCACGTCTTGCGAATCCGCGTAGTACAACCAGAATCATCAGAATGCGGTACGGCTGTCCGCATCATGAAATTCGTCGCGAATTAACTAGTGACAAGACGGTGATTGCACTAGCTGCCAAAATTCTTGGCCAGATCTTTGACGCTTACGTTGGTATTTACGTTTTGGACCGGTTGGTATCCCGACTTTACCACCAACCGATCGGACCAAATATCATTCAGCTGATCGTTGGCCACCACGTCCTTCCATACGCAAGCGTTGACTGGTCGTGGCGGCGTGACCAATTCCGGCCGGTTGGCGGCCTGTGAGCCCGTGGCAAACGAACAACGCTGTCCGAGTGGCTTGGTCGTATCAACTCTAAAGGAAGCTTCGATGGTATACGAAAATTGACACAAGACCTTTTCAAAGGCTTCAGGGTAGGGATTGGTGGTAATATCCCTCACGCATAGCCAGGTGTGGAATTTCAGGCGGTAGAAAAGATCGATCAACGGATCTCCCATGCGACGTTGCCAGTGGAACGGTTCGTCAGTTCGTCATCCATTTTCGCGGTGACTTTCAGGTCGTTTGCATCTGTCTCATCGGCTTCTGCAATTTGAAAGAGGGGGCAAAACTGCGTCGAGAGTGATTGTCATGAACGCATTCCCTTTCGTGTTTCCGCAAAAATGAACGAGCGGTAGTTATGCAGACGAACGAGATGCTGCAAGAATTCAAAGCCGCGACAGAATCATTCCGCTAGTGTCAAGAATTGGAAATTCAGTTCCACATATTCCTTG
>JAGQPR010000806.1 GCA_020426625.1 Planctomycetales bacterium
TTACGCCGTTCTCGACCTCACTTTCGGAAGAGAGGGGCGGAGCCCCAGCGACGGGGAGGGAGATTCCCCTCTCCGCTCGCCGACCTGCTTCCCGTGTGCCCGCTCGTCACTCTCCGGAGGGAGAGTAAGTTGAATTGGCGTCGCTTAGCGAGAAGTGTCGAAATTTGTTAGTATTCGCCAGTTCAGAAGTCTACGATACAGCTCCATCGCGATTCAGTTTGCAACTCCTTGTTCTGCCATGGCGGCAAGTCGTGGGTTGCATTTCGGTAGGGATATGGTGCTGGATATTGGCATATTTGCTCTTCCTTTCACGTTGTGTGAGCTCAGCTCAGAAGGTCAGTGTGTACACGTGCGCCACTTGTCAGGACATCATAAACGTGAGCTGGTTGTGTGTTTATCAATGACGAGAATTCAGTCAGTAACATGATCGATTTAAGCTGGGATCGATCAATCCGGCGTGGAACTGCCAGCGGTGTTGCACATCCAGCAATCGGCCAAGCTCGATATCTTTGTGACTGCCGGAGATGCCAAGCGACCTTTGGCAAACCAAGCTGTATTGGTTCGCAAAGAGCATCCCTATCAATTCATCATGGACGAAAAAGAGTCCACCGCGCTGACTGCTCGTGATCGCTATGTTTACACCGACGAGAATGGCAAGGCGACGACGGTAGTTGAAGCCGGTAAAGACGTTCAGATCAGCGTCTATGCCCCAGAGAGTTGAGATCTACACAATCGACGAGTGGAAGTGACGATGAGCGTTTTGGCGGCATTTTTGGTTGGGCTGTTGACCGGCATACTCGGCATGGGTTGTTCTTTGGGGCTCGGGATATTGTGTGTGAAGTGGTACTCCATCAGTGGTTTTGAAGGTGCCTCCGGGTACTTCGTTGTGTTCTGCGGGCTCGCAGGAGGTGCTCTGGGCGGTGTGCTCGGATTCGTGGCGACGCTAATCGCTGCGCAGCCCAACTTCAGCACGAGTTTCGTTAAGGGCATGGGAACGGCGACCGCGTGCTGGCTTTCGCTGTTTCTCATTGTTTCCCTGGCCTGTTGGGTGGGTTCCTTGGGCAATCGCCGCAGCGTAGTTCCGCAGGCCGAGTCGTCCGAGATCACCGAAGCGATGCCTGGCGACCGCCATCGCAGCGATCAGATGGCAGCCTTCGGAAATGAATCGCAAAGCTCGACGACCACCCCTTCAACTTCAATGCCCGAATTGCAAGATTCAGTGGACAGCTGGCTAAGATACTGGCAAAAGACGGCTACTGATTCGGTCGAACGAATGCAAGCCGCTGAGCTAATCGCAGCTCGAGAGCATCTACATGAAGAACTGAGAGCCTACGTACTAGGTGACGACCAGGTTGACTATTCACCAGCCTTGTACTGGATTGCAGACTCTCCTCAGCCGGAGGCTCAACTCGTGCCCATCGTTTCCGTGGCGGCCGCGCGGCTGATCCGTCAAATCGAGTTGGTGAATGCTACCTCTGCTGGGCAGGATCCAGGCTATGAGCTGGCAGCGCAGGTCGCAGTCAACTTCAGTGCTTGGAGGCGAGCTGCTGCTACCATGCGAGATTGCTGCCAAGCGGAATTCTGCGAGGAGTTGCGGCGAATCGTACAACTCTCGCAAGTGCGTCAAGACAGCCACGTAATGCGTCAGGACGTCTACCGTGTTGCCAGCTATTACGCGACACAATGGTGTGACGCCGCTGACTCGCTGAAGGATCCAGCTGCGGAAAGTAAAAACCGAGATTGATGGTAACCGCTCATTACTCGCGCTTAGCTAAAAAAGAAAGAATTCGACACTTCTCGCTAATCGCCACCACGGTTTGTAAATATTCGCCGAAGGGGTGAACGGTACCCAGGAACCTACTTTGGGGCTTTGCGGGATGTAACCTTCCCGTTGGGAAGGTCGC
>JAGQPR010000807.1 GCA_020426625.1 Planctomycetales bacterium
TCAAAACCAACGACCGGGGAGGGCGAAGCTCCGGCTGAGCCTTTGGAATTCGGCTCGGCCGGAGCCTCGCCCTGGGATGGTGAAAAGTTCGAAAAATGGGAAAGAGAGGTGAAACTGGGGTTTGAGAACTGTTACGCGCCCCCGTATTCGTTGATTGTCAAAGTCCACGAAACGAAGGAGCGTAACAGTGGCTACATCATCGTCGATTTCCTATCCCAGTTTCAAGTCTCCACTTCGCTGTGTCTGCCGAGCTTTGTATCAGTCTCGGAGTCGCTGGCGGTGCTTGGCTGAGAAGCGAGGTGAGGCGTTGGGTCAAATTCGTCGGGAGTTGCGGCGAGCAGAAGCCAAGAATCGAGATCTTGTTGCCCGGCTGAAGAGCTCGCAACGTCAACTAGATAGGATCGAAGCTCAGCTTGCCACCGAACAGCCATGCACTCAATGGAAACCCTTGCCAGGCCATCAATACAGCGCTGAAGTCATTGCCCTTTGCTGCCAACTAAGCTTGCTGATTGGATTTCGTGCGGTGCCCCAAGTTCTGAAATGTGTCTGCGATACTTTTGGCTTATCGATCAACATTCCCAAACGGGATGCGGTCCGCAATTGGAGTTGCCGCAATGGTGTGGCAATTCTCCAGGAACCTGCAGTGGCCAAAGACTGGATTTGGATGGTCGATCACAGCGTTCAGCTTGGCAAGATGTTTGTGCTTGTCGTGTTAGGGATCCGCCGCACCGATTTACCGAAGGATCGGCCGCTACGACGTCAGGACATGAGTCCGTTAATGGTCCAGTCGACCGCTTCGCGAAACAAGCACCAGGTCAGCCAGCAACTTGCTGACGTAGCTCGTCTCTATGGCACACCGATCTCCGTTTTGTGTGATGGGGCTGCAGAACTGAAAGAAGGCGTCAAATCGCTAGAAAGCCTCGGTTTTCAAGGTGTTTGCCTCGACGACACCAAACACAAGGTTGCCAACTTGCTGAAGAGAACACTCGGCAAGGACAAACGCTTCCTGGCCTTCGAAGCGAGACTTGGACCGACCATCGCGGCAATCCAGCAAACCGAGTTGGCGTACCTGCTGCCACCGCGAAAGAAAACGAAGTGCCGCTTCATGAACTTTGATCGGCTCATCGATTGGGCAATCATGGTTCTGCGTCACTTAGACGATCCAGTAACCTCACCACAAATCGTCCATAAGCTGGGGTGGCTACGCGAGTTCCGCGACGACCTGGAGCCATGGCAAGCATGTCGCCAGCTGATTGGACGAGTCTTATCCCAAGCCAATCAGCATGGCGTTTATCGTGGAGTGACATCGGCCTTAGAGAAGTGCCTTGCGGAAGTGAACACAAATAGCGATTTCGTGTGTCAGCTGCGACAAGAGCTGATCTTCTTATACCGACGCAATGAGGAGAAGTTAAGCTCGTTCAACGACCCAACAATCCGACTGCCTTGCAGCACCGAGCTTCTGGAATCCGCCTTCGGGAGTTTCAAAGCGATCCAACGTCACCACAACCGAGGAACGTTCACGAGTTTACTGGCAGTGTTTCCAACGCTGTTCGATCCTTGTACCCCCAAGATGATACGGAAGCGGTTCTCCTCCGTTAGCAACCAAGCCCTCAAAACCTGGCTGCAACAGTCCGGGCTAACCGACTCAACACAAGCTCGCAGAACCAAGGCTTACAAACTGCCAGCTATCGCCTGATACGAAACAGATTTTTCACAAGATTCGAAAGTTTTCACCATCCCAGTGCTGGCCTCCCGCTATGCGTCCAAGAGCCTTGATCGGCAACTGAACCTCCAGAATGCCATCATGGGCGCCGGCAACATCGTGCTGATCACCGCCGCCGGTGGTGCGTTCGGCCATGTCCTGCGTCAGAGTGGCATTGCGGAGGCCAT
>JAGQPR010000808.1 GCA_020426625.1 Planctomycetales bacterium
GGAAGGACTCGACATCGTTTGGTCGAGATGATCTGCCGCTGGTCGCCAAAGTTGTCGACCAGGCCCACTCGTGGATCTTCGAAAACTCAGGCGGAAGCGCCAGTTTCGATCCCGAAAAGATGAGTGATTAAGTTGTGGAGTTAACGGGCGCTCCAACAACCTGAACTCAGCCCGCCAGTGTCGAAGGATTCACGCTTGAACATCAATTCAACGAATCTGTAAACGAGTAGGTTTTTGGAGGGTTTTTAAGACCACCGATCGCCTCTCAAAACTTTCGCATTAGCCACTAGCATTGTTCTTTGAAGTGATGATTGATTTTGAGACTGACTGCATTCCTGCTCGATTTGCTCCAATCGAGGAAGCGATGGAGTTCATCCAGTTCTGATAGTCGGTTTTTAAGTCTTTCCGATCGCTTGAGCTCGAGCGTCCTACCATGGCGGACGTTTGCGGCCCGCGCGATCGGCGGGGAATAGTGGGCTTTTGGCATTCATGGCAGTGTGAGCCGTTCCCCCCACTGTAATAATAATGAACGTGGATGAAACTGCTTGGCCAGTCGCGTGCAGTTCCATCCACCTTGCCAGGTTGTTTGTACACGCATCGCTTCCGGTCAAGTCAATTACCAGCTACCGAACCGAGCGCAAGTTGACTTGTGATGCGGTCAATTGTCGAAATCTAAACTCACTTTGCCATCGATCAGCTTCAGGCGGCCACTGAATGGCTGACCTGATTTGGATTTGAAACCTTTTAAGACTCCCGTCTTTCCATCGCGGACGAGTGCCTTTGCTGTGCGAGCTGAAATCCGTTTGCCCGAAACGGTTTTCCAGATCGTCAAACCGCAGCCTTCTCGCCAGCGACTGCAACTGTACGATTTGGGTTGCTCTATGACGGGCGCCCTGCAAAGTAGACAGGAGCCAAGATCCGCCGACCGCTTTTGCGTCACTGGCCGACTTGAACTTTCCGCACTCTGTGTTTCTCCCAGACTGTTGCGTGTTTTCTTCGATCGACCTGGATCCTGTGCTTCGTTCTGTTCGTTGACTTGAGGTACTGGGATCTCAACCAGTTCGCCCGAGCTCAGCAGACTCAATAAGCATTTGGAGTCACCGCCTAGCGCAATGGGCTCGCTGAGTACGCCATATTGCAACAACTCGCGAATTTGCCGAATGTCTAGTTGATAATCGCGGTAGGTCGGCTGCAGTATGAATCGGCAGCCTGTGCGCCAACCGGAACAACCATAAGCCTGATTGCCAAGGATGATCGGCTGTCCGCAGCGTGGGCATGCACCCAGCTTTGTTTCGTCGATCGCCTTGTTGTCGCTGGATTGAATCAGTTCACGCGTGTACTCAGCAATCTCTTGCATGAAGGGTCCGGGCGCTGCCTGGCCCGCTTCAATTCTTTTGAGCTTTGCCTCCCATTCGCCGGTCAGTTCAGGTGATTTCAGATTGTGGTCTCGCACAATCGCCACCAAGTATCGGCCCAGTTCCGTTGCGACGAGGTTCTTCATCACGCGTTCGATGTATTTTCGCTTCAACAAAGTTTCAATGATCGCGGCGCGAGTTGCCGGTGTACCTAGTCCTTTCTCCTTAAGCGCTTCCCGCAGCTCCCCTTCCTCCACGAGTTTCCCGGCTGTGTCCATCGCCCCCAGCAGTGTATTTTCGCTGAAGTGTTTGGGTGGGGTCGTTTCGCCAGCTTTGAGAAAGGGTTCATGTGGCCCACTCTCACGCGGTGTGAAATTCGGCAATGACTGTTCGCCCTCCTTCTCAGCCTCCACAGACTTGCGGGGAAACAACTCAGTCCAGCCGGCTTCGATCAATCGTACCCCTCGGGCACGAAATGCGACTTCATTGGTGATACCCTCGACCGTAGTCACTTCCTTCAAA
>JAGQPR010000809.1 GCA_020426625.1 Planctomycetales bacterium
CCCCAGTCAATAACGATTGTTTCTCATACTCCCCTACCAGGATGTTTCCTGGCTTAATGTCTGCATGAATAACACCTCTGCTGTGCGCGTACGCGATCGCTTCGCCTGCGTCAATCAGACGGGTCAGCAATTTGCAGAAGTTTTTCTTCCGTTCTTGCGACGTATTCCAGGATTAAGTCGACTCGTGAAACTTATCGATTTTCTGATCCAATCGAGCAGTTGGGAGCAACCGCATCGAAACGCAAGGTTGAAGCGGCGAATCCGCGCACTCCTCTTCGTCGCCAATTGGTGAAAACAAGCCGTATATGGGGACAATGCCGGGATGTGATAGCCGACTTGCAATCTTGGCCTCTCGCAGCAGCCTCTTCTAGTATTCCGTCACGGCTTGAATTTCGGGTAGGATTCGGCTTTGTCATAGAGTCCTCTTGATCAGGGAAGATCAATGTCGAACCGAAAAGTTTATCGTGTGAAGTTGTCTGCAGATGAGCGTTGTGAGTTGGAGGCGGTTTCCAAAGGGAAGCGTGGTCAGTTGAAAATTGCTGCCTGGAAGGTTCAGCGGGCGAAGGCGATGTTGCTGTGTGATGAGGGAGACGAGGGACCGGCTTGGCAGGATCAGGATGTGGCGGAAGCAGTCGGCACCACAACGCGTTCGTTGGAGAATTGGCGGAAACACGCGGTCGCGCATGGTCCGTTGTCGGTGTTGGAACGTCAAAAACGGACGTCAACAAAAGCTCCAATTGTGGACGGTGAAGTTGAAGCCAAACTCACACAGATTGCCTGCTCGGAACCGATCGATGGAAAGTCCAAATGGTCGCTACGCATGTTGGCAGACCGTTTGGTTGAATTGGAAATTGTCGATTCGATTTCTTACGAGACCGTGCGCCGCACGATGAAAAAAACGTTTTAAAACCGTGGCAGAAATCGATGTGGTGCATCCCGCCGGAACAGAACGCAGCCTTCGTTGCAGCGATGGAACACGTGCTGGCCGTCTATCAAAGACCGCATGATCCGCGTTTTCCCGTGGTCAACATGGACGAGCAACCCTTTCAGCTCATCTCGGAATCGCGGTCACCCTTGCCCATGCAACCCGGCCAGACGCAGAAAGTCGATTTCGAATACATCCGCGAGGGGAGTTGCAACATCTGGATGTTCGTGGAGGCCCTTTCCGGATGGCGTGATGTCCTGGTCACCGAAACCAAGACAGCCGTCGACTGGGCTCATCGAATTCGCGAACTGGTCAACGCTCCGCGATTCGCAGAGGCTGAGCGGATCACGCTGGTCTGCGACAACCTGAACACTCACACCATTGCTTCGCTCTATCAAGCCTTTGGCCCCGAAGAAGCGTTCCGCATCGCCAATCGCATCGAGATCGTGCACACCCCCAAGCACGGCAGTTGGCTCAACATGGCCGAACCCGAGCTGAGCGTTCTGACCAGACAATGCTTCACCAACCGCGTCAACGCCCCCACCGAAGTCGCCCGCCGCTGCACCGCCTGGGCCACCGATCGCAACGAACGCCAAAAAGGTATCGACTGGCGATTCACCAACGACCAAGCCCGCACCAAACTTAAAAGACTCTACCCGAAAATCGAGCTGTGACAGACTACTAGAAGAGAATTTACGACTGCAGTCGGTGCAAGAGCGCAAGCGGCAGGGGACCATTCTTCCAGTTTCGGAGCTCAATCCGAAGCGAGTGGGGACCAATCTTCCAGTTTCGGAAGTCAGGCCCAGGCGACTGGCGCCCATTCGACAGCGGTAGGCTTTGGATCCATCGCCACAATGAACAGTGCTTCGGCCTTCGGTTTCCAGGCACAAGGCACAGGAGTTTTCGCAACGGCCATAGGGACTGCCGCTAATGCCTCTGGGGACGTCGC